>CADCMM010000024.1 GCA_902802515.1 uncultured Lachnospiraceae bacterium
TTTACGGTTCGCATTCCTTTGAAGTATGTGCCCTAGGCGGATCTGCGGCACAGCTCAAAACATGTTGTCAGGAGGCAACCAAATGGCAGGAAAAAAGAAATATGTGCTGTTCTTTCTTCTGCTAGCCCTGTGTCTGAGTGGCTGCGGAATGAGTAGTAATAAGAAAGATAGCAGAATATTCACAATTTATTATACGAATTTGTCCGGGACAAGGCTGGAAGAAAAGAACTATACGCCTAAGTCCGATACGTTTGACGGCATTCTGGAAGAACTTTTGTACGAATATGAGTATCCGGGATACGGCGATGTAGCCAGTGCCCTGCCCACGGGAGTCAGCATCGATGGCTATACCATGGGAGTAGATGATCTGCAGGTGGATTTTTCAGCCACTTATCTGGGGCTTTCCAATGTCCAGGAGGTGCTGCTCAGGGCAAGCCTTGTAAAGACTCTGGTGCAGATACCCGGTGTGCTGCGGGTACGCTTTACCGTGGACGGTCAGCCATTGACAGACAATGATGGCAGAGAGGTGGCTGCCATGGATGAAGATACCTTTATCGATTCCAAAGAAGGCGGTATTAATTCGTATCATTATGTTACACTGAATCTTTACTTCTCTAATCCTACCGGTGACAAGGTGGTGAAGGAGATGCGAAATGTATATTATTCCAGCAATCTGATCATGGAGAAAGTGATCGTGGAGCAGATTATCCGGGGCCCGGTGAATGAGAAGCTGCTGCCCGTAGTGGATCCTGGGGTCTTGATCAAAAATGTTCAGATTTCCGGGGATGTATGCATCATTGATCTGGACAGCCGGTTTAACATTACGCTGAATGATACTGACGTGGAACCGGAGACTTGCCTGTATGCATTTGTCAATGCCATCTGTGATGCCTGCGATGTGAAAGGGGTAAGGTTTAAGATTGAGGGCGACTCCGATGTGAGATTCCGGGGTCAGGTAAGCCTGGATCAGATTTTTGAGCGCAATCCGGATATTATAGAGGCGTCCGGGGCGGCAGAACCGCTGGGAGAAGTCATCCTGGATGAAGAGGGTATGGAGACAGAGACAGTTGACAGAGATCCGGCGCAGGGAACGGCGGACAATGAGAATTTGGATACGGAGTCTCATACTTCGTCAGAGATTTTGGAGAATGAGACAGATGAAGAGAACGCCGGGGGCAGCAGCTCCGGTTCGAAAGTAAACAATAGCGGAGTGGGCATAGATCCTGCTCTGGTGGAGGACAATCCATGATAAAACGCCCGCTATGTATCGGGGCGGTACTGTTGGTGGTTGTCTTGTTACTCGGCAATTGGCTGGGGGTGCCAAAAGAGGCGCCCCTCTTTTCAGAGGATGTGCTGTATTCTGAAAATGGAGGAAGACAGGTACAGGTGCTGGGCCGGGTAAATAAACGGGAAATTACGGCCAGAGGAACACGGCTCTATTTAAATCAGATTTCTTTTCTTAATGACAATTCCAATTCAAAGAATATCCCATATTTAAA
The DNA here is from genome assembly GCA_902802515.1 of uncultured Lachnospiraceae bacterium. GTDB lineage: Bacteria > Bacillota > Clostridia > Lachnospirales > Lachnospiraceae > Merdiplasma. Next base: position 1,500 of record CADCMM010000024.1, read on the forward strand.
TGAAACTAAATACGACTGGCAAGTGCTGGTATACATGAAAAGCAATACAAAGGATTTCCCGTATATTGGCAGTAGGGTCGTTGTGGAAGGAAAATGCGAATTGCCTGAAGCTGCTTCCAACCCGGGGCAATTTGATGCCAGGCAGTATTATCTCCTGCGAAAAGTGGCTATGTTTTTATATGATGGAATCATCCTGCAAAAAAGCGATGGCGGGCAGAGTTTTGAGAATGTTTTGACGGAGTGCCGGGAAAGACTCTGTGCATCTTATGCATCTATCTTAAACAGGGAGGACGCTGGGGTAATATCTGCTATTACCATGGGGGAGCGGATCGGACTTTCCGGCGCGGCCAGGCGATTATATCAGGAAGGCGGTATTGCCCATATTATGGCTGTCTCTTCCCTGCATATTACGCTGGTTGGCAGAACTATTTACCGCTTATTGCGAAAGCGAAGATGGTCATTTATTTCATCGGGGATATGTTCCGCGGTCACTTTGCTGTGTTTTTGTTTGATGACCGGAATGAGCGTGTCGACAGTGCGGGCTTTTGTAATGTTTGCTCTGTGGCTGGGCAGCCAGATTGTGGGAAGAACCAGTGACACTCTTACCGGAGCAGGTCTCGCTGCAATGATCATTTTGACAGGCATGCCGGAATATCTGGAGGATTCCGCATTCCTTCTGTCGTTTAGCTGTATCTTATCTCTTCAATACCTGACGCCCTTGGTGGAACGGATTTTGCCGGTGCCGGGAAAAATCGGTAAGGCTCTGCAATCATCGGCCGCTATTCAGATTGGTACTATGCCGGTGACAATGTATTTCTTTTATCAGATTACACCCTATGCGTTTCTTGTGAATCTATTTGTATTGCCCTGCATGTCTCTGCTGATGGCGGCAGGGATGTTTGGCGGCGTGGTGGGAATGATCAGCGTTCCGGCGGGGACCATGGCTGCTGCGCCATGTCATTATTTGCTGAGATGGTTCGAACTTCTGTGTCAGTGGGAGAGGAAAATGCCGGGCGCGGTGATGATCACCGGAAGACCGGCGATATGGCAGATCGCAGCGTACTATGGCATTTTAGTCATTTTAGTATTACGGTGCTGTGTCCCGGATAAGCATGTGCGGGTTCCTCGTGGAATAAAAGGACGTATCGTTGGATGGTTTATGATATGGACGGCGGTTATTATTTTATCCTTCCGGATACGTCCACAGCTTCGTATCACGTTTCTGGATGTAGGGCAGGGGGACGGGATTTTGATTGAGTCGGGGAAATATGCTTTTATGATTGACGGCGGCAGCAGTACGGTGGACAAAGTCTGGCAGTACCGTATTGAGAATACGCTGAAATATTATGGCATTTCCTGCCTGGATGCTGCGTTTTTGTCCCATGGGGATCAGGATCATATCAGCGGAATTAGGGAGCTTTTGGAGGATTATGAACCAAATTTGCTGGGGGAAAATATCGGTGGCATCACTCTGGAACGGCTTATTTTACCGGATACCGGCTATGAGGAGGAAAAATTGCGGGATCTGCGGGAGATGGGGGAGAAACAGAAGATTCCTACGGGCTATATCGGAGCTGGAGATCTGCTTTCTCTTTGGAAACTGACTATAAAATGTCTGTATCCGGATGCTGAATGTGCCACCGGAGATGGCAATGAGGATTCTATGGTGCTTTATTTGGAGTATGGCGGATTTTCAGCGCTGTTTACCGGGGATCTGGAATTGGCCGGGGAACGGCAGCTCCTGGAGTTGGTCGGGCAGCGGCAGGTTACATTGCTGAAGGTAGGGCATCACGGCTCAAAGAACGCCACTTCCAGGGAATTTCTTGAAGCATTTCATCCCGAACTTGCCATTATCTCCTGCGGAAAAGATAATCAATACGGGCATCCTGCCCAGGAAGTTCTGGATCGATTATCAGAGGCAGGAACGAAAATTATTCGCACGGATCTGGAGGGAACCGTGACAGTAGTGGCTGATGCGCAGGGAAATTGGACTGTAAACTGAAACAGATGCGCTTTGCCCATCTTGTAGCGATCTCCAAAATATGTTAAGATTAGAAAGAAAAAATTTTACAGCAGGGAGGTGCCCAATGTCAATCAGAGAAGAAGCCGAACAGCGGGAGCTGGAATATTTCAGTCCGTATGCCTCATTCAGCAAAAACAGCAAAGGCCGTGACCGGTACGAGCCGCCCTGCGATGTCAGGACCATCTACCAGCGGGATCGGGACAGGATCCTGCATAGTAAATCGTTTCGCAGATTGAAACATAAGACACAGGTATTTTTGAGTCCCCAGGGAGATCATTACCGGACCAGGCTGACCCATACACTGGAGGTTTCTCAGTTGTCCAGAACCATTGCAAAAGCTCTGTGCCTGAATGACGATCTGGTGGACGCCATTGCCCTGGGACACGATCTGGGACATACGCCTTTTGGCCATGCAGGAGAGAGAGCGTTAAATGAAGTCTGCCCCTTCGGCTTTGCCCATTATCAGCAGAGTGTCCGGGTAGTGGAACTTTTGGAAAAAAAGGGAGAGGGACTAAACCTGACCTGGGAAGTGCGTGACGGCATCAGAAATCACAGAACCAGCGGCACGCCCCACACACTGGAGGGACAGATCGTTCGCTACTGTGATAAGATTGCCTACATTAACCATGATATCGATGATGCCGAACGTGCCGGTATTCTTAGGGAGGAAGAAATTCCTTTGGAGTATCGTCAGGCCATCGGATATTCCATACGGGAGCGCTTAAACACGCTGATCCATGATGTGATCGGAAACAGTCAGGGCAGGGGCGAGATCCGGATGTCGCCGGATATGGAAGCCAGTATGGCCGGACTGCGAAAATTTATGTTTGTAAATGTCTACCATAATCCTATCGCAAAGGCGGAAGAGGAGAAAGCCATCGGAATGATCCAGAGTCTGTATGAATATTATGTAAATCATGTGGATCAGCTGCCGGAGGAATACATAGACTTGATGGATAAGCGGGGAGAACCCAAAGAGAGGATAGTCTGTGACTATATATCAGGAATGACGGACCAGTATTCCCGGCAGAAATACACGGAGCTGTTTATTCCCAAATCCTGGCAGGTCTAAAGGAAGATAGAAGGAGAACAAAAGGAATGTTTTATCCGGAGGAACTGGTTGAGGAAGTAAGAACGAGAAATGATATTGTGGATGTGATTTCCGGCTATGTGAAATTGCAGAGAAAGGGCAGTTCCTATTTTGGACTCTGCCCGTTTCACAATGAGAAATCTCCGTCTTTTTCTGTCAGCCCGGGAAAGCAGATGTATTACTGCTTCGGCTGCGGGGCGGGGGGGAACGTACTTACCTTTATTATGGAATATGAGAATTACAGCTTCCCTGAAGCGCTGAAACTTCTGGCGGACCGGGCAGGGGTGAAATTACCGGAACAGGAGTACTCCAAAGAAGAGAGACGGCAGCAGGATCTGCGCACCGCCATTCTGGAAGTCAATAAGACGGCGGCGAAATACTATTATTACCAGCTTCGCACCGAGGCGGGAAAGCCTGGGATGGACTATCTGAAAAACCGTCAGCTATCGGAAGAGACCATGCAGCGCTTTGGTCTTGGGTATGCCGGGAAATACAGTGATGGACTTTACCGCTATCTGAAGCAAAAGGGTGTCAGCGATGAACTTCTGCGTCAGTCCGGGCTGATGAATGTGGATGAAAAGAGGGGCATGTACGACAAATTCTGGAATCGTGTCATCTTCCCCATCATGGATGTAAATAACCGGGTCATCGGGTTTGGAGGACGCGTTATGGGAGACGGGAAGCCAAAGTATCTGAACTCGCCGGAAACGAAAGTGTTCGACAAGAGCCGGAATCTTTACGGGCTGAATGTGGCCAGGACTTCCCGGAAAAAATATATTATTGTGTGTGAGGGATACATGGATGTGATCTCCATGCATCAGGCGGGTTTCACCAACTCGGTGGCGTCCCTAGGAACAGCGCTGACCAGCCAGCACGCGTCGCTGCTGAAACGCTATACGCAGGAAGTCATCTTAAGCTATGACAGTGATGAAGCAGGAATAAAAGCGGCGCTGCGGGCAATTCCATTGCTGAAGGAGGCCGGACTGACGGCCAGGGTGCTTCGGATGGCTCCGTACAAGGATCCGGATGAGTTTATCAAAACCCTGGGCACGGAGGCTTTTCAGGAACGGATCAATCAGGCTCAGAACAGTTTCCTGTTTGAGGTGTCTATTTTGGAGACCGGGTACGATATGAAAGATCCGGAGTCCAAGACCATGTTTTTCCGGGAAGTATCCAAGAAGATTGCCGGGTTTGAGATGGAAGTAGAGCGGGAAAACTATATTGAAGCGATTGCCCAGCGATATCATACCAGCTTTGAAGGCCTGAGGAAAATGGTGCTGCGCTATCTGATGCAGGGGGAAGTGCCCTCCAGGCCGGAGGTTTTCCGGAGCCGGAAAGCTATGGAAAAAGAGGACGGACTGTTGAAGTCACAGAGGATGCTCCTTACCTGGCTGACGGAATACAAAGGGCTCTATCAAACTGTGAAAGAATGTGTGACGCCGGAGGATTTTACCACGGAGTTTTATCGTCAGGTGGCATCGCTGCTGTTTGAACAGCTGGATTTGGGAGAACTGGATCCGGCGAGGATCATAGATCATTTTACGGACGCCCAGGAACAGAAGCAGGCGGCACAGCTGTTTCACACCCAGGTTCCCGTCCAAAATGACACGGAACTAAAAAAGGCCATAAGAGAGACTGTAGGAAAAGTGATGGAGGCAGGGCTGGAACGACAGAACGCAGAACTGGACACCACAGATATGGCGGCTCTGCAACGGGTCATTACAGGAAAAAAACGATTACAAGAATTGGATAAACTGCATATTTCTCTGGAATAAGGTAAAACTGGTTGTAAGAGGAAATATGGAGGTATCCGCATGGAATCAGAACAGCTGGAATTGCCAGTTCATATGTATTTAAAAGAAATTGGGAAAGTACCTCTGCTGACCCAGGAGGAAGAAAATGAGTTATCCAGACGGGTAAAGGAGGGGGACGCTGAGGCGGCAAGAAGGCTGGCTGAGGCAAATCTGAGGTTGGTGGTCAGTATCGCCAAGCATTACGCGGGCCGTGGAATGCTGCTTTCCGATCTGATCCAGGAGGGAAATCTGGGGCTGATGAAGGCAGTGGACAAATTCGATTATCAGAAAGGTTACCGCTTCAGTACCTACGCTACCTGGTGGATCCGTCAGGCCATTACCAGGGCCATCGCAGATCAGGGAAGGACGATCCGCATTCCGGTACACATGGTGGAAACGGTGAACCGGTTGCGAAAGACCTCCCGGATTTTGACACAGGAACTGGGAAGAGAGCCCACTCCTGACGAGTTGGCCCAGAAACTGCAGATGCCCAAAGAACAGGTAACGGAGATTTTGCGGATCATGATGGAACCGGTATCCCTGGAAACTCCGGTGGGAGATGAGGAAGATACCCATCTGGGAGATTTTATGCCGGATCTGGCTTTCCCGCCGCCCTCGGAGGAGGCGTCTTACCGGGTCATGCGCGCACAGCTGCTGGAGGTACTCTCTACGCTCACGGAGCGGGAACGAAAAGTGCTTGAACTGCGGTTTGGATTGGAGGATGGAGAAGTACACACTCTGGAAGAAGTGGGGGAAGAGTTTCATGTCACCAGAGAGAGAATCCGCCAGATCGAGTCAAAAGCGCTGCGGAAACTGCGCCATCCAAGCAGAAGCCGAAAACTACGGGACTATCTGGATTAGGAGTGAAGAATGGAATTATCGAGAAGACTGCGCGCCGTGGCAGGACTGGTCACACCGGGAAACCGGCTGGCTGACGTTGGCACTGACCACGGATACATACCAATTTATTTAATTAAAGAAAAGAAAATCCCCTCTGCCATTGCCATGGATGTAAACCGGGGACCGCTGCAGCGGGCTGTAGTACATATCTCTGAGGAGGGGCTGACCGAAAAAATTGAAACCAGATTGTCGGACGGATTAAAGGAACTGAAACCGGGGGAAGCGGATGCTGCGGTCATTGCCGGCATGGGCGGAGCTCTGACGATCCGCATTTTGGAGGAAGGCCGGGAAGTGGCAGAGAAGATGAAGGAACTGATCCTGCAGCCTCAGTCGGAGATTGCCAGGGTAAGATATTGGCTGACTGAAAACGGGTTTTCTATAGAAGAGGAGGACATAGTTCTGGAGGACGGAAAGTATTATCCTATGATGCGGGTGGCTTGCCATACTGGAAAGATGACCAGACAGATATCGGAACATGAGGCACTTCGGGACATTGACGCTCTGTATGGTCCGATCCTGCTGAAGAAGAAATCTTCGTGTTTAAAGGAATATTTACAGTGGGAACAGGGTATTAAAGAAAGTGTGCTTATCCAGCTTTCCAATGCTTCCGGGGAGGCAGCGCTGGCACGCAGACAGGAAGTGGAGCAGGCACTGCAGAAAAATAAGAAGGCGCAGGAGGAACTGCGTTAATCGGCAAATTGCTAGTACAGCGTTTCGCAAATAACTACACCAAATCACTTGCCTTCTTTCCTGATTGCACATGTCAAAAAGCCTCAGCGTAGCCCGCTACGCCTACGTTTAGGGGTGAATTTAATGGGTGATAATGAGAGAAACAGACCAGAGACGATTACATTGGAAATAGAGGGAATAAAGAAAGAGTATCCATATGGCATATCATACGGGGAGATAGCGGAGGAATACCAGCATACCGTGGCAGACCCCATCCTGCTGGTAATGGATGGCAATCGGTTGCGGGAACTCCACAGAAGAGCGAAAAAAGACAGTGTGCTGAAATTTATCACCATGCGGGATGCGGCGGGGTACAATGCTTACCGCAGGAGCCTGTGTCTGATGATGCTAAAGGCGATACATAATGTGCTGGGAGATAGCAGGGACTATCGTGTCGTCATACATTTTGTAGTGAGTGACGGACTCTACTGTACGATGACGGGAGGACCGGAACTGACGCCGGAGTTTCTGGGACAGGTAAAGGAATATATGGAGCGGCTTGCCCGGCAGGCCGTGCCAATTGAGAAACGCGCTATTCCAACAACGGAGGCGCTGGAACTGTTCCACAGTCATGGAATGTATGATAAAGAAAAGCTGTTTCGCTACCGCAGAGTGTCACGGACGAATGTCTACAGTATGGCAGGTTTTGAGGATTATTATTATGGATATATGGTAAAAGATACCTCTTATCTGAGATGGTTTGATCTGAAACCATATCAGGACGGCTTCGTTCTCTGCCTGCCTACCAGAACCTCACCGGATCAGATTCCGGCATTTGCTCCGGAGGAAAAGCTGTTTCAGGTTCAGAAGGCCTCTCTGGACTGGGGCGACAGCCTGGACATCCGGATGGTAGCGGATTTGAATGACAGAGTGGTGGAAGGCTCTGTGAAAGAGCTGATCCTGACCCAGGAAGCATATCATGAGAAACAGATCGCGCAGATCGCAGAAACCATTGCCTCACATCCGGAGAAGAAATTTGTGATGATAGCAGGCCCTTCATCTTCAGGAAAAACCACCTTTTCCCACAGGCTTTCCACACAGCTTTCGGTGTACGGCTTAAAGCCGCATCCTATTGCGGTGGACGATTATTTTGTGAACAGGGAACGAACACCTCTGGATGAAAATGGGAATTACAATTTTGAGTGCCTGGAGGCGATTGACGCAGAGAAATTTAATGATGATATGAACCGGCTTCTGTCCGGGGAACGGGTGGAACTTCCTACCTTCAATTTCAAGATAGGAAAGCGGGAGTACAAGGGAAAATATAAACAGCTGGGACCGAATGATATTCTGGTGATTGAGGGGATCCATGGCCTGAACGACAAATTATCCTACTCCCTGCCAAGAGAGAGCAAATTCAAAATCTACATCAGCGCCCTGACTCAGCTGAATGTGGATGAGCATAACCGGATTCCCACTACGGACGGCAGATTGCTGCGCCGCATCGTGCGGGACGCGCGCACCAGAGGCACCTCCGCAAAGAATACCATCGCCATGTGGCCCTCTGTGCGCCGGGGAGAGGAAGACCATATTTTCCCGCATCAGGAGAGCGCGGATGTGATGTTTAACTCCGCTCTGATCTATGAACTGGCAGTGCTGAAGATCTACGCGGAGCCGCTGCTGTTTGGCGTGGGCAGGGATACTCCGGAATATATGGAGGCCAAGCGGCTCCTGAAATTCCTGGACTATTTTGTGCCGATCCCGGCAGATCAGATACCGAACAATTCACTGGTGAGGGAATTTATCGGCGGAAGCTGTTTTGATGTATAGGGGAGAAAACAGAATTTCCTATTGAAAATGTACGTGTTTGAGGATATAATGAATTGGATTGCTTTGGATTGAAAGGCAGGAAAGCAGGTTTGTCTGCTTGGTAATAGATTGGTTACCGATTTAGGAGGTAAAGCATGAGAGCAGGAAAGGTCGCGAAGCTGTCCGTTGTTGCCTGGTGCGTACTGATGCTGAATGCATGTGGAACACTGGAAGAGAAAGCCTGGGAACCTGGGGAGACATCCCTGCAGGTGCTGGATGACGGGACAGTGACGGAGACGATCATAGACCGGTTGGATCAGGGCTACTATAATAGTTCGGAGCTGGAGAACATGATCAACAGCACTGTCAACGAGTATAATCAGATCCATGGCGCGGATGCCGTTAAGATAGAAGAATGGACCATTGAAAATAATCAGGTCACACTTACTATGATCTATCGGTCGGGGAAAGACTATGGCGATTATAACAACGTCAGATTTTACAGCGGTTCCATGTTGGGGGCTGAGATGGACGGCTATCTGTTCTACAATCAGTTCCAGAAGGTGGAAAAGGGTGAAGTGACAGAAAGTAATCTCTCCAATGAAGAGGCTTTGAAGCATAAAGAGTATCAGGTATTGGTGACAGACGCTTCCCATGTGGTCAGGGTACCCGGAGATGTGGTGTACATCAGTGCCAATGCATCGCCCATGGGAGAAAAAGAGGTAAAACCGGCGGAGGAAACCATAAAGGTGGAACAGGAGGGACTGGTATTGCCCTCTTCGGCGGTGTATGTGGAGGAAGATCATTCCCCGGTGACGGCCAAAGATCTGGAAAAGAATTACATTTATGTCATTTACGACTATGAGTAAACCGATTTGTAAAGGTATGCAGCAGATGCAAATATAGAAACATTCAAGTAGGAGGACAACGATGGAAAAGACAATGGAAAAGATCGTCGCTTTGGCGAAGGGAAGAGGTTTTGTCTACCCGGGATCTGAGATCTACGGCGGTCTGGCAAACACCTGGGACTACGGTAACCTGGGTGTGGAATTAAAAAATAATGTGAAGAAAGCCTGGTGGCAGAAATTTATCACGGAGAATCCCTACAACGTAGGTGTGGACTGCGCCATTCTGATGAACCCCCAGACCTGGGTGGCTTCCGGTCATCTTGGCGGTTTTTCTGATCCCCTGATGGACTGTAAGGAATGCCATGAGCGTTTCCGCGCCGATAAGGTGATCGAAGATTACTGTGCAGAGAAAGATATCACTCTGGAGAAACCGATCGATGCGTTCTCTCAGGAAGAGATGAAAAATTTTATAGAGGATCATAATGTTCCCTGTCCGTCTTGCGGAAAGCATAACTTTACCGACATACGTCAGTTCAACCTGATGTTCAAGACGTTCCAGGGCGTTACCGAGGATGCGAAAAATACCGTTTACTTGAGACCGGAGACGGCTCAGGGTATCTTTGTAAATTTCAAAAATGTGCAGAGAACTTCCAGAAAGAAGATCCCGTTCGGTATCGGACAGATCGGTAAGTCTTTCCGAAACGAGATCACGCCTGGAAACTTCACCTTCCGTACCCGCGAATTTGAACAGATGGAACTGGAATTCTTCTGTGAACCGGATACCGATCTGGAGTGGTTCACCTACTGGAGAGCGTTTTGTATCAACTGGTTGAAAGCTCTGGGCATGAAAGAAGAGGAGATGCGCGTGCGCGATCATGAGCCGGAGGAACTGAGTTTCTATAGCAAGGCGACCACCGATATCGAATTCCTGTTTCCGTTTGGCTGGGGAGAACTGTGGGGTATTGCCGACAGGACCGACTATGACCTGACCAGACATCAGGAGACTTCCAGCCAGGATATGACCTATTTTGATGATACAAAGAATACAAAGTATATTCCGTATGTCATCGAGCCTTCTCTGGGCGCGGATCGTGTGGTTCTGGCGTTCCTGTGCAGCGCTTATGATGAGGAGGAGCTGGAGGGCGGAGATGTGCGCACTGTGCTTCATTTCCATCCGGCTCTGGCACCGGTGAAGATCGGTGTGCTTCCTCTTTCCAAGAAACTGAACGAAGGCGCGGAGAAGGTCTTCGCAGAGCTTTCGAAAAAGTACAACTGTGAGTTTGACGACAGAGGAAATATCGGAAAACGTTACAGAAGGCAGGATGAGATCGGAACTCCGTTCTGCGTTACCTACGATTTTGATTCCGAGGAAGACGGAGCGGTGACCGTGCGTGACCGCGATACCATGGAGCAGGAGCGCGTGAAGATTGAAGATCTGAAAGCGTATTTTGAGAAGAAGTTTGAGTTTTAAGGGCAGCATTTATAACATAAGGTCATGTTGAAATTTTGACATACAGAACAGCAACGGCCGCAAAACATGTCTGCGGCTCAAAGAAAGGAGTCATTTTTATGGAATTAACACCGCTTCAGAAGGCAAGATATGAGTATAACCCGAAACTTCCGGGAATGCTCCGGCACGGGATTTCAGAGATCTGCGTGAAGGAAGGCGCCCAGACCTCCAGTGCGGCAGATCAGGAAAAGATTCAGGCGCTTTTCCCGAATACTTATGGTAAGAAAGAGATCACATTCGAGAAGGGAAGCAACACTTCTACACCGAAAAAACAGGTGGTCGGCGTGATCCTGTCCGGCGGTCAGGCTCCGGGCGGACACAATGTAGTGTGCGGTCTGTATGACGCGCTGAAAGCGACCGACAAAGAGAATGTCCTCTATGGGTTTAAGGGCGGCCCCAGCGGACTGCTGGAAGATGACTACATCATTTTTGATGATGCTTACATCGATCAGTACCGCAATACCGGAGGTTTTGATATCATCGGTTCCGGCCGCACGAAGCTGGAAACGCAGGAGCAGTTTGCAGTAGCTGCTGAGGTCTGCAAAAAGCATGGCATCACGGCGATCGTGATCATCGGCGGCGATGATTCCAATACTAATGCTGCTGTGCTGGCAGAGTACTTTGCAGCGCAGGGCACCGGCGTGCAGGTGATCGGATGCCCGAAGACGATCGACGGCGATCTGAAGAATGAAGATATCGAGGCATCATTTGGTTTCGATACCGCCACTAAGACATACAGTGAGCTGATCGGTAATATTGAAAGAGACGCCAATTCTGCCAAGAAGTATTGGCATTTTATCAAAGTGATGGGACGTTCCGCTTCTCATGTGGCTCTGGAGTGCGCTCTGGAGACCCAGCCGAACATCTGCCTCATCTCGGAGGAAGTATCAGCGAAGAAGATGTCCCTCTCCCAGATCGCAGACCAGATCGCAGACTCAGTCAGCGCGAGAGCGGAAAAAGGCATGAACTTCGGTGTGGCGATTATTCCGGAGGGCGTGGTGGAATTTGTTCCGGAGTTCTCTGCTCTGATCGCTGAGATCAATGAGCTGCTCGCAGGAAGTAAAGCGGATGCGTTTAATGCGCTTTCGAACTGGAAAGAGAAATATGCGTTCATCGAAAAAGGACTGTCCAGCGAGGCGATGGCGGTGTTTGCGATCCTGCCGGAGACCATCCAGCAACAGTTGTTCCTGGAGCGCGATCCGCACGGCAATGTACAGGTATCTCTGATCGAATCCGAAAAACTCTTCTCCGCTCTGGTGAAAGATAAACTGGAACAGAGAAAAGCAGCCGGTACTTACCATGGCAAGTTCAACGCGCTTCACCATTTCTTCGGTTATGAAGGAAGATGCGCTTTCCCGTCCAACTTTGACGCGGATTACTGCTACTCTCTCGGCTACAATGCATTTATGCTGATCCAGTATGGATACAACGGATATCTTTCCAAGGTTTCCAATCTGTCTAAGCCTGCAGAAGAGTGGGTTGCCGGCGGTATGCCCATCACGAAGATGATGAACATGGAAAGAAGACACGGCGAGGACAAGCCGGTGATCAAAAAGGCGCTGGTAGAGCTGGACGGCAAGCCGTTTAAGTATTTCGAAGCGCACAGAGCGCAGTGGGCGGAAGAGACCTCTTATATCTACCCGGGCGCGATCCAGTATTATGGTCCTGCCTCCGTATGCGATATCACCACCAGAACACTGGCTCTTGAGAAGGGCGAATAAAGATGATCTGCAGTAGCAGAAAAAAACAGTAATAATAAGCAAAAACAAAGATACCCTGCCAGACATCCGGCTACCGGTCATTGTCGCGGCAGGGTATTTTGTTTCCTTAGCGGTTGGACTAATGTTTTGCGGCGGTTCTTTGCCGTTGACAATGAATGAACGGAACGTTATAATTTTTTCGAATAAGTAATGTTCAGCCCAGAGTAGCAGCTATGCGAAAAATATGGAAGGGAGCAGGAACCATGGCGGGGAGAAGGCGAGGCAGATCCGGAGGATTTGGCAATGTACTGCTGGCGGTGATACTGACGCTTTTTATTTTTTCACTGGCAGCGGTGCTGGTTTTGAATTTTAAATGGCTATACTACATAGATATTACACTCCTGGGCCTGGAAAGACGGTCGGGTATGGACGCAGCGTCCATCAAAGCCAACTATGACGCGCTGATACAGTATAATCAGTTCTGGTTCAAAGGTGATCTGCAGTTTCCGTCTCTGATCATGTCTGCCACGGGCCGGATCCATTTTGAGGAAGTGAAACGGATCTTTGTGGCAGTGCAGTATCTGTGCCTCGCAAGTTTTGCATGCTGTGTGATAGGTATGATCCGAAAGAGGATCAAACACCAGTATGGTTACCTTAGGATAGCGGGGGTGCTGGCTTTGACGATCCCGGCAGCCCTGGGGGTTTTGGCGGCGCCAAGCTGGGAAAGATTTTTTGTTACGTTTCATCAAATTTTCTTTCAAAATAACTATTGGTTATTTGACTCTAAGACTGACCCGGTGATTCTGATTTTACCGGAGGAGTATTTTATGCACTGCGCGATTGCTATCTTGCTGTGTATTCTGATCGGAAGTCTTCTGTGCTTTTTCATTTACAGAAGACATAGGAGGATGGCAGCGGGGAGACGCAGGAGAGAAACCAGACAGTAAAAGATTCGAAATGGGGAATGAGGAATGAATAAGAGAGGATACAAGACGCTGCGGCTTGCGGTTATATTTGGAATTTTAATTACAATTCATGCGGTCGATTTGTCCGCAGATGCGCAGACGCAGATAGAAGATACGATAGCTCAGATGTCCAGAGAGGAGAAAACCGGCCAGATGCTGGTGGTGTCCCCGGCTCAGATGACAGAGACAAAGGACTGGACCGCAGACATGGATACGGTGATCCGAAATGTGGAAGCCTATCACATAGGGGGCATACTACTTTTTGCTGAGGATCTGCAGAAGGTGGAAGCGGTTAAGTCCCTGACAGCATCGCTGGCTGATCAGGGAAATGTGCCGGTCCTGATCATGGCCGATCCATCCGGCAACCTGAAGGAAGGCCTGACGAAACCATCGCTGGATAAGAAAGAGGACGATGCGGCAATCCTGGGAACCGGGCAGTTGATGACTGGGGAAAATGCAACATGGGCATATAGTCTGGCAGAGAAACCTTCCGAAGAGCTGGCAGCACTGGGGGTTGCGGTGGAAATCCGCCCGGAGGCCGGAGAGGCGCTGGCAGTAGTGACCCATGAAAAGGTGACGAATCCCATGGATGACGGACGACCGGCTTCCATGTCCAAAAGCATGGTGACTATGACCTTAAAGGAAGTGTTTTTGGGAGCGGTCATGACAGATTCTCTGAGTATGACGTCGGCTGAGGAAAACTACGGGGCGGATATGGCGGTGATGTATGCGCTGCAGGCGGGGGCGGATATTCTGACGACGCCCGAGAATCCGGTAAACGCATATTATGGGATACTGTCTGCTATTGATGAACAGCTGGTGACGGAGGCGCAGATCGACGCTTCCGTGGATAAAGTTTTGGAATTAAAGAAAACGCTTGGCCTCCTGCAGTAAGTGGCTGTGCCTGCGGAACTATATTTTTTAAGGAGACGAGATCATGGATATTACAAAAATTCCGGCATACGAGTTGCTGATGAGAGAAGACATTCCGGATGTGCAGTCCGTTGGATATCTTCTGAGGCACAAAAAGAGCGGCGCCAGAGTGCTGGTTCTGGAAAATGAGGATGAGAACAAGGTATTCAATATTGCTTTCCGGACTACGCCCTCTGACAGTACCGGTGTGGCGCACATCATGGAGCATACCGTACTGTGCGGAAGCCGTGCATTCCCTTCAAAAGATCCTTTTGTGGAATTGGTGAAGGGGTCTATGAATACTTTTTTGAATGCGATGACCTATCCGGACAAGACGATGTTTCCGGTAGCCAGCTGCAATGACGCAGACTTTGCTAACCTGATGCATGTGTACCTGGACGCGGTGTTCTTCCCGAATATATATCAGAAAGAAGAGATCTTCCGGCAGGAAGGCTGGAATTATGAAATTGAGGATCCTAAGGACGAGCTGGTCTACAACGGTGTTGTCTATAATGAGATGAAAGGCGCTTTTTCCTCCCCGGAGGATGTGCTGGAGAGAGAGATCCTGAATTCTCTGTTTCCGGATAACACGTATCATTATGAGTCCGGCGGCGACCCGGAGCACATTCCGGATCTGACGTATGCGGATTATCTGGATTTTCACAGGAAATACTACCACCCCTCCAACAGTTATATCTATTTATATGGCAATATGGATGCCGAGCAGCGATTGAATTGGATGGATCAGGAATACCTGGGTCAGTTTGACGCGATACAGGTGGATTCTGAAATCACGCTGCAGGCCCCCTTTGAGAGACCGCAGGAAGTTTATCGAAAATACTCCATCGCTCAGGGGGATACAGAGAAGGACAATACTTATCTGGCATACAATGTGGTGGTGGGGACAAGTCTTGATACCAAACTGGCCAGTGCTTTTGCCGTTCTGGAATATGTTCTTTTGGAGGCTCCCGGCGCGCCTTTAAAGCAGGCGCTTTTGGACGCCGGTATCGGAAAAGATATTATGAGTTCCTATGACAGCGGTACTTATCAGCCGGTATTCAGCATTATCGCGAAGAACGCCAATCCCGAAGACAAAGAGCGTTTCTGGGATCTCATCCGGGAAACTCTTGAGAAACTGGAGAAGAATGGATTGGAGGAAAACGCGATCCTCGCTGCCATTAATATCATGGAATTTAAGTTCCGGGAAGCGGATTATGGCGGATTCCCCAAGGGATTGATGTATGGATTGGATGTGTTTGACAGCTGGCTTTATGATGAGGAAAAACCCTTTGATTATCTTAAGCAGCTGGCGGATTATACATTTCTCAAAGACCAGGTGGGAACGGGATATTATGAGAAGCTGATCCGAACCTGGATATTGGATAACCCTCACGCTTCTTTTGTGATCATTCAGCCCGAAAAGGGACTGACTGCGAAGATGGAGGAAGAAACCCGGAAAAAACTGCAGACCATCAAAGATGAAATGACCCCGGAGCAGATTTTGGAACTGGTGGAAAAAACGAAAAAACTTCGGGAATTCCAGGAGACGCCCTCCACGCAGGAAGAATTGGAGGCAATCCCCCTGTTGTCCCGGGATGATTTAAAGAAGGAGACGGCTCCGCTTTGCAATATAGAATATAACTGGGATGGGATCACGGTCCTGCATCACGATTATCCAACCAATGGCATTGCCTATCTGACGCTGCTGTTTGATGCCTCCGGCATTTCTCAGGAAGATCTGCCTTATCTGGGGATCTTGAAAAATGTGCTTGGCATGGTCAATACGCAGCATTACAGTTATGGGGAATTTTACAATGAAGTCAACCGCAATACCGGCGGTATTACACCCGGTATCAGTGTGTTCCCGGATGAGAGCGATTCGTCTCTGCTGAAAGTGGCATTTGGTATTCAGGTGAAAACACTCTGCGATAAATTAGAGTATTCTTTCCAGATGATCGAGGAAATGCTGTTTGCCTCGGATCTGCAACAGGATAAGCGGCTGCTGGAAATTATTCAGAAATTGGAATCAAGAACCTCTTCCAGCTTAAATTCCGCCGGCAGCGCTACAGCAGCGGTGCGCTCTATGTCCTATTTTTCACCGGCATTTTTGTTCAATGACAGCATCAGCGGCATTGCGTTTTATAAGACGGTGAAGGATCTGGAAGAACACTTTGGCGAGAAGAGGGGCGAGTTAAAGGAAAAATTAAAGAGCCTGCTGTCACAGGTTTTGAAAAAAGGCGGGTTTATGCTCAGCTATACCGGCAGCGCGGATAGCCTGGAGCGTCTGAAAACCTGTGTAAAACATCTGGCAGATCATCTTCCGGGTGATACAAAAAAGAGCGGTCTTGCATATATCAGCGGTTTGAAAACATCCAGGAAAAATGAGGGCTTCCTGACTCCGGCCAAGGTACAGTATGTGGCCCGCAGCGGAAACTTTAAGGAAAAAGGCTACGCTTACACAGGCGCCCTGAGAGTGCTGAAAGTGATCATGAGTTATGAGTATCTCTGGGGCAACATTCGCGTGACGGGAGGTGCCTACGGTTGCAGCGGCAGTTTCGGCAGAAATGGTGATACCAACTTTGTATCTTACCGCGATCCGCATCTGAGAAGAACCAACGAAGTATATATGGGCATACCGGAATACCTGGAGCACTTTGAGACCGATTCCCGGGATATGACCAAATATGTGATCGGAACGGTCAGTGACATGGATACTCCTCTGACTCCGGCGGGAAAAGGAAGACGCTGCCTGAATGCTTATATGAGCGGTCTGACGGTAGAAGCGATGCAAAAAGAGCGGGATGAGGTACTGAGCGCCAATCAGGAGGACATCAGAGCACTGGCTCCTCTGATGAGAGCGGTTCTTGATCAAGACTGTATCTGCGTTCTCGGAAATGAGGAAAAGCTGAAAGCGTCCAGTGACATGTTCCTGAAGCTGGAAGAACTGTAGACAAAAAAGGAAGAGAAGAGAGGACAGCTGTAATATACATGGAAAACGAGAAATTTAAGTCTGGCTTCGCCACATTGATCGGCAGACCCAATGTGGGAAAGTCCACGTTGATGAACCATTTGATCGGGCAGAAGATCGCTATCACATCCAATAAACCCCAGACCACCAGAAACCGGATCCAGACGGTCTACACCTGCGAGGAAGGGCAGATCATCTTCCTGGACACGCCGGGCATCCACAAGGCCAAAAACAAGCTGGGCGAGTACATGGTGAATGTGGCGGAACGTACCTTGAACGAGGTGGACGTGATCTTGTGGCTGGTGGAGCCGTCCACTTTTATCGGCAAGGGTGAACGCCACATTGCGAAACAGTTGGAGCAGACCAGAACACCGGTGATTTTGGTAATGAATAAGATCGATACGGTGGCGAAAGAGGACATTCCAAGATTTCTGGATGCTTACCGGCAGATTTATGATTTTGCCGAAATGATACCCGTTTCGGCTCTGAGAGGAAAAAATCTGCAGACGGTCATTGATTGCATTTTAAAATATCTGCCTTATGGCCCGCAGTTCTACGATGAGGATACGGTGACGGATCAGCCTCAACGGCAGATCGTGGCGGAATTGATCCGGGAGAAAGCGCTGCGCTGCCTGGAGGAAGAGATCCCTCATGGGATCGCCGTGGCCATCGACAGTATGAAAGAACGGCCGGGCGGTGATATCATGGATATTGACGCCACAATTATCTGTGAGAGAGATTCTCACAAAGGTATTGTCATCGGTAAGGGCGGCGCGATGCTGCGCAAGATTGGCAGCCAGGCCAGAAAAGAGATTGAGGACATGCTGGAAATGAAGGTCAACCTTCAACTTTGGGTCAAAGTAAAAAAAGATTGGCGGGACAGCGATTTCATGATCAAAAATTTTGGCTACAAAGAAATCTAAATATAAAGATTTCTGAAAAATAAGCAAAGGATGAAGAAAAGGGTGAAAGTAAAGGATGAGTCAGGGAATTGATCTGACCGGCATGGTGTTGTCCGCGACGCCGTCAGGGGAATATGACAAGCGAGTGGTACTGCTGACAAAAGAGCGGGGAAAGATCACCGCCTTTGCCAGAGGAGCCAGAAGACCAAACAGCACCTTGCTGGCAGCGGCCAGTCCTTTTTCTTTTGGCACATTTACTCTGTACGAGGGCAGAACAGCTTACACGCTGGCAAAGGCGGACATCTCCAATTATTTCTCAAAAGTGAAAGAATCTCTGGACGGTGTTTATTACGGGTTCTATTTTATGGAATTTGCTGACTACTATGGTCAGGAAAATCTGGACGCTTCTCTGATGCTTAATCTTCTTTATGCCGCTCTGCGTGCGCTGGAGAATGACAGTCTGCCCAATGAGTTGGTGCGATATGTTTTTGAAACGAAAATGATGGTTATCAATGGGGAGTATCCCCAGGATGTCATATATGACACTTCTCTGCAGGAAGCCACCAGATATGCTCTGCAGTTTTGCATTCAGTCCCCGATCCAGAAACTGTACACGTTCGTGGTAAAGCAAGAGGTGATGCAGGAGATGCTGCGTTTGCAGGATCGCATCCGGGAGAAATATATTGACCGGAAATTTAAAACGCTCAGTATTTTGGAGACGATGACATAGCCGTATTTGGGTTACTATTCGCGGCTCCTCCGCCAACAGACCTCAGACCATCCGTGCTGTGCACGTCTGCCGCGTCTTACGACGCTTATGTCTGAGGTTGTGAATAGTAAGTATTTGGAAAATAAAAGAAGAAAACCGGTTGACACATGAGCCTGCGTATAATATAATGATTCAATGTGACTAAGTGTGACCTGCGGTTGCTTACAGCCGCTGAAGTAGTATGTAAATGTTCGAACCAAAGCCCCGGTAGAACATTTTACCATAAAGCATTTATGTCGGGAGGACGGAAATAAGCCTCTGCCAGCCCAAAGCCAGAAGTTTCATAATGATTTTAAGGAGGAAAACCAATGAAAAGCTATATGGCCAGCCCATCAACCATTGAAAGAAAATGGTATGTAGTTGATGCAGAAGGTCTTACCCTGGGTCGTCTTGCATCCGAGACCGCTAAGATTTTAAGAGGAAAAAATAAACCCATCTTCACACCACACATCGATACCGGTGATTATGTGATCATTGTTAATGCGGACAAAGTGAAAGTTACCGGTAAGAAATTAGATCAGAAGATTTACTATCGTCATTCCGAGTATGTGGGTGGTATGAAAGAGACCACACTTCGTGAGATGATGGAAAAGAAACCGGAGAGAGTGATCGAGCTCGCAGTGAAAGGTATGCTTCCCAAGGGACCGCTGGGAAGAGAGATGTATAAAAAACTCTTCGTATATGCAGGTCCGGAGCACAAACATCAGGCGCAGAAGCCGGAAGCACTGACATTCTAAGAGGGAGGTAAAGAACATTGGCTACAGAAAGATTTTACGGAACAGGAAGAAGAAAAAAATCTATCGCGCGTGTTTATCTGGTACCAGGTACCGGTAAGATCACGATCAATAAAAGAGATATTGACGACTACTTTGGTCTTGAGACCCTGAAGGTTATCGTGCGCCAGCCTTTGGCACTTACTGAGACTACTGATAAGTTCGACGTACTGGTAAATGTATGTGGAGGTGGTACCACCGGCCAGGCAGGCGCTATCAGACACGGCATTTCCAGAGCACTGCTTCAGGCAGATGCAGAGTACAGACCGACGCTGAAGGCAGCAGGTTATCTGACCCGCGATCCGCGTATGAAAGAGCGTAAGAAGTACGGCCTCAAAGCCGCACGCCGTGCACCACAGTTTTCCAAGAGATAATCAGTTCAAAAACGAGAGTCCCGAAAATCCAGTGTTTTCGGGACTTTTTCCATGCTCAAATTTGTGTGAAATACTGCCAATTTCTGCACGTTAGTAACAAGCTAGTAACACGTTAGTAACACGTTAGCAACACGAAAAATCAGGTCTTCCGTAAGACTTTTGAAGTCTTCCGTAAGACTCACCTGCAGTGATCAATGATACAGCTCCGGACATCCTTCTTTGTCCGGCAGTGTTCCGTATATCCATCCTTGAATATGATGTCATATCCATCATGCATGTTCCCGGAAATGCCGGCTATATATTTTCTGTTTTTATCTGCTATCTGCATAGTGTCAAAGAGTCCTTCCGAGAAAGCGCACAATTGTTGATTCAAGATTAGTCTATGGGCTGGATTCCGCTTTTTGTGAAATCCAGCCTATATTTATATATTGCATTCTCATCTGTGCATAAAAGTGTGATCAGCACACTTCAAAATCCATATAATTTTGTGATGAGGGTTGTATTTTTCGAGCTTTCCGCATATAATAAAAGTGTGATTGAGAAGCACTAAAACTCCAATAAAAGTGTGAGGAGTGAATCTATGGAACGATTTATCTTAAAGAAACTGCTGGACTGGAAGAATTCTCCCTACCGCAAGCCTTTGATCTTGCAAGGTGTGCGTCAAGTTGGTAAGACCTGGATTCTGAAAGAATTCGGCAAACGCTATTATGAGAATACCGCCTATTTTAACTTTGACGAAAACGAAGAATATAGACAGTTCTTCGAGACCACAAAGGATGTTAACCGTATTCTTCAGAATCTGATTCTGGCCAGCGGTCAGAAGATCGTGCCTGAAAAGACCCTGATCATTTTCGATGAAGTGCAGGAATGCCCGAAGGTCATCAACTCCATGAAGTATTTCTGCGAGAACGCTCCGGAGTATCATATTGCCTGCGCTGGTTCTCTGCTGGGCATCGCCCTGGCGAAGCCGTCTTCTTTCCCCGTGGGCAAGGTCAACTTCATGCAGATAGATCCCATGGCTTTTTCCGAGTTCCTGCTGGCCAACGGCGACGGGAATCTGCTTGCCTTCCTGGAGAGCTGGGACACGCTCGAGCCAATTCCTGATGCCTTCTTCAACCCTCTGTATGAGAAATTAAAGATGTACTATGTCACCGGTGGTATGCCCGAATCTGTACTGATGTGGACAGAGGCTCGTGATGTATCCGCTATGCAGGAAGCACTGTCCGGCATCATTGGTGCTTACGAGCGTGATTTTGCCAAGCACCCCAACGTCAGCGAGTTCCCGAAAATCTCTATGATATGGAAGTCCATACCTTCTCAGCTGGCAAGAGAGAACAAGAAGTTCGTTTATAAGGTTGTCAAAGAAGGCGCAAGAGCCCGTGAATATGAGGACGCTCTCCAGTGGCTGGTAGATGCCCGTCTGGTGCATAAGATCTACCGCAGCTCTGTCCCCGGTCTGCCTGTGGCAGCCTATGACGATCTCTCAGCCTTCAAGATCTATCTTGTAGATGTCGGCTTGCTCCGCCGTCTGGCACATCTGGCTCCCACAGCCTTCGGTGAGAGCGACCGTCTGTTTACCGAGTTTAAGGGCGCATTGACCGAGAACTTTGTGCTACAGACTCTGATTACGCAGTTTGAAGTGGTTCCTCGCTACTGGACACAGACCAATCCTCCCTATGAGGTGGATTTCTTGATCCAGCGTGAGAACGATATTTTCCCCGTAGAAGTCAAATCCGAAGCCAATACATCCAGCAAGAGTCTGAAGAAATTCAAGGAGTTGTTCCCGGATAAGGTGAAGCTCCGTGTACGCTTCTCCCTGAACAACCTGAAACTGGATGATGATGTACTGAACATTCCTCTGTTCATGGCAGATCAGGCAGATAGACTGATTGGGCTGGCGTTAGAACAGAAAAAGAAATAAAGGAGAAAAACCATGAATTATAGAACAGAGGATGAAGTAAGAGATAGCGCCAAGCTTATACTTGGCTTCGACAAAACAGAACCTAAAGTCAAACAAGGAACTGGACAGATTACAACCTTTAATCAATTGGGATTTAAGGGCGTTATCGATAAACCCGATGGTTGGTATCTCCTGGATGACAAAGGTATTCCTGCGATCATTCTGGAAACCAAGTCTGAAGCAGAGGATATTTCTTTACAAAAATGGGTGAAAGAACTAACTAAAAACTGCAATATTTGTTGTGGTCAAGCATTTTTGTAACACTTGTGACTAAAAAAATATCGGATTGCTGCTGGAAGAATATCAGAGCTTCCAGATCCAGTCAAGGATGCTTCGAATCTGGAAGTTTGCTGCCGCCTCTCCTCAATCTATCAGGCTATTCTTGCTTGATAAGGTGTCCGATAACCATTATAGCTGTGCGGACGTGTGTGATTATATGTAACATAAGCGAATTCCTCCACCGCTTGATAGAGTTCTTCCTCAGTTAGAAAATCGTAGAGATTCATGCACTCATTTTTCAGTGTATTAAAATACCGTTCCATCGGTGCATTATCATACGGATAACCTGCTTTGCTCATACTCTGCATTACATTTACGGATTCACAATACTCCACAAAAGCTTTTGAAGTGTACTGTGATCCTTGATCAGAATTATCCCGAATTCGGGATAATTCTGACTATGCCGAAGAAAAAACTATGCCGAAGAAATCCGTGATATATATATAACAAGCCGCATAATCAAAAATCCTCGGCATAGTATTCTGCGTTAATCGAGAGAGTAAATAACCTTCCTCACTGCTTCTTTCTTCCAGAGTTTTTCCTGCTCTGTCATTTTGGGAGCAGACTTGTTTATTGCCTTGCTCATCATCTCCAGCGTTGCGAAAGCATAAAACCCGGATGTCGTAGACATACTTTCGTGGCCTAAGAGCTGCATGATGAATGGGAGCGGGATTCCGTTTTTATAAAGATCCATCGCCTTCGTCTTTCTTACGAGATGACAGTGGACATTTTCAGGAACAGTTCCACAGGTCTCCCTTGCTGTATCAGCAGCTTTTTTTAATACCAGGCTTACGCTGTCGGTCGAAAGTTTATGAGGCTTCCCATCCATAAGGCTGTAAAACAAAGGAGCTTCATCCCCCTTAGGATGAAACTCTTTGAGATAAATCTCCAGATGCTTTACTGTTTTTGACATAAGCGGCACGTTACGGCTCTTGCGCCCTTTCCCGATCAATGTTAAGTATGGATTGGGGGCATCAGTGTGAAGCGAAGATACCATAAGGTTGGCGAGTTCCTGTACCCTGGCGGCGCTGTCATACAACAGAATAAGCATCATGCGGTTCCGCCTGTGCTTTGCCGTTTTCAAATCATACGCGCTTAAAATCGCGGCGGTTGCTTCCGGCGTAAGATATTCAATAGGGTTCTTCTTTTCCTTGAGCTTCTTTACTGTACAGACATCGGCATAAACGCCCCTGAGTTCAAAGTCTTCTTCAGAGCAGTACTTGAGGAAAGAACGTATTGCAGTAAGCCTGAGATTTATTGTTTTTGCTGAAAAGCCTTTGTCTTTCATCCATGTGACATACTCTTTTATGTTATCCCTTGTAAAGGAGTCGAACGTGACTTTTTCTTCAGCCAGCGACTTCACTTCTTCAAGGAAGGAAAGATATGTCTTCAGCGACTGTTTATAGGCTTCTACAGATTTATCTGAAAGGTTCCGGACTGCAGGCATATAGTCATGGAGGTATGAGCGGGCAAGCAGCCAGAAATCTTTATCCTTCTTCCTGTTATACTTCATAGTCTTCCACCTCCGGTATCAGATCTTCACATGGCGCCGTCAGAGCGGAATACTGGGAAAAGTAATCAGGTAAAAGGTGGATGTAATAGTAGGTGCTCTCCAGCGATGCATGCCCCATATACCTCATGAGATATGGGAGCATGGCATGAACATCTTTGCCTTCTTCAGACCAGCGCATGATGTTTGCACAGGCGAAGTGGTGCCGGAAGTCATAAGACCTTGGCTTGACCTTACCGTTTCGTTTCAGTCCGGCCGAAGTCCATATGTTACGGAAGTTTGCCGAAACCGTTGAAGCTGAACATATGCCGCCATGTCCGCCCGGGAAAAAGTATTCTCTTTCTGGAAAGCATCGCGAGATAGCGGCTTCATATTTTCTTAAATAATCCGCAAGCTCTGTAGAAATATACAGCCGCCTGTCCCTGTGGGATTTGGTATCCAGTATGTCGATATAGCCGTCATCCAGATGGACATCATGGCATTTCAGCTTTCTGGCTTCAGCGCATCGGACACCGCAGCAATAGAGGAATCTGTAAAACGCCGGAAGGACATACGGCCTACCCGGACATTTCGTACGAAGCACATAGGAATCGCATTCTTTGAAAAATGCAGATATCTCCTCGTTTGTCATAAGGTAAACCTCAGCATGGTAATGCTGGATAGAGAACCTGTCATCCAAGACATATGCGTTGCTGTCACCTATACTACGAAGATATCGTCCGAATTCCCTGATCGGAGGTATAAAGCTTCTGTTCTGTGTTTCGGTTTTTTCAGTGTGCTGGATGATCCAGCCTTCAGCCACCTCCTTTGTAAGTGAGCTGCTGTTGTTGTGCTCAAGGTTGTAACGGTCAAGCTGTAGCAGATAAACACGGCTCGTGGCGTATTTAATGCCTAGGGCATTCTTATATGCCAGAAAGGCATTGAGCTTTGGAGCTAGATTACTTGTGAATTCTCTCATGCGTTCACCTCCCTGGAGATGCCCGTCATGGGGAGTACGCACTCCCTGAGCCTTACTTCATCGGTTGTGATGTATATATCTGTCGTATCTGTATTGGCGTGGCCAAGAACGGCAGCGACAGTTGATACTGGGACTTCGTTCCTTACCATAACTGATGCTGCGTTATGGCGAAGCATGTGCATGCCAAAAATACGAGCGTCTTTGCTTATACCTGCTTTCTCGAAGGCCTTTTTAACAATGACATAGCAAGACGAATGCCCACTTAAAGGCCCGAACGGCGCAAGGTTCCTTACGAAAAGGTAGTCATTGTCAACAGACGGACGTTCTACGTAAAGATATCTTGTTATAGCGTTCCCGACAGACAGTGTCAGCGGGATACATACAGGGTTCCCTGTCTTTGACTGCTTGAAAGAGATGGTTTCGCTGTCCCAGTCAATGCTGGAAAGCCTCAGATTTATAAGGTCTATAGCCCTTATGCCTGTCGAAAGTCCGAGCAGGATGATAGCTGAATCCCTGTTACTGATGGCTCCGGATTCAATCACTTCCTGAAGCCGGGACATTTCATCGCCGGTCAGCACAGGAATGATCCTTTTGGATCTATAAGCATGTATTCCGTCAATGACAGCAAAAAGGTCATCTCTCTCAAGGTAAGTGAAATATAACCTGAGCCCGCAAAGGACTGCACGCTGCCGGTTCTGCTTTGTTGTTTTCAAGTAATCAACAATGGTCCCCGCAGTGATATCACTGAGATTATAGATGCCATCTGTTTCAAGATACCTGAAGAGGCAAAGAGCCTCATACCGATAGAATGAAAGAGTGTTATAGTTGGGATATCTTGTCTTAAGATAACTGATAAAGCTCTTGTAAAACCTGTTCAGGGACTCATTATCCGGCTCTGCTTGACCTCTTTTCATCACTGACAGGTCGAAGACGCCGGTGAGAAAATAGGAATTTAGTAACCTTGTAAAACGTCCTTGCGAAAAGTAACGTTGCTTGCTGAATTTCCCAGTTTTCTTGCTGATTACATCGTCAGCATAGGACTGTCCAACTTCGATGCTGTACTCAGAAAAGCCTTTTTCCTTACAAAAGGCCTTAAAGCGACGAATAACGCCACGATAGTTGAAAAGAGTACTTTCATTGAAGCCAGCTTCATTTAGAGCTTCCATCAGAAGCTCACAGATAGTGTCAATGTTCATTTGAAGTACCTCCGTAATGTTGATGTTTATAAAGGTACTTCAATTGTACGAAATACTATGCCGAAAAAAAACGAATAATTATTATAATACCAAATGGTAACAGAAACTTCGGCATAGTTTATTCTTCGGTATAGTCAGAATGCAGAATTAACGTCCCTTTGATTGCCGGTTGTGATTCCAAGGCTTTTTGCAAGGTTCGAATGGCCAGGTCACTGGTGATGTGTCGATCTGTAATGCTGGCGATAACACTCCTGTCATGCAGATCAATGATGCTGCAGTTGTATCGGACATCATGATTTTTCAGAAACAGGTATGTGAAATCTGTACACCATTTTTGGTTGATCTCTTCGGCACGAAAGTCTTGCTGTAGCTGGTTTTCGAATACTTTGTGCGCTTTGCCTTGCTGATAATCCGGTTTCTTAGGGCGTACGATGGAGCACAGTCCCAGTTCTTTGTTCATATATTTATGAACCGTTGTAGGGCTAAGACAATATCCTATCCGTTCAAGATAAACAGTCATGCTCCGATAGCCATCCACACCATTATGATCATGATAGATTTTCGTGATCTGTTCCTGTACTTTGGTTTTTTGGGTATAGTATTCCGCCTTCCGGTGCTTCCGGTAGTTGTAATAAGCATTCGGATAGATTTCCAACCGACGTAAGAGCCAGCGGATGCCGAATTCGCTCTGATATTGGTCAATGAATCGATAAGCCTCTAATCGATTTCCTTTGCAAAGAATGCCGCCGCTTTTTTTAAGAATAAATTCTCCTTCCTGGCCTCTTCCAATTCTCTTCGTAAGCGGAGATTTTCTTTCATAAGATCTGCTTCATTTTGAATATCAGGATTGGTGATGGCTTTGGCTTGGCATTCTTCGTTAAATTCTGTGCACCATTTAGAAACACTGGCTTTGGATACACCATATTCTGTGGTAATACTCTTGATAGTACGCCCTTCTTCTAAATGGAGACGAATGATTTTCTTTTTAAATTCGGGTGTGTAGTTCTGTGGCATAATATAGACCTCTTTTCTTAAATATTTTGATTATATCTTATTAGCCACTCCCGTTACAACTATATTATAGCACTTCAATCCGTCCCATAACAGTCGGGAGACAGAATTGGCTTTTCTCCGATACGCTGGACGGAACGGCAGCAAATGCCTTATATCTCACCATCGTAGAGATGGCGAAGGCATACGATCTTAATCTGTATGAGTATCTCAAGTTCCTGCTGGAAAACAGACCAGACAAGGAGATGACAGATGAACAGTTAGAAAACCTTGCTCCGTGGAGCGAGACCGTTCAGGCACTTTGCAAGAATAAAGTAGAGTAAAACGCTTGCATCCCGAAAATATTAGCAACGGTTTCGGGATTAAAACAAGGAGAATCCCCCGAAACTATGCGCTTACGTTTTTCTGGCATAAAACGAAGAAAAGCGCCGTCATTCAGCATGGTTACGATCAGGCTCAAGAAGTTCTCCAAGCGATAATCAAACTTCACAAAGAGATAGCAAAAGGGGCTGGTGCAAAATACTGGTAAGGGGTTCCGTGTATCCATATGTACGCATCTCCGAGACACTGTATAAGATAGGACGGACCTTAGTCCGTCATAGACATACAGTGTCGGAAGGAGCAAGCGAACATAGGATATCGAAACTCCATCAGCCAGTATTTGCGACAGCCCCTTTTTTCTTACTCGCGATCTTGATCTTCTTCCTCTGTCTCGGTTTCTGGCAGGCACAGATACACTTTATCGATGCGGTTCTTGTCCATGTCTTCTACCCTGAGAACCAGCCTGTCTTCTGTTTGGACTGTTTCTCCTTCTGCGGGAAGATGATCCAGCTTTTCAATGATATATCCGCCAATGGAATCGTATTCCTCAGATTCCAGATGCAATCCAAGGGCGTCATTTATGTCATCCAGTTTCATAGAGCCCTCGATCAGATATTCCCGGTCATTCAGAGACTGGATCAGGTTCTTTTCATCTTCATCGTATTCGTCCCGGATTTCACCCACCAGTTCTTCCAGAAGATCTTCCAGAGTGATCATACCCACTGCGGTGCCATACTCATCCAGGACGATGGTAAGGCTGACGGATTTTTCGCGCATCTCCATCAGAAGCTCGGAAATTTTCTTGAATTCATAGGTGAAATACGGCTCATACAAAATAGAAGAAATATGGAAATTTTTCCGATCCTCCAAAAACAGAAGA
The DNA here is from genome assembly GCA_902802515.1 of uncultured Lachnospiraceae bacterium. Lineage (GTDB taxonomy): Bacteria > Bacillota > Clostridia > Lachnospirales > Lachnospiraceae > Merdiplasma. The sequence goes on from CADCMM010000024.1 coordinate 29,620, forward strand.
TCTTTTACATTGAGGATTCCCACAATGTTATCCCGATCATTCTCATACACCGGAAGTCTGGTAAATTTTTCCTTGCGGAATATGGAGACCACCGTGTCATAAGTATCATCCAGACTTACAGACACCATATCCACTCTGGGAACCATCACATCCTTGGCCTGGGCGTCACCAAATTCAAACACATTGTAGATGATCTGCCGTTCTTCACTTTCGATGACGCCGTCCTCGTGACTCATGTCCACCAGCGTGAGCAATTCTTCTTCGGTCATGGCATTTTCTCCGGCTTTGGAGTCAATGCGCAGCAGCCGCAAAAACAGCATGGACAATTGTTCCACCAGAAAAATCACAGGAGTCAGGATCCGCATCATATTCCAGATAATGGAACTGTAAGACAGAGCCAGTTTCTCAGCGTGGATAGTAGCCAGCGTTTTTGGAGTGATCTCACCGAAAATCAGCACCAACAGCGTTAAAATTCCTGTAACAATTCCTACGGCAGCATTTCCAAAGAGACGAAGTGCCAGGGAAGTTGCCAGGGCGGACGCTGAAAGATTCACCACGTTATTTCCGATGAGTATGGCGCTGAGCATTTTACCGGAATGTTCCAATATTTTTAAAAGGGTCTGCGCCCGTTTGTTTTCCTCATCGGCCAGTGTCTTTATGCGTATCTTGTTCACCGTAGTCATAGCAGTCTCGGCGGAGGAAAAAAAAGCAGAAAGCAAAAGTAAGAAAATCAGTAATCCAAATCGTATGGCGTCACCAGAGGCCAAAGTATCATCTCCTAAAAGTGTATTTATATGGTAGAATACAATATTTTCAGAATAAATGCAACTTGATGCCATATAATTTAATATAATTTAAGAAAAAATGGGGATGGAGATGAATAAGAAATCGGTATTAGAAATGATTCGCCCATTAATATCAGAAGCTGTGGCAACAATCCTGGCATTGCTGATCCTGGCATTGCTAATGCTGAAGATGGAGTGGGGAAGTAAGCCTATTGGGGGGGCTGTCCTGGTGGTATATGGTATTGCCTGTTTTCTGGGCGGCTGGAGCGCAGGAAGACATACCGGAAAGAAGAAATTCCTGGCGGGGCTGGTATACGGAGCGTTGTATTTTGTCCTTCTGTGGCTGGCGTCTTTGATGGGAGGGGGGCAGCCAAGCGGAGATACTTCACGTATCTGCACGGCCTTTGCGGTGTGTGCCATGGCAGGTATGGCGGGAGGTATGTTCAGCGGTTTTGTGGGCAAGGCGTAAAAAAATACTTTCTTTTTCGCTCGTGATGTGATATGCTGTTCGTGGTTAATAATTCATGTCAAATCTGACGATTATTCCCCTGTTAATTAGGAAGAAACAGAATAGAAGACAGACGAGGTGTATATGAGAGAAAAGTATGAATCATTATCGGCGGCAGCCTTGAAAGAACTTGCCAAGGCACGGGGGATCAAGTATGTATCCGCCATGAAAAAAAGTGAAGTGGTAGAGGCCATGCTGGCAGAGGACGAGAAAGAAAAACTGCAAAACGAACAAAAAGAAAAAGAACAGAAGGAAAACGAACAGAAAGAGAGTTCCGAGAAAAAGGAGCAGGCGGGCGTTTCAGAAGAACGTGATGAAAAAGAAAACCGTGATAACCGGGGGGAGAGAAGCGATAAACCCCCTCTGGATCTGGCACAGCTTGACAGCGGCATTGAGGTCTGCGGCATTTTGGAAGTTATGCAGGATGGGTTTGGCTTTATTCGCAGCGACAATTATCTTCCCGGAGAAAATGATGTCTATGTATCTCCGTCACAGATCCGCCGCTTTGGGCTTAAAACCGGAGATATCATTTCCGGAAATACCAGAATCAGGGCGCAGCAGGAGAAATTCAGTGCACTGCTGTACCTGAAGACAATAAATGATCTGATGCCTTCGGAGGCTGCGAAACGTTATAATTTTGAGGATATGACCCCTATTTTCCCGAATCAGAGACTGAGAATGGAGCGAGGATCCAGAGAAGTGGCTATGCGTATTGTAGATCTCATTTCTCCAATCGGTAAAGGACAGCGCGGCATGATCGTGTCACCGCCAAAAGCCGGTAAGACAACACTGCTGAAGGAAGTGGCCAAATCCATCCTGCGCAATGATCCGAACATGAAGATTATCATTCTCCTTATCGATGAGCGCCCGGAGGAAGTAACCGATATCCGGGAAGCCATTGTAGGAGAAAATGTCGAGGTGATATATTCCACCTTTGACGAGCTCCCGGAACATCACAAGAGAGTTTCCGAGATGGGCATTGAGAGAGCCAAGCGCCTGGTGGAACACAATAAGGATGTGACGATACTGTTAGACTCCATCACCAGACTGGCCAGGGCATATAACCTCACGGTTCCCCCCAGCGGACGTACTTTATCCGGCGGTCTCGATCCGGCAGCGCTGCATATGCCGAAACGTTTCTTCGGCGCGGCTCGGAACATGAGAGAGGGGGGCAGCCTGACCATCCTGGCCACCGCGCTGGTGGATACGGGAAGCAAGATGGATGATGTGGTTTACGAGGAATTTAAAGGCACCGGGAACATGGAACTGGTGCTTGATCGCAAACTCTCGGAGAAGAGGGTGTTCCCAGCCATTGACATTCAAAAATCCGGTACCAGAAGAGAGGATCTTCTGCTGGATGCTGAGGAGCAGGAAGCAGTCTACATCATGAGAAAAGCGCTGAACGGCATGAAGAGCGATGAGGCAGTGGAAAATATTCTGAACATGTTTGTCCGCACCAGAGATAATCGGGAGCTGGTACAGCGGATCCGCAAGCAGAAATATATTTAAGAATACCTTGCATTTTAGGCTGGGATGTGCTATAATGCAAACGCTGTTTGTGGGATGTGTATTGTTCATGGCAGCGAACTGCAGGGACTTGCAGGGATAGTCCGGGATATCTTACTGATAAGGAGCGGTTTACTGTATTTGTAAACGGGTATGCATAGTTAACGTATCAGTATTGGCCGGAAATGGACGGACTAGAGAATGACCGTAAGCAGTTCACAAATAAATCAGAGAGGTGAAAAACATGAGAGAAGGAATCCATCCAAATTATTATCAGACTACCGTTACCTGTAACTGCGGAAACACTTTCGTGACAGGTTCTACTAAAAAGGAAATCCATGTGGAGATTTGCTCCAAGTGCCATCCGTTTTATACCGGTCAGCAGAAGACTGCAGCTGCCCGGGGCCGTATTGATAAGTTCAATAAGAAATACGGTATCGGAGCGAAATAGAAAAGTAGTGATAGGGCTGTCGCATTGTGTGGACAGCCCTGTTTTTTGCACAGGGCCGCGAACGGAAATTTTCAGCTGACGCTGAACGCGGCCCGCGCAGCGAGCAGGAGGCGGAAACTTTCCTCCTGCTCGATTACACAGGACCATGAGAGGTAACAAATTATGAAATATTCGAATATTGGCGGCCAGGCAGTCATGGAAGGCGTAATGATGCGAAACGGCGAGAAGTACGCAGTAGCTGTCCGTACCGTAGACAAAGAGATCGTGGTGAAAACAGATGAATACCACAGCCTGATCAAGAATAAGAAAATACAGTCACTGCCCATTGTGCGGGGCGTGTTTAACTTTGTAGATTCTCTGGTGCTCGGCATGAAGACATTAATGTACTCGGCTGATTTTTTCGCTGAGGAGGCAGAGGAAGAACTGGAGGAGCGTCTGGCGAAGGAACAAAAAAAAGCGGAGAAGAAAGCGGAAAGGCTGAAAAGCCAGGGGAAAGAAGAAGAAGCCGGAAAAGTTCTGGAGAAGGCAGCCATGGAAGCTGCCAGGGAGCGGGAAAATGTGCAGGGGCGCACCGCCAAGAATGCAAAGTCGGAGGATAAAAAAGAAGACAACAGCCTTATGATGGGGTTGACAGTGGCATTTTCTCTTGTGATATCGGTGGCTTTGTTTATGATGCTTCCCTATTTTCTTTCCCGGGGACTGCGTCTTATCACGGATTCGGAAATTCTTATTTCCATTGCGGAGGCAATTCTGCGCATGGCAATTTTTCTGGGATATATCATTCTGATCTCACGCATGGCAGAGATCCAGCGGACATTTATGTACCACGGCGCGGAGCATAAATGTATCAACTGTATTGAGCATGGCCTGGAACTGAATGTGGAAAATGTGCGTAAGAGTTCTAAGGAACACAAGCGCTGCGGCACCAGCTTCCTTTTGATCGTTATGGTCGTCAGTGTGATTTTCTTTTTGTTTATCAGGGTGAGCTCCCCGTTGTGGCGTATTGTGATCCGCCTGTTGCTCCTTCCGGTGATCGCGGGAGTATCCTACGAATTTATCCGTCTTGCAGGAAAATATGACAACAGAATGGTGGACATTTTGAGTAAGCCCGGCCTGTGCCTGCAGGGACTGACAACGAAGGAACCGGACGATTCCATGATTGAGGTGGGCATTGCGTCGGTGGAAGCAGTGTTTGACTGGAAGAGATATCTGAACGAAAACTTTGGGACTCACTATGAACTGGAGGAGTCATGAACTACGGCGAAGCCCTGAAAAGCGGCGCGGAATATCTTCGTTCCCGGGAGATTGCAGATGCGGAGTATGATGCCTGGTATCTGATGGAATTTGCAGGGCATATATCCAGGGCGGAATATCTGCTGAGACGGATGGAGAAGATGCCCAAGGAAGTGTATATCCGGTATGAAGAATTACTGCGGGAGCGGGGAAAACGGATTCCGCTGCAGCATCTTACCGGAGAACAGGAATTTATGGGATTGTCTTTTACCGTTAATGAAAGGGTGCTGATTCCCAGACAGGATACGGAGCTTCTGGTGGAGGAAGCGTTGAAGCGTCTGCGGCCCGGTGCCAGGGTGCTGGACCTTTGTACCGGCTCCGGATGTATTGCCATCAGTCTGAAGAAGATAAGGCCGGATCTGGATGTCACAGCCTCGGATCTTTCTGGGCAGGCACTGGAGATTGCGAGAGAAAACGCAAAAAGGCTGAGGGCCGACGTCGACTTTGTCCAGAGCGATCTGCTTGAAGAACTTTCTGGCGCTTTTGATATGATTTTATCGAATCCGCCTTATATACCAACAAAAACCATTGATACTCTGATGGAGGAGGTGCGTTTTCACGACCCGAAAATGGCACTGGACGGCGGGGCGGATGGTCTGTTTTTTTATCGCAGGATCATAGCAGAGAGTAAATCCCATTTAACCCGGGGAGGATGGCTGATCTTCGAAATCGGCCATGATCAGGGAGAAACCGTCTCACACATGATGATGGAAGGATCCTATACAGGGGTAAGGGTGATCAAAGATCTGTCTGGCCTGGACCGCGTGGTCGTTGGTACTTGGCACGAGGAGGACCTCTGATGCCTCAGGAATAAAAAGTAATAGCTGTATTAGTTCAATATGGAGGACATGACATGTTTGATAAATTAGAGGATATGCTGATCCATTTGGAGGAAATCCTGAATATGCTCAATGAGCCGTCCGTGACCAGTGATCCGGTGCGGTTTCAGAAGCTGATGAAGGAACAGAGTGATCTGCAGCCCATTGCAGAGGCATATAAAGAATATAAGGACTGTAAGCAGACTATGGAGGACAGCCTTTCCATGCTGGATGGTGAGTCTGATGAGGAGATGCGCGAGATGCTCAAGGAGGAACTGGCGGATGCCAGAAAACGCTCTGAAGAGCTGGAACAGCAACTCAAGATATTGCTTCTTCCGAAAGACCCCAATGATGACAAAGATGTCATCGTGGAGATCCGAGCGGGAGCCGGCGGAGATGAGGCGGCGCTTTTTGCTGCGGAGATCTACCGTATGTATGTAAAGTATGCCGAGAAGAACCGCTGGAAAGTGGAGCTGATGAATGTGGACGAGATTGGCATAGGCGGTATGAAGGAGGTAAACTTCACTATTTCCGGGCAGGGAGCGTATTCTAAACTGAAATATGAGAGCGGTGTACATCGCGTACAGCGCGTGCCGGAGACAGAATCCGGCGGCAGGATCCATACCTCCACCATAACGGTGGCGGTGATGCCGGAGGTGGAGGAAGTGGACGTTGTTATTGATGAGAAAGATATTCGCATCGATGTCATGCGCGCGTCCGGAAATGGCGGTCAGTGCGTTAACACTACGGACTCCGCAGTTCGGTTGACGCATTATCCCACAGGTATTGTGGTTTACAGCCAGACAGAAAAATCGCAGCTGCAGAATAAAGCAAAAGCGTTCGCGTTGCTGAGAGCGAAACTGTATGATATTGAGCAGCAGAAGGCTCATGACGCTGAGGCGGAGCTGCGCAGAAGCCAGATCGGTACCGGAGACCGCTCTGAGAAGATCCGAACATACAATTTTCCGCAAGGCCGCGTCACAGACCACCGGATCAATCTGACGCTGTATAAGCTGGATAAAATTATGGATGGGGATATTCAGGAGATCATCGACAGCTGTATCGCGGCGGATCAGGCGGCAAAACTGGCGAAGATGAATGAAACAGAAAATTAAGATCGAAAATAGAACAAGAAGGAGTATGACATGGGTAAATATTTTGGCACGGATGGATTTCGGGGAGAGGCAAATGTAAAACTGACAGTGGAGCATGCTTTTAAAGTAGGACGTTTCCTTGGCTGGTATTACGGTCAGGACCACAAAGCCAAAATTGTCATAGGAAAAGATACCAGACGTTCCAGCTATATGTTTGAGTATGCTCTGGCGGCGGGTCTGACGGCTTCCGGGGCGGACGCTTATCTTCTGCATGTGACGACGACCCCCAGTGTCGCGTATGTGGTCCGTCTGGATGAATTTGACTGCGGGATCATGATCTCTGCCAGCCATAATCCTTATTACGATAACGGAATTAAAATTATCAGCGGAACCGGGCAAAAGATCGACGCTTCTATTGAGGAAAAAATCGAGGCTTATATTGATGGTGAGGTCGAAGAACTTCCCCTGGCCAGAAAAGACCAGATCGGCCGCACTACAGACTATGTGGCAGGAAGAAACCGATATATCGGTTATCTGATCTCCCTGGCAACCCGTTCCTTCAAAAATTATCGTATCGGTCTGGACTGCTCCAATGGTAGCTCTTCTTCCATTGCAAAGAGCGTTTTTGATGCTTTGGGAGCGAAAACCTATGTCATTCACAATGAACCGGACGGCACGAACATCAACCGGGACTGCGGTTCCACCCATATTGAAGAACTGCAGCGATTTGTTAAAGAACGTCAGCTGGATGTGGGATTTGCTTATGACGGTGACGCGGATCGCTGTATTGCTGTGGACGAAAACGGGAATGTGGTGGATGGAGATCTGATCCTCTACATCTGCGGAAAATATCTGAAAGACGAAGGAAAACTGAAAAATGATACCATTGTCACCACAGTCATGTCTAATTTGGGGCTTTATAAAGCTCTGGACCGCATTGGCATCAAGTACGAAAAGACCGCTGTGGGGGATAAATATGTTTATGAAAATATGCTGGCCAACGGCAACAGTCTTGGCGGCGAACAGTCCGGACACATTATTTTCAGCAAACATGCTACTACGGGGGATGGTATCCTCACTTCACTGATGATTATGGAGACTATGATCAGCAGCAAGCGCAGCCTGGGAGATTTGGCGTCGGAGGTTAAGATTTATCCCCAGCTTCTGAAAAATGTAAAGGTGGCAGATAAAAAAGCGGCCAGAGAGAACCCGGCGGTGGTGGACGCCATCGAGAAGGCAGCTCAGGAATTGGGAAACGACGGAAGAATTCTGGTTCGGGAGAGCGGCACAGAACCGGTCATCCGTGTGATGGTAGAGGCAGAGAGCGATGAACTATGCGCAAAGTATGTGTACGATGTGATTGCCGTTATGAAACGGCAGAATCTGATCGCGGAGTGAGAATAGATTTAAATGGAACACAAGTGGAAAAAACTGATTGCATACTACAAGCCATATAAGGGTTTGTTCTTTGCGGACACCTTTTTTGCGGTTCTGGGAGCTTCTATATCCCTTGCCATCCCGCTGATCGTGCGCTATATTACCAGGAATGTGGTGTACCTTCCCGGGGAGGAACCTTTCTCCATTATCCTTCGGCTTGGGAGCCTGATGGTATTCATGGTACTGATAGAGTGGTACTGCAACTACTTTATCACATACTACGGTCATATGATGGGAACAAAGATCGAGCATGATATGAGAAATGATATTTTTTCTCATTACCAGAAACTCTCGTTCCATTTTTATGACAATCAGAAGGTAGGGCAGCTTTTATCCAGAATTACCACCGACCTTTTTGACATCAGTGAGCTGCTGCATCACGGACCGGAGGATTTAATAACCTCTCTGATAAAGCTGATCGGCTCGTTCGTGATTTTGCTTCAGATCCATCCCGCCTTGACGTTGATCACTTTTGCTTTTGTACCGGTGATGTTTCTGTATGCATGGTTCTTTCGAATTAAAATGAAGAATGCTTTTAAAGCCAATAAAGCCAGGATCGCTGATATCAACACGCAGATTGAGGACAGCCTCAGCGGTATCCGGGCGGTGAAGTCTTTTGGCAATGAAGAGATGGAGCTGGACAAATTCCGGTTAGGAAATGAAAAATTTGTGGAAAGCCGGAAACTCAGCTATCGGTATATGGCCTGGTTCAACTCAGTGATGAATGCCCTGACTACCCTGGTCACTATCGTAGTATTAGTGGCAGGAGCATACTTTATTACCCTGAAAAAGGTGGAGATTACTGACCTGGTGACCTACCTTTTATACATCAATAGCTTTACGGAACCGGTAAAAAAACTGGTGAATTTCATGGAACAGTTCCAGAATGGCTGGAGCGGCTATGAACGCTTTTTAGAGACATTGGATGTGCAGCCCGATATTTCGGATGCACCGGACGCAGTGGAGTTGAACTCCGTAAAAGGGGAGATCCGTTTCGAGGATGTGTCGTTCCGCTATGAGGAAGGTCTGGATGAGGTATTAAACCACATTGACCTGACGGTGAACCCGGGGCAGTATCTGGCTATCGTAGGAAATTCCGGCGGAGGAAAGACAACACTTTGCAGTCTGATTCCCAGATTCTATGATGTGGAGGCCGGACGTATTTTGATTGACGGTCAGGATATCAGAAAAGTGACGCTGCGAAGCCTGCGCAGACAGATCGGCATTGTACAGCAGGATGTTTACCTGTTTATGGAAAATGTTATGGAAAATATCCGCTATGGCAGGCCGGACGCTACAGATGAAGAAGTCATAGCGGCGGCGAAACTGGCGAATGCCCACGAATTTATCATGCAGCTTCCTCAAGGGTACGACACGGATATCGGTCAGAGGGGTGTGAAACTTTCCGGCGGACAGAAGCAGCGCATATCTATTGCCAGAGTGTTTTTGAAAAATCCTGCCATCCTGATCTTCGATGAGGCGACTTCCGCTCTGGATAACGAGAGTGAGAAGATCGTCCAGAAGTCCATGGAGGCATTGGCGAAAGGAAGAACCACTTTTGTGATAGCCCACCGCCTCAGCACCATTCGTAACGCGGAGAAGATACTAGTGTTGACGGAGAACGGAATTGAAGAAGAAGGAACTCACGAAGCGCTGTTGGCAAAAAACGGAGCTTATGCGAAATTATACAGACAATAGAAGGAGGAAAAACATATGATAGCGGAAAAAATGAAAGGTTATGTGGCAAACAGTTCGGTCATTCGTGCCATGTTTGAGGAAGGAAAGAAGATGGCGGAGATCTATGGCGCGCAGAACGTGTACGATTTCAGCCTGGGCAATCCTAATGTGCCGGCGCCGGCAGCGGTGAAGACGGCGATCAGTGAGATTTTGGAAGAGGAAAACCCGGTGGTGGTTCACGGCTATATGAATAATTCCGGCTATGAGGAAGTTCGATCTGCCATTGCAGGGTCTTTAAATAAACGCTTTGGCACCGCCTTTACCGAAAAGAATATCGTGATGACGGTAGGCGCCGCCGGCGGTCTGAACGTGGTGTTGAAAACACTGTTGAATCCCGGAGATGAGGTGCTCACCTTTGCTCCTTTCTTTGGAGAGTACCGCTCGTATGTGGGAAACTATGACGGCGTTTTGAAGGTGGTTCCGGCCAACACGGAAACATTCCAGCCGAATCTTGAGGTGTTTGGGGAAATGATCACGGAAAAGACGAAAGCGGTGATCGTAAACTCTCCCAACAATCCCTCCGGCGTGATCTATTCGGAAGAAACGATCAAGGAATTGGCTGCGATTTTATGTGAAAAGGAAAAAGAATTCGGCAGCAGTATTTATCTCATCTCCGATGAACCGTACCGGGAGCTGGCTTACGACGGAATCCAGGTTCCGTATCTGACAAAATATTATCACAATACAATTGTAGGTTATTCCTATAGCAAATCTCTGTCCCTGCCTGGCGAGCGGATCGGATATTTGGTGCTGCCGGGAGAAATGGATGATGCAGAGGATATTCAGGCGGCGGCCAATGTGGCCACCAGAATTCTGGGATTTGTGAACGCTCCGTCTTTGATGCAGAAGGCAGTGGCAAAATGTCTGGACGCAGAGGTGGAGCTGGAATATTATGACAGAAACAGAAAAGCTCTGTGCGATGGATTGGAGAAGTGCGGATTTGAGTTTATTCGTCCGGAGGGAGCTTTCTATCTGTTCATGAAGTCTCCGGAAGAGGATGAAGCCAATTTCTGTGCAAAAGCGAAAAAATACCATATCCTGATGGTGCCCGGCAGTTCTTTTGCCTGCCCGGGATATGTGCGAATTGCCTACTGTGTGAGTTATGAGACTATTTTAAACGCAATGCCGGGATTTGAAAAACTGGCGGCGGAATATGGATTGAAATAAAACGTTGATGGGTGAAAGAGAATGAACAACTGGGAAGAAAATGTCCGCAGGGTTGTCCCCTATGTGCCGGGTGAACAGCCTAAAGAGCAGAATATTATCAAACTGAATACCAATGAGAACCCCTACCCTCCGGCGCCGGGGGTAAAGGAAGCGTTACTATCTTTAAATACCGATTTATTGAGAAAGTATCCTGATCCGGCCGCGGATGCCCTGGTATCTGCTCTGGCGGAGCATTATCATTTAAGAAAAGAGCAGGTTTTTGTGGGCGTTGGCTCGGATGATGTGCTGGCTATGATCTTCCTGACATTTTTTAACAGCGGAAAACGGATTCTGTTTCCGGATATCACCTACTCCTTTTATGATGTATGGGCGGATATGCTGCGCATTCCGTATCAGCGTTTGCCGCTGAATGAAAAGTTTGAGATTGTGAAAGAAGATTACGTCAGGGAAAATGGAGGCGTTATTTTCCCCAATCCCAATGCGCCTACCGGAGCGCTGCTGCCTCTGGCGGACGTGGAGGAGATTGTTAAAAAGAATCAGGACGTAGTGGTGGTAGCGGATGAGGCTTATATTGATTTCGGCGGGGTTTCCGCGCTGCCTTTGACGGAAAAGTACCATAATCTGCTGGTGGTACAGACATTCTCTAAATCCCGGTCTATGGCAGGCATGCGTATTGGTTATGCTATGGGAAACGAAAAACTAATTCAATATCTGAATGATGTGAAGTATTCCTTCAACTCTTACACCATGAACCAGACAGCTTTGGCGGCCGGAATAGAGGCGGTAAGGGATGTGGCATATTTCCGGGAGACAACGCAGAAAATTATCCGCACCAGAGAACGAGTGAAAGCGCAGCTTCGGGAACTGGGATTTTTCTTTCCGGATTCCCAGGCAAATTTCCTGTTTGTGACACACAAAAGCTGTCCGGCGAAGGAATTGTTTGAGGCGCTGAAAAAGGAGAAGATCATAGTGCGCTATTTTGCCAAACCGCGCATTGACAACTATCTGAGAATTACCATCGGGACCGATGAGGAGATGGATACGCTGATTGGGTTTTTGAGACGGTATCTGGATAAAACCGAACGAAAGGAAGAAAGGGTAAGGTAGAGATTATGACGAATTCTTTGGCGCAATGGTTTGCCTCTAACCTGGGCGGAGTGATCAGCGCGGAACTGATCATATTTCTGGTATCGATGATACCGATCCTGGAGCTGAGAGGCGGACTCATCGTAGCGTCATTATTGCATGTAAATATGTGGAGGGCGATACCGATCTGTATTATCGGAAATCTGATCCCGGTGCCGTTTATACTTCTCTTGATCACGAAGATTTTTGCACTGCTGAAGAAGACGAAGAAATTTCGAGGTCTTGTAGAAAAACTGGAGAACAGGGCTTTGGGACGAAGTGATCAGATTCAGCGGTATGAATTCTGGGGACTGGTACTCTTTGTCGGCATTCCGCTGCCCGGTACAGGCGCCTGGACAGGCTCGCTGATCGCAGCTCTTCTTGGCGTTAAAAATAAAAAGGCAGTGCCTGCAATTTTACTGGGGCTTTTGATGGCCACGTTTATCATTTGCGTTATTTTCTACGGGATTTTAGGACAGGTGTGGTAAGATGTCGATGTATGAAAACTTTGCCCGGGTATACGATACGTTCATGGACAATGTGCCATATGAAGAGTGGAGCAGGTATCTGATCGGGCTTTTGAGAAGAGAAAAGATTGAAGATGGACTGGTGCTGGAGCTGGGCTGCGGCACCGGTTCTATGACACAGCTGCTTTCCGCTGCCGGGTATGATATGATCGGTGTGGATAATTCAGAGGATATGCTGGAAATCGCCATGGAGAAAAAAACGGGATCCGGACTGAATATTCTCTACCTTCTGCAGGATATGCGGGAATTTGAACTGTATGGCACGGTGAGGGCAGTGGTGAGCGTCTGTGATTCCATCAACTATATAACAGAGGAAGAAGATCTGCTGCAGGTATTTCGGCTGGTAAATAACTATCTGGATCCCGGCGGCATTTTTATTTTTGATATGAATACCGTTTACAAATATCAGGAGTTGCTGGGAGATATCACCATTGCGGAGAACAGGGAGGACTGCAGCTTTATTTGGGAGAACACGTACTACGAGGAGGAACAGATCAACGAGTATGATCTTACTCTGTTCTTGCAGCAGGAGGATGGCCTGTACCGCAAATATGAAGAGACGCACTATCAAAGGGCTTTTGAACTGGATACGATTAAAAAACTTTTAAAGAGGGCCGGCATGAAACTGGAAGCAGTCTATGGCGCTTTTACCCTGGAGGAACCCGGAGAGGAATGTGAACGGGTGTATTTTGTGGCAAGAGAACAAGGAAAATAAAGAAGATAACGAATACATAAAAACAAAATAGACAAAAAAATTAAAATTAACCCTCTTTTTCTCAACAGTATTGACAAGATACTGGCAATGGGGTTATAATCCTTTTATCTATTATGACGGCAAACCCGTTCGAAATGGGGAATTGCCGCCGGCCAAGAGAGCCGAGAAAAAGGAGGGTTTTACTATGAAGAAACGTATTGCACTGTTTCTTACATCAGCGATGCTGATCAGTTCATTCGCTGGTGCTGTCACTGTTAACGCGGAAGAGGAAAAAGATTATTCGGATTATACCATTCGCATCTACTCTAACTCAAACTCTACGGAGCGTACTACCTGGCTCATTAACGAAGCTGCCGACGCTGGTTTTAGCATCAGCATTGATGACAACTCCGTTATCTCCGGTGACACCGCGGCGATCCAGGCGGCAAACGAGAATAAGGACGGCGATATCATTTTCGGTTTAAACGAGGTTCGCTGGAGTCAGCTGATCAATGGCGAGTACGAAAACCTGACTGTAGCTGATTGGACTCCGTCCTGGGCAGAACAGGTTGGCGACTATGTATATCCGGGCAAGGCATATGGCCTGGTTATTCAGAACGTACTGATGCTCTATAGAAATGATGAACTGGGCACCAATGGCGAAGAACTGCATTTTGATCATTGGGCAGACATCGTTGACTGTGGATACACCTGGTATCGTCAGAACAAAGTTGGCGGCACCACCAATGCAAACATTAACTCAGCTATCCTGTACGCATTCACCGATCCCGATTCTGAGGCAGGCGGTATCTCTCTGGATGGATGGAAGACTCTGTGGAACTACTGCGCAAACGGCAAATATTCTTCTGATGATACATACAAATACGGCTTCGATCCGCTGAACAATGGTGATGTTGCTGTATCTACTTATTATTCTTCTTCTCTGTACGGCAAGATCGACGCTGCTGCAGAAAGCTCTGACACTCCGCTCCTGGGCACTCTGGAGCCGGAAAACTGGGCGCTGGTTGATATCGCTGACGGAACTTACTACATCGCAGAGTACATCGGTATTCTGGATAAGGAAGGAAGAACGGATGAAGAAACTGAAGCAGTGGAAGCATTCGCAGAGTGGTTTGGCTCCGCGGAAGTTCAGGCTGCATGGGGCGAAGAATTTGACTCCTTCCCGTGCAATGAGGATGCTGCAGACGAACTGTATCCGGACGGCATTCCGGCTATCTATGAGCTGAAGAACTTCTCTCTGGAGACTGTAGAGGGAACAGATATGACTTATGCTGAGTATGTGGGTGCTCACACAGCTGAGTGGACCAACATCATGACAAACCTGGGCTTCTACTGGGCAGACGCATCTGCAGCACCCAGCGAGCCGGATTGGGAGAACCTTGACTGGGCAACCCTGACACAGGCGGCAGAAGAGTAATCTGTGCCTTTTGGAACGACTAAGGAAGTCGTCCCAAAATCCGCCTGTCGGCGGATACGCCCCTTCGTGCCTAGGTGAGTACGAAATCGATACACTGATTTGTATCAATTTTTATGCATTTGAAAACACATGATGTGTTTCCAAAACTGAAAAACTAAGATGAGATAATATAAGGGCTTCCGTGGAAAGTGGAGCAGGGAGGACTAAGCGAACACAGGATAGTCGGACCTGATTGCTTGCTTTCAGTGGAAGCCCTGTATTGTTTTGAAGGAGACAGCTATGATCAAACTGAACGACATAGTCGTAAAGTTCGGGGATTTTACCGCGCTTCACGACATCAATATCCATGTAAAAGAAGGGGAATTTTTCACGTTCCTTGGGCCATCCGGATGCGGAAAGACTACAACGCTTCGTACTATTACCGGTTTTATTGAACCGGTAAAAGGTTCTGTAGTGATGAAGGAACGCGACATTACCCATGTTCCTATTGAAAATAGAAATATTGGTATTGTATTTCAGAGTTATGCGCTTTTCCCCACCATGACAGTGTATGACAATATTGCGTTTGGATTAAAGATCAAAAAGATGAAAAAAACGGAAATTGACCGGAAGGTGCGGGAGATCGCGCGCAAGGTGGATCTGACAGATGAACAGCTGGCCAAAGCGGTTTCTCAGCTCTCCGGCGGGCAGCAGCAGCGTGTGGCCATCGCAAGAGCGCTGGTGACAGATCCGGCTATTATCTGTATGGATGAGCCTCTTTCCAATCTGGACGCGAAGCTGAGAGTACAGCTTAGAAATGAGCTGAAAAAGATGCAGAAAGATTTTGGCATTACCACCATTTACGTTACCCATGATCAGGAAGAAGCCCTGACGCTCTCGGATCGTATTGCTGTGTTCAATAAGGGTTATATTGAGCAGATCGGTACGCCTAATGAAGTGTACAATTTCTCAAAGACGGAGTTTGTCTGCAACTTCATCGGCGATATCAACCGTCTCTCGAATGGCGTCGTGAAGAAGCTGGCGCAGAGCGGTGCGAAAGTAAATCCGGAATATCATAATTACATACGTTTGGAGCGTCTGCATGTGAACACGCAGGCGAAACCGGGGCAACTGCTGCTGGACGGTGTGGTGGAAAGCCGGGAGTATTATGGCCTCTATATCAAGTATTATATTAATCTGGGCTCCCAGGTGATCAAGGTCATCGAAAAGAACGATGGAGTGCGGATCTACGAGGAGGGACAGAAGATCCAGGTGGTTTTAGACCCTGCCGATATCATGGCGTATCCGCCGGGAGAGGGAAATGAGGTGGAGGAATGAGTACAAGTTCTAAACGGAGATTTGAACCGGAGTGGGTAGTGCGCATTCTGGGGATCGCCTTCTTTGCCTATCTGTTTTTTGGATTTATGCTGATGCCCTGCCTGAATACTCTGACCAGCATTTTCAATGCAAAGAACGCGTCAGGGGAGAGAGATGCTTTCGCGGTGATCCGCTTTTTCTTTGCTGGAAGCATGGGCAAGTATGTGTGGAATTCTTTAAAACTTGCCATCTGTCTGGTCATTACGGTGAACGTGGTAGGCGTATCAATCGTGCTTCTGACCGAATATTTTGATATCAAAGGCGCTAAGATCCTGCGTCTTGGATATATGACGACACTGATCTATTCCGGTGTGGCACTGGTGACCGGATACCTGTTCCTCTATGCGCCGGATGGAATATTAACCTCGGCTCTGAGAAACGCATTCCCGAATTTCAATGCCAGCTGGTTTACAGGGTTCAACGCGGTGCTGTTCACCATGACCTTTGCCTGCACCAGTAACCATGCGCTGTTCTTGCGAAATGCTATCCGGGGTATTGACTACAATACCGTGGAGGCGGCGAGAAATATGGGAGCTAAACCTTTTAAAGTGCTATGGAAAGTGGTATTTCCCACTCTGATCCCTACCATGTTTTCTCTGACGGTTATGACGTTCATCACCGGGCTTTGTGCTATGTCCGCGCCGACACTGTTGGGGTATGATTCTATCAACCCTGAAATCGTCCGCCTGGCAGGTTCTTCCTCCGCGGATGAGGCATTCCCCCAGGCCCGCGCGGCGCTGCTGTCTATTATCCTGGCGATGTTCACCATTATACTGTTGACAGTGCTTTCCGCCTACGAGCGAAAGGGGCATTACCTTTCCGTCTCCAAGACAAAAGCAAAACTACAGAAGCAGAAGATCACGAACCCGGTGGCAAATGTGCTGGCTCACATATATGCTTATGTGTTGTTTATCATCTATATGACGCCGGTAGTGATGATCATTATCTTCTCGTTCCAGACCTACGGAGCGATCCGGATGAAAAAGCTGGATCTGACCAATTGGACTTTTATTAACTTCTTCGGTCAGCAGGATTATGAGTACTTAACAAACCGGGGAAAATATAAGCTGCGTAAAGGCGCTATTTCAGGTGTGTTCTCCAACGACGCTACCCTGGGCGGCATCAAACTGAGCTTTATCCTTTCGGTGCTTGCGGCTGCTCTGGCTTGCATCATCGTTGTGATCGCCTGCAACTATATGTTCAACAAGAAACATAAAAAGAGCGGAGTGATCCTGGAGTATGCTCTGTTGTTCCCATGGCTGCTTCCCACGATCCTGATCTGTTATTCGTACCGGACGTACTTCAACAGCGACGCCATCTGGTATGTAGGAAATACCAATCTGTACTATGCAGACAGGGTGCGTATCCTGATCGTTATGGCTTATACGGTGACGAAACTGCCGTTCTCCCTGAGAATGATCAAGGCCTCATTCTATTCCATTGATGAGGAACTGGAGGATGCGGCCAGAAACCTGGGATCCTCCAGACTGCGAACGTTTTTGCGGGTGAAGCTGCCCATTATACTGCCCAGCGTGCTGGCGGTGTTTGCCCTGAACTTTAACGCGCTCTTTACGGAGTATGATATGTCGGCTACCTTTGCCAGCTCTTACGGTACCAGTTATGCCATGGTAATTCAGGCAATGTGCGCGGAGGAAGGGCTTTACGGCTACAATGTCAATGCCAGCGGACGACGATGCGCATCCACGGTATTTATCATGGTGGTATCCGGACTGATCCTCTACCTCGTCTACGGCGTAGGCGCCAGAGATCTGGTAGACAAACTGGAAGTAAAGCGAAAGCGGAAAGAACGGTGGGAGAAATTTGCCGGAATATTCCGAAAGAGAAAAGTGGCTGCTGGCTGATTCTGGCAGCGTAAGAGAAAGACGAGGAGCCCGCTTAGCGGGCTTCTTATCTTCGTATAGGAAACTTCGTCTCCTATACGAGAAAGCCCTTCGGGCAAAGGATGCGCAGCTTCGCGCGCGAAGCACACTTTTGTTCTTCCGCTAAGATATATTTTCGAAGGTTCAAATTGATAAAAGAATCATGGATAAAAAAATTCTAGAAAATTGTAAAAAACTGTTGACAAACGTATTTGAACGTGATATTCTATCAAAGTTGCGTCTGAGAGATGAGCAACAAAGTACATTGATAACTGAACAGTGAAACAACCTTGAAAAATTCTAAAAGTTTTATTTTTTAAGGAACGACGACTAAAAAGTCGTAAAACCTAAACAGCAG
>CADCMM010000025.1 GCA_902802515.1 uncultured Lachnospiraceae bacterium
TTGTTTCTCCGGTGCTTTGCCTTAGACAACTGTAACAATCATACACAATTTGCCAACTTTCATCAAGTAGTTTTAAAAAATATTTAGGATTCGCCCTGGTAGCGCTCTATTTTTTCCCTCTTATATTCCTGATAACGTCCTTCATCAATGGCATCCCGGATTTCTTCCATCATATGATTATAGAAATAAAGGTTATGAAGCACACAGAGCCTCATTCCCAGCATCTCCTTTGCCTTCAGCAAGTGGCGGATATATGCCCGACTGTAGCTTCGGCAGGCCGGACACTGACACTCTTCCTCAATGGGTCGCTCATCCAGTTCATACCGGGCATTGAACAGATTTAACTTTCCGTCATTGGTATAAACGTGTCCGTGTCTTCCATTCCGGCTGGGATAAACACAGTCAAAAAAGTCCACGCCGCGGTCCACCGCTTCCAGAATATTGATGGGAGTCCCCACCCCCATCAAGTAAATGGGCTTATCCTCCGGAAGATAAGGCACCGTTGATTCGATAATACGGTACATTTCCTCATGGGTTTCCCCCACTGCCAGTCCGCCAATGGCATAACCGTCCAAATTCAGCTCCGCGATCTGTTTGGCATGCTCAACGCGAATATCGTCGTAGATTGCTCCCTGATTAATGCCAAACAGCATCTGACGCCTGTTGATGGTATCTTCGATCCATCTCCACCTTACAACGTTTAAGCCATCTGGTTGTCCGATCCACAGAGGCCTGGACATAACCGCGGTCTGCTACACTGGAAGGACATTCATCGAAGGCCATCGCTATAGTGGATGCCAGATTGGACTGAATCTGCATGCTCTCCTCCGGTCCCATAAAAATCTTTCGCCCGTCAATATGAGACTGAAAGTAGACTCCCTCTTCCTTAATCTTTCTCAAACTTGCCAGAGAAAACACCTGAAATCCTCCGGAATCCGTCAAGATAGGGCGATCCCAGTTCATAAATTTATGAAGACCTCCCAGTTTTTTTACAATCTTATCTCCCGGGCGCACATGAAGATGGTACGTATTAGACAATTCCACCTGCGTCCCGATGCCCCGCAGATCTTCTGTGGAGACTGCTCCTTTGATGGCAGCCACTGTACCTACATTCATAAAAACAGGAGTCTGAATCACCCCATGTACCGTGTGGAACTCTCCTCGTTTGGCTCGGCCGTCCTTCTTTATCAGTTTATAATCTTTGCTCATTTGTTGATTACCTTTCACATATGAATATATCACTTTATACTTTCTTAAGGAACCGCTGATTTAATCATCGTTTCCTTAAAAATGCTCCGCAGGATCGCAGAAAATCGCAGTAGAATGGCACTTCGTGCCGCGATTTTCGCGAGGGAAGCACTTTAATCAGTGCTTCCTTAAGTATATATGGAAAAAATTAATATTGCAAGAGGTTTGAAATTCTCCGCATTATGTCGTATAATGTAGTGTTGCATCGATTCATAAGTCAAACTTTTATTTTTCAACATATATTATTTGCACTGCAAAGGAGGGAGCAGATAGTATCTGCTAAATTTTATGGAAAAGACTACATTACATACTCTGGGGATCGATATCGGATCCACCACGGTAAAAATTGCCGTACTGGATTCCGAACAAAAACTTTTGTTCTCTGACTATGAGCGCCATTATGCCAACATTCAGGAGACATTGGCCGCACTGATCCAGAAAGCGAAGGATCAGCTTGGAGAACTGGAGGTGTCCCCCGTTATCACCGGTTCCGGCGGACTAACCCTGGCGAATCATATGGAAGTGCCTTTTGTGCAGGAGGTTATCGCTGTAGCCTCCTCTCTGCAGCATTTTGCCCCTCAGACCGATGTCGCCATTGAGCTTGGCGGTGAAGACGCAAAAATAATTTATTTTGAAGGCGGCACGGTGGAACAGCGCATGAATGGCATCTGCGCAGGCGGTACCGGATCTTTCATCGATCAGATGGCATCTCTGCTCCAGACAGACGCCCCAGGATTGAATGAATATGCCAAGAGCTACCAATCGCTCTACTCCATCGCGGCCCGCTGCGGCGTGTTCGCGAAATCTGATATCCAGCCTCTGATCAACGAGGGGGCAACAAAAGAAGATCTGGCCGCATCTATTTTTCAGGCAGTGGTCAACCAGACCATTAGCGGTCTGGCCTGCGGAAAACCCATCCGGGGGCATGTGGCATTCCTTGGAGGTCCCCTCCATTTCCTCTCACAGCTTAGGGAAGCGTTTATCCGTACCTTGAAGTTAGACGAGGAGCATGCCATCATTCCGGAAAACTCTCACCTGTTCGCCGCCATCGGCTCTGCCCTAAACGCAAAGCCGGAGGTACAGACTACACTGGGCGCACTGGTGGAAAAACTCTCCGGAAATATTACAATGGAATTTGAAGTGGCCCGCATGGAGCCCCTGTTTGCCTCCCAGGAGGATTACAATGAATTTATCGAACGCCAGAACAGCTACAACGTTGTGACCGATGATCTGGAGACCTACGAAGGAAACTGTTTCCTTGGTATTGACGCAGGTTCCACCACCACCAAGGCTGCTCTGGTGGGGGAAGATGGTTCCTTGCTCTACTCATTTTACAGCAACAATAACGGCAGTCCTTTAAAAACCACGATCCGCGCCATGAAAGAGATCTATTCTCTGCTTCCTGAAACAGCCCATATTGCCTATTCCTGCTCCACCGGTTACGGGGAAGCGCTCATCAAGGCCGCTCTTATGCTGGACGAAGGCGAAGTAGAGACCGTATCCCATTACTATGCCGCTGCCTTCTTTGATCCAGAAGTAGACTGTATCCTGGACATCGGCGGACAGGATATGAAATGTATCAAGATCAAAAATGAGACCGTAGACAGCGTTCAGCTGAACGAAGCCTGCTCTTCCGGCTGCGGTTCCTTTATTGAAACCTTTGCTAAATCCCTGAACTACTCTGTGCAGGATTTCGCAAAGGCAGCATTATTTGCCAAGCATCCTATTGACCTTGGCACCCGCTGCACCGTTTTCATGAATTCCAAGGTAAAACAGGCGCAGAAAGAGGGGGCTGAGGTCTCCGACATCTCCGCCGGTCTGGCCTATTCTGTTATTAAAAACGCATTATATAAGGTAATAAAGGTATCCGACGCCGCTGAACTGGGCAAACACATCGTCGTTCAGGGCGGAACCTTCTACAATGACGCCGTACTGCGCAGCTTTGAGCGTATTGCGGGCTGTGAGGCCATTCGTCCGGACATTGCCGGTATTATGGGAGCTTTTGGCGCTGCTCTCATCGCCAGAGAGCGCTACAAACCGGAAGTGGAAACCACTATGCTCTCCATAGACCAGATCAACGCCCTGCAATTCACCACTCATATGGCTAAATGCAAAGGCTGCACCAACCAGTGCCGCCTCACCATCAACCGTTTCTCCGGCGGGCGCCAGTTTATCAGCGGAAACCGCTGTGAGAGAGGTATTGGCAAGGAGCGTAACAAAGACAATATTCCGAACTTGTTTGATTTCAAAAACAAACTGCTCTTCTCCTATTTACCGTTGGAGGAAGATGAGGCAGTTCGCGGGACTGTGGGAATTCCGAGAGTATTGAATATGTACGAGAACTATCCATTCTGGTTCCGGTTTTTCACTGACTTGAAATACCGTGTGATACTCTCGCCAGCCTCTTCCAGGAAGATCTATGAGCTGGGAATCGAATCCATCCCCAGCGAGTCGGAATGCTACCCGGCGAAACTTGCTCACGGACATGTGCAGTGGTTGATCAAGCAGGGAGTGAAGTATATCTTCTACCCCTGTATCCCCTACGAGCGCCAGGAGTTCCCTGAGGCCCAGAACCATTACAATTGTCCTATTGTCACCTCCTACGCAGAGAATATCAAGAATAATGTGGAGGATCTTCGGACGAAAAATATCCGCTTTGATAATCCTTTTATCGCCTTTACCAATCTTGATACAGTAACAAAACAGTTGGTAAAATGCTTTTCGGATCTGCCTGCAAAAGAAGTGGTCGCTGCGGCCAAAGCCGGCTGGGAAGAGCTGAATCACACCAGGGAAGTGATGTATCAGAAAGGGCAGGAAACTCTGGATTATCTTCAGGAAACCGGACGGCGGGGTATTGTGCTGGCCGGACGCCCTTACCATATTGATTCGGAGATCAACCACGGTATTCCAGAGCTGATCAATTCCTACGGCATCGCCGTGCTGACGGAAGATTCGATCTCTAACTTAAATCAGGTAGAACGCCCGCTGATCGTGCTGGATCAATGGATGTACCACAGCCGTCTGTATGCCGCCGCTAATTATGTCAAAACAAGAGATGACCTGGATCTGATCCAGCTTAACTCCTTTGGCTGCGGTCTGGACGCAGTCACTACCGACTGTGTGAGCGATATCCTCTCCGACTCAGGCAAGATCTACACCTGCCTGAAAATTGATGAGGTAAACAATCTGGGCGCTGCCAGAATCCGTATCCGCTCTTTAATCGCGGCCATCCGTGTACGGGAAGAGCGAAACACGAAGCGCACATTGAAACCTGCAAACATCACGCCTGTGGTATTCACCGAAGAAATGAGGAAAGAATATACTATTCTCTGCCCGCAGATGTCTCCCATCCATTTCGGAATGCTGGAAGCGGCATTCAAAGCCAATGGTTATCGTCTGGAGGTAGTGAATGCCGATGAGCGCAAGGCAGTAGATACCGGGCTGAAATATGTAAACAATGACGCCTGCTACCCATCTCTTATCGTGGTTGGACAGATGATGGACGCGCTGCTCTCAGGCAAATACGATCTGAACCGCACCGCCATCATCATGACGCAGACCGGCGGAGGCTGCCGCGCTTCC
This sequence comes from uncultured Lachnospiraceae bacterium, assembly GCA_902802515.1. GTDB lineage: Bacteria > Bacillota > Clostridia > Lachnospirales > Lachnospiraceae > Merdiplasma. Next base: position 4,831 of record CADCMM010000025.1, read on the forward strand.
AACTATGTCGGCTTCTTCCGAAGAGCGCTTCGCAAAGCCGGTATGGAGCAGATTCCGGTAATCTCCCTGAACGTCAGCGGTCTGGAGGCGAATCCGGGCTTTAAGATCACTTATCCTCTGCTGAAGCGCGGTATGTTCGCCCTGGTATTCGGCGATGTCTTCATGCGCTGTCTCTACCGGATGCGCCCCTATGAGTTGGTGCCGGGTTCCGCCAACGAGCTGCATCGGAAGCTGGAAAAGAAATGTATCGATTTTCTCTCCGGTTCCCGCGTAACTTACGGCGGGTACAAAAAACTTTGCCGGGAGATCATCCAGGAATTTGACCGTCTGCCTATCACCGATGAAGTAAAACCAAAAGTCGGTGTGGTCGGTGAGATTCTGGTAAAATTCCTTCCGGCTGCGAACAACCATCTGGTAGAGCTCCTGGAGGCGGAGGGTGCACAGGCCGTAGTTCCTGATCTGATGGATTTCCTGCTCTACTGTTTTTACAATCAGAACTTTAAAGCAGAAAATCTTGGTACCAAGAAGAGTACAGCCACCCTCTCCAATATGATGAACGCTTTCCTGGAGCAGCTTCGCAAAACGGCCAGAGCAGAGTTTGAAAAGAGTCAGCACTTTGATCCCCCTGCCCATATTCAGGATCTGGGCAATATGGCAAAAGACATCGTTTCTCTGGGTAACCAGACCGGAGAAGGCTGGTTCCTGACCGGAGAGATGCTGAAACTGATCCACTCCGGCACCAACAATATCGTCTGCACTCAGCCTTTTGCCTGCCTGCCCAATCATGTGGTAGGAAAAGGCGTGATCAAAGAGCTTCGCCGTCAATATCCTCTCTCCAATATTGTAGCTATCGACTACGATCCCGGAGCCAGTGAGGTAAATCAGTTGAATCGTATCAAACTGATGCTCTCCACGGCGCAGAAGAATTTAAATAAGGCAAACGCGAATTAATTATGAAGAAGGGGCTGCTGCATTTTGCATTCGATTGTATAACAAAGCTCTCAGAAAGCTATATTTATACAAATCGTGCATTTCATGCAACAGCCCCTATGAAAATAATGTTCGTTATCTTTGTTCAGATGAATAATAAGGGAGAATCAGCTTCTGACCGTAGTATATTTTATCGCTCTTCATATTATTCACTTCCTGTATCTCTTTCATATATGCATGAATAGAGGAATACTCTTCCGTCATATGCTCCTGAGCGATTCCCCAGAGGGTATCATCTGCCCGAACAGTAACGGCTGTGTAATATTTATAGGTCGGTGCTTTTCGCACCGTAATTCTTGAAAAACCAGTCAGAGCCATACCAAGCATCAATCCCAGTGCCAGCATGGCGGCAGCCATGCACACGCGCCTTCTCATGGCTGCTCTTCGTCTTTGCTGGCGAATTCTTGACAGTCGCGCCTCTCTCCCATAAACATAAGTGTTCCTGCCACTATACCCTCTATTAGCTCTTCCTCTGTCATTCATCATCTCGATCTCTCCCCTTGAAAAGAACGTCTGTTCGTTTCTTTTCTTCATTATAATGCCCGAACAGATGTTTGTCAACAGAAAAATCGAACAAATATTCTAAACATTTGTTTGCATTTTAAATGATCCTATGCTATACTTCTCTTATTAATATTGTTCGGGAGGGCTGCTGTATGGCTTACGGAAAAATCTCAAAAAAGCAGGAAGAGATTCTGGAATATATTAAGAATGAAATATTGAACCGGGGATTTCCGCCTGCTGTCCGGGAAATTTGTGAGGCAGTTCATCTGAAATCCACCTCATCGGTTCACGCGCATCTGGAAACGCTGGAGAAGAACGGTTATATCCGAAGAGACCCCACAAAACCGCGGGCTATAGAGATTCTGGACGATAACTTTAACCTGACCCGCCGGGAAGTAGTAAATGTTCCTATAGTTGGGACGGTGGCCGCCGGCCAGCCTATTCTTGCCGTGGAAAATATCGAAAATTATTTCCCGATTCCTGCGGAATATATGCCGAACGAACAGAGCTTCTTTTTAAAAGTAAAAGGTGAAAGCATGGTCAACATTGGAATTCTGGATGGCGATCAAGTACTTGTCAAAAAGCAGTCCACTGCCAGAGATGGAGATATTGTGGTAGCGTTGATCGAGGATTCTGCTACCGTCAAGACATTTTACAAAGAGAACGGCTACATTCGACTGCAGCCGGAAAATGATTTCATGGATCCCATCATTGTGCATGGAGATGTACAGATATTAGGAAAAGTATTTGGCGTATTCCGCTTCTACTGATAACATACTTTTCATTAGGGCAGTTGTAAAATGCAAGTGAACATAGGATATCGGCACTCCGTTAGCCAGTATTTTGCAACTGCCCCTTTTATCTTACTCTTCCACTTCCGAGATCAGAATACAGTTAGGTGTCTCCACCTTCAACTGTTTCCCCTTCATGACGATAATCCCTTTCTCATAATCAACCGTGAAGAAACGCATATAATTAGATTCGTGACAGAGCACGATCAGTTCTTTCTCGTCAGGAAGTACATCTACGTCTTTTGGATAACCGCCACTGATAGGTAAAATACAGATTTTCTTCAGCATTCCGCTCTCCTGGTCTATGGAGAATATGCCTACCGTATTTTCCCCGGCACTGGAGCAGTAAAGGTACTTTCCGCTGGGAGATATCTTTAAGGCACAACAGGCGCTGCTCACTTCTTTCTCGTCCATCAGACTGTCCACTTCCTGCAAAAGCTCAAACTCCGGAGATTTCCCACTTCCATCATAGGCATACACCCGGATCTTATTGGAAAGTTCACAGTTAATATATGCATATTTCCCATCTTTACTAAAACACATCAGCCTGGGGCCTGACTCCAGTTCACAGCGCAGGATATCATACAGCGTCAATCTGCCTGTGGTAGGATGAACCTTGTAGATCTTCACCTGATCCACACCATTGTCCACCGCGCACAGATACTTTCCCTCGGGAGTGGGAATCACGCAGCTCACATGGGGCCTGAAGTTTCGCTCCGCCACGCTGCCCAACCCCTTGTGGAAGACTCCATCCATGACACTGCCCAGTCTTCCGTCCCGGTGCGTGTGTACCACAGTCACTTTGCCGTCATGATATCCCCCCACAAATAAAAATTTGCCCGTTACATCTGTGGACAGATAACATCCTCTCATTCCGTCAATCCCCACTTTATTGATGGGCGTCAGATCCCCGTTTGGTTCAATTTTCAGCACTTCCACTCCCTCATCAGCGATGGAATACAGATATTTTCCATTGTAAGATTTCGTCAGATAGGATGCATTGTGTACCGGCACCACATTCCGCTCATGAAACGCCCCCGTTTCCATATCAATATCATAAACGTGTATTCCCAAACTGCTTCCATGGGTGTAAGTACCCACATAAGCCACATATTTTTTTTGTTCCATAGAGAAATCCTCCTTCTCTGATTTGCGGAATAATAGTCCGCTTTGAGATTATCTTACCATATGTGTTGGGTTTTGTTAAGTGTTTTCAAATTTTTCTATTGACACCAGCGTACAACGTAGTATAATCATGCTTAGTGTGTTTAGCAAAAGTAAACTTTTTGTTTATTTTAACTGCTAATTCAGTATTACTAAACTAAAAGTTAAGTATTCAGAACCATAAGGAGAACCATATGGAAATCGGGCAAAAATTGAAAGAACTGCGAATGGCGAAGGGATTAACGCAGGAGGAACTGGCAGATCGGGCAGAATTGTCCAAGGGTTTCATCTCCCAGCTGGAACGCGACCTTACCTCTCCTTCCATCGCCACTCTGGTGGATATCCTACAGTGTCTGGGCACAGATTTAAAGGACTTTTTCTGTGACGTATCGGACGATCAGGTAGTCTTTCACGAGAGCGATTACTTTGAAAAGCAGGATAAGGAATTGCAAAACACTATCGAATGGATTATTCCCAACGCCCAGAAAAATGCCATGGAGCCGATACGGCTGACTCTGGCGCCCGGAGGATCCACCTACCCGGATGTCCCTCATGAAGGGGAAGAATTCGGCTATGTCCTGAGCGGAAGCATTACCATCCATTTGGGACAGAAAGTCTATAAAGCAAAAAAAGGGGAAGCATTCTACTTTATTCCAAACACCCGGCACTACATCACTGCCAGCAAACGCAGCGGCGCCGTACTGATCTGGGTGAGTACCCCGCCAAGTTTTTGAGAGAGCACGTATCGGTTCTCTCCGGAAACCACCCACAGATCGCAACTACTACACTTAAAGGAGAATTATCATGAGCAATAAGCTGATTGATCTGGTGAACATCACGAAACTATACGACGGAGTCACCGTTCTGGATGACCTCAATCTCTATATCCGGGAAAATGAGTTTCTGACACTGCTGGGTCCCAGCGGGTGCGGAAAGACTACTACGCTTCGCATCCTGGGAGGGTTTGAGCAGCCGGAAAAGGGAAAAGTTATCTTTGACGGACAGGACATCACACAGCTTGCCCCTAACAAGCGTCAATTAAATACGGTCTTTCAAAAGTATGCCCTTTTTACCCATATGACCATTGCGGAGAACATTGCTTTCGGCCTGAAGATCAAAAAGAAAAGCAATGCCTACATTCAGGACAAAATAAAATATGCCCTGAAGCTGGTAAATCTGGAAGGATATGAAAACCGCATGCCGGATTCTTTAAGCGGCGGCCAGCAGCAGCGTATTGCCATTGCCAGAGCCATCGTGAACGAACCAAAAGTTCTGCTTCTGGATGAACCTCTTGGCGCTCTGGATCTGAAACTGCGCCAGGATATGCAGTACGAGCTGATCCGCCTGAAAAACGAGCTGGGTATTACTTTTATCTATGTGACCCATGACCAGGAGGAAGCCCTCACCATGTCTGACACCATCGTGGTCATGAATCAGGGATACATTCAGCAGATCGGGACTCCGGAGGACATCTACAATGAACCGCAGAATGCTTTTGTTGCGGATTTCATCGGAGACAGCAATATTATTGACGGTCTTATGATCGAGGATAAACTGGTTCAGATCCTTGGATCCAAATTCCGGTGCGTAGATACTGGGTTCGGAACCAATCAGCCGGTGGATGTGGTGATCCGCCCGGAAGATGTGGAGCTTGTGGATCCTTCTCTGGGAACCATTCAGGGAAAAGTTACCCACCTTATTTTTAAGGGAGTGCATTACGAAATGGAGGTCATGGCAAATGGCTTTGAATGGCTGGTTCACAGCACGAAATGCTTCCCGGTGGGAACGGACGTCGGCATCCAGGTGGATCCTTTCAACATACAGATTATGAACAAACCGGAATCGGAGGATGAGGAGGCAGTGATACTGGATGAATAAAAAGAAAAACCCGCTGCTCTCCGGTCCCTATCTGGTCTGGACAGCTGCATTCATCATCATTCCGCTGGTACTGATCGTCTACTACGGTCTCACCTCATCGGAAGGAACTTTTACCTGGGCAAACATTATGGAGATCGCCACGCCGGAAAACCGCAAAGCCCTCTGGCTGGCACTGCTGCTTTCCCTTATCAGTACTGTCCTCTGCCTGATCATGGCCTATCCCCTGGCTATGATACTAAGCAGCCTGAAATTTAACGCCACTGGTTTGATCGTTATGATCTTCATTATCCCCATGTGGATGAATTTTCTTCTCAGGACACTGGCATGGCAGACCCTGTTGGAAAAGAACGGAGTCATCAATATGATGCTGAAATTTCTGCATCTTCCTGCCCTGAATATTATCAATACCCCCTACGCCATCGTGCTGGGTATGGTGTACAACTTTCTGCCCTTTATGCTCCTGCCCATCTATAACAGTCTGGTAAAGATGGACCGCAACGTCATCAACGCCGCCAGGGACCTGGGAGCCGGGGAGTTTCAGACTTTTACAAAGATCATTCTGCCCCTGAGCCTGCCGGGAGTGATCAGCGGGATCACCATGGTGTTCGTGCCGTCCCTGACCACCTTCGTCATCAGCGACCTGTTGGGGGGCAGTAAGATTTTGCTTATTGGTAATGTCATTGAACAGAAATTCAAACAGGGAAGCAACTGGAACGTGGGCAGCGGGCTTTCCCTGGTACTGATGGTCTTCATACTGATCAGTATGGCCATTATGCAGAAATACGACAAAGACGGAGAGGGGGCGGCATTTTAAATGAGAAAAGCATTGCAGCGCATCTATCTGGTATTTATCTTCGTTCTGTTGTATGCACCTATTTTGACCCTGATCATCCTCTCCTTTAACGCTTCCAAAACCAGAGCGAAATGGGGAGGATGGACCGCCAAGTGGTACGTCAGCCTGTTTCAGAACAGCGCCATCATGGACGCCCTGTACAATACGCTGATCATCGCGGTGCTCTCAGCTGCCATTGCCACTCTGCTGGGGCTGACAGCGGCGCTCTCCTTAAATTCCATGAGACGCCGCAGTCGAACCATTGTCCTGGGAGTCATCAACATTCCCATGCTTAATGCGGAGATTGTCACCGGTATCTCCCTGATGCTGGTCTTTATAGCGCTGGGCAATTTTCTCTCCCAGTTCGGCTACACCATCCAGTTTGGCTTCTGGACTGTGCTGATCGGGCATATTACCTTCAATCTGCCCTATGTGGTACTCAGCATCATGCCGAAACTAAAACAGTTGAATCACAGTACTTATGAAGCCGCCCTGGATCTGGGAGCCTCTCCCATGCGCGCATTCTTTCGTGTAGTCCTTCCGGACATCATGCCGGGAGTGGTCTCCGGATTTTTGCTGGCCTTCACTCTCTCCCTGGATGATTTCGTCATCACTCACTTTGTGAAAGGACCAGGTTTTGAGACGCTGTCCACGAAAATCTACACAGAGGTACGCAAGGGCATCAAGCCGGAGATGTATGCGCTTTCCACGCTGCTCTTTGTCTCCGTTCTGGTACTGCTTTTGATCGTAAATGTAAAACCGAAAGAGAAAAATAAGTAAAAGAAAGGAATGTAGAAACTATGAAAAAAGTTCTGTCACTCACTTTGTCCGGAGCGGTGCTGCTCGGTGTACTCTCCGGCTGCGCGAAAATTGAAGACACCAAAGGTTCCACTGAAGCCGGCGGCACCGAAACCGCCGCAGCTGCGGGCGGCAAAGTCGTCGTTTACAACTGGGGCGAATATCTGGATCCTGAAGTGATCGACCTGTTCGAGGAGGAAACCGGTATCAAAGTGGTTTATGAGGAATTTGAGACCAACGAGATCATGTATCCAAAGGTAGCCGCAGGCGCAATTTCTTATGATGTGGTATGCCCCTCTGATTACATGATCCAGAAGATGATTGAAAATGATCTGCTTCAGGAGATCAACTTTGACCATATCCCGAACTTAAAAAATATCGACGAGGAATATCTGAGCTGGTCTGAGGAATTCGACCCGGGCAATAAGTATTCTGTCCCCTACTGCTGGGGAACTGTAGGAATCCTCTACAATAAGACCATGGTGCAGGAACCGGTGGATAGCTGGGATATCCTCTGGGATGAAAAATACGAAGACAGCATTCTGATGCAGGACAGCGTCAGGGACGCTCTGATGGTAGCTCTGAAAAAGCTGGGCTATTCCATGAACACCGACAGCGAGGAGGAAATCTCCCAGGCAACCCAGCTGCTGATCGACCAGAAACCGCTGGTGCAGGCCTATGTAATTGACCAGGTGCGGGATAAAATGATTGGAAATGAGGCTGCTCTCGGCGTTATCTACTCTGGTGAGGCGATCTATACTCAGAGGGAAAATCCAGATCTGGAATACGTCATTCCAAAGGAGGGAAGCAACCTGTGGATCGATTCCTGGGTAATCCCAAAGAATGCCCAGAACGTAGCCAACGCAGAGGCCTTCATCAATTTCCTCTGCCGTCCGGACATTGCGCTGATGAACTTTGATTACATCACCTATTCTACCCCCAACAAAGCTGCCAGGGAACTGATCGAGGACGAGGATATCCGCAACAGCACCATCGCTTTCCCAACCTCCGATATGCTGGAGGGCTGCGAAACTTACCAGTATCTTGGGGATGAGACAGACAATATTTACAATACTTACTGGAATAAAGTAAAATCAAGCTAGATGCTATATTATGAAACACAGAACGTTCGAGGATAACACTCCTGCATTTTTTCCGTAAATGGCAGGAGTTTATCGTCGAACTGTTTCTTGTAATGCCAAATCTCATCAAGAAAGGGATAGTATGTTCCGAACATTTCACTATACGATTACAGATGAGCAGGCCGGTCAGACCATCGGAGAGTTTCTGCGAAGCTGCGGCTATTCCCGCCATATCCTGACGCGCCTGAAGCAGACAAAGAACGGTATCCTGCTGGATGGGCGTCCCGCCCTCACTAATCATCGACTCCGGGAAGGAGAACATCTCTCCATCCGTCTGGAGGAGGCTGCGCCCTCGGCACATATTCCGCCTGTTTCCATGGAACTCTCCATCGTCTATGAGGATGACGATATCCTCGTGGTAAACAAACCTGCGGATACTCCGATCCATCCCTCCTTCGGCAATCGTGAGAATACGCTGGCCAACGGCATCGCCTGGTATTATCAGCAGCAGGAAATCTCTTTTGTCTATCGCTGTATCAATCGCCTGGACCGGGATACCAGCGGGCTGCTAATCATTGCAAAACATATGCTGAGCGCGGCCATCCTGACCGATGATATGAAGCACCGCCGGATCCACAGGACGTACCTGGCTATCGTGGAGGGGAAGCTCGAACACCCCGGAACCGTGGAAGCGCCCATCGGGCGAAAAGAAGGATCCATCCTGGAACGCTGTGTAGATTTTGAACGCGGGGAATGCGCTGTAACCCACTACACCCCTGTCTCTTATCATGAGAAATTAAATCTTACGCTCCTCTCCCTCCGACTGGCAACCGGCAGGACACATCAGATCCGGGTGCACATGAATTACCTTGGGCATCCCGTGATTGGGGACTATCTCTACTATCCCCGGAGAGACTTTATCAAACGGCAGGCACTGCATTCCTGGAAGCTAGAATTTCTTCATCCCATCACAAAGGAGCGCCTCACATTTGAAGCGCCCCTGCCGGATGATATGCTGTTTATAATTCAATAGCTTCCACTTTTACAATCGGAAAACTCAATGTGATGGAGTAATAATCCGCCTCTACCTGAACACTACTATTTCCATTCATTTGAGTCATCATAGTATATATGTTTTTTACCCCGATACCGGTTCCCTGCACATATTGATCGGATCTCATTGATTTGTTTCGCACAGTAATACTCACATGTGAGGGGCTGTATTTCACCGACAATTCCACAGGTACATCCGGATCTCCATATTTTTTTATATTAGAGAGAAGATTATTTATTATCCTCCCGGCATAATCCGTGCATATCTGTATTTGAACCGATTTCCAACAGAGTTTATCAATATGAACCCGAAACCCATCTGTTTCTAAAAGTCCGCAGAGTTCCGAAAGATATTCCCCTAATGCGTACTCTAAATCTTCCGGTTGTTCCATCTGCATGGGCTGTTTTGAACTGATAAGTAAAAATTCAAAAAGCTGATTGGAGAGTTCACGGATTTGAGCCGTCTTGGTAAAAGCCTTGTCAACATACCTTGCGCAGTCCTCCAAATTCTCTTGCTTTTTGGCGATCTCCAGGTATGTCATAAGCCCGGTCAACGGCGTTCTCAGATCATGTGCCATCCCAAGTACCAAGTTATCCTGAGCAGACTTCAATTCCCTCTCCGTATTTTCTTTTTCAATCAGTGAAAGCCTCATCTGATTCAATCCTCTTGCAAGATTCCCCAGCTCATCTTCCCCCTTAACGGAAATTTCAGAATTTAACCGCCCCATTCCAATTTGCGTAACGCTATGGCTTAACTGCTGAATATATCTTACTTCCTTACTGATGCCAAACACGAAAAAAATCATCCAGACAGCTACGCTCAAGATGCCTGCAAGCGTATAGAGCAGAATGTAATATTTGGTCTCATAATTCTTATAAATATAAACATCCGCTTCCCCATCAGCAAAAGTAACCGTATGAAAATACTGCCAGTTATAATGAAGCATCTCCGCTTCTGCCTGACCCAAAATCACGGTGTCGGAATAGGCACTATCATATAATAGAACTCTTTCCCTGGAAATAGTAAAATGACCTATTCCTTTTTTATGTGCCCATTCTCCTAAACGAGTAGTATCCGTAGCTTGTATATTCAGTTTCTGAACATAACTTCTCAGTTCCTCAATGTAGGGAGTTTCCGCATTATATATAAAATCCGAACTGGCAAAATATTCATCCAACACCTCATTCCCCAAAACAGAAAGCACTGTAAAAATTATGCAAGCGACAAGAAAACCCAAGAATAGCATCGAAACCAATTTTCTGACAAGCGTTTTTTTGCAAAATCTACCCAAGGCGATACCCCTTCCCCCATACCGTTTGAATAATTCGTGGTTTCTGCGGATTCTCTTCAATCTTAGTGCGAAGATTTCTTATATGAACCATAATGGTATTGGCAGAAGTACTAAAAAAAGGCTCTTCCCAAATACTTTCATATAGATTTTGAAAAGAAAAAATTTTAGTCGGATAACGCATCATAAGCAGCAATATTCTGTATTCGATATCTGTTAGCCGCACTTCTTTATCTTGTAATAAAACTGCATTATGAGTCGTGTTAATACGTATTCCGTGTTTTTCGATCCAATCCTCTGTGAATACCGGATGGAGTTCTTTGTCATATTCCTGATGGCGACGAAGCAAAGCCTTAATCCTTGCAAACAGCTCTGCGTAAGAAAATGGTTTCACGAGATAATCGTCAGCTCCCGCCATAAGACCAATCAGTTTGTCCGATTCCTTTGATTTTGCTGTCAAAAACAGAATCGGTACGTAGGAAATTTTTCGTATCTCTTCACACGTTTTCAATCCGGATAAACCCGGCATCATAATATCCAAAATCACCAAGTTTATTCTTTCGGACAGTTTTTTCAAACCCTCCATTCCATTCGAGACTTCCTCTACAGCAAACCCTTCTCCCTCAAGCAAAATTCTAATTCCTTCACGGATGTCCTGATCATCTTCTATGATTAATATGTTATTTTTCATTTTTATACCAGCCTATAATCTTGTGGAATTATCATACCACAGTATAAGAAAAGATGAAACAGAATTAAGATTTCTTTAGAATTATTAATCAATAAATTAAGATATTGGCGTTATATTAATTATTAATACATTTTCAATAATAAGGAAGGAGAAATGGAATGAGTAAAAAATTTTTATGTACGTGCATTAACACTATGGCGGTATTAATGATAGCCGCCTCTAGCACCACTTCGTATGCCGGGGAAATAATGGCAGTGAAAGATAATGAGAATACCATTGTATCTAACCGCCCCTAAAGGAGACATTATAAAGACAACCAGATCTTATAGTACATCAACAGAAAATTTAACAATTACTGTAAAAATTTATAGAAACGGAAAGCTAATACATAAGACATCGACCAAAAAACATATTGGATTTTGACTAAAGAAGAATAAGAATATTGACTTCACTCTATTCGTTTGATATTATTAGCGCAAAAACAAAGCAGAGGAGTAAATTACAAAATGAATCTTAAAAATAGAAAAAGTATGATCGTAGCATGTATACTTGGAATCATTATTGCCTGGGCACTTCTAATTTCTAATTTTTTTGCTTTGTGGAATTATGAAAGCAAAGCTTTGGATGCTATTTTTAGCGGTTTACTGATTGGAAATGTCGGCATTTCATGCACTGTATATGTACAAGTTTTGAAAAAACTACGAAATGACCATTAAAAAATAGCATGGCATGAGATTTAGAATGAGGGTTAGAGAGTGTGTGAAAGTTTTTCTGCAAAAGATCTTCTATGATAATGATTGGAGAGCTGGATAGCGGATTTCGCCATCCAGCTCTTGGTTATATTACTATCAAAAATGAGTCGGCATGTCAAGGGCACCTGCCGCGGCAGGTGTTCATTTTACCCTTTACAGGCAGGCTCTTTTTTGTTATTTCGGAATCCGCCCCTCATACATGATAGACAGTTCACCGTAGACCTTGCCCCAGTTCCGGATCGGCATGGTCCATTTCTTCGTAGCTTCAAAAGGCAGCCAGGTATAGGGCTTTCAACAGTGCCTGATCACTCGGAAATACGCTGCGCTGTCGGTTCAGTTTACGGTACGTTGAGTTTAAAGATTCGATCGCATTTGTCGTATAAATGACGGATCTAACATCAATGGAAATCTTTTCTCTTCTTGCATAATAAAAGGCCTCCTATGAATTAGATTTGTTCATAGAAGACCTGATATTTAAACTTTTACAGACTTATTTCATAGTCTATTGGAAAAGATTGGAATGTATAAGTAGGCTAAGAGCATCTAACATTCCGCTTCTTGCTTACAACCAAAGGCTGATATTGATTTTAATCTGCCTCCTCTCCTGCAAAGGGCGAAGGTTCTATAACCGAATAGAAACTTCCATCGTTAAAAACATACACTACTCGTTCCATTGAATCTTCTGTAAAACCAATAATGTCTCCTTCGGAAACAATGTGTTCAAAATCTATATAGGCAACACCTTCTGAAGCAGAAAATTCATCATCCAGATTTTCCATATCTACTTCATAAAACATAAGTTGACTGAATTCCGCTTCATGTGCCAAAGTGACATTGTAGATTTCATGCGTTTTGCACCAAGTACTCAGATCTTCTGCGATAAAGTCTCCATTATCTTTCTTTTCAATTACAATCCGTTTGACTCCAAAATTGTCATAATCAATAAAGATATCATTTCGGCAAACAGAATAGGTCTCTCCCACTAAATACCTGGCCTGCACCGGAAGAGTCGATAAGCCGCACAGCAACACTGTTGAAAATAAGATACGTTTCATATCGGTCACCCCCTATTTTTTTGTTTTTCCGCACACAGTACATTTCTTGTTTTTATAAATATGATTTACTGGGATGGATGTATACATTTTACGCCGTATTCCACATGTTTTACACTTTTGTATGTTAGAATATACTCTATAATAACAGTAATTTGCATTTTTTGAAGCGGCCTTTCCCTCATATTTAGACACCCCTACCTGAACCCACGAATAATGTGAACAGGTACGTGTAGAAGCAAGCAGACTAGGAAGCTCTACTGAGTTAAAAGAGCCATCTTCATTTACTTCTATTACAAGCTGAGCTTTGGAAGATATTCCTTGTACTATTTGTCCCACATATACTCTCTGCGGCATAACCTGACTAATTTCACTTTCAGAATCTGCATCCGCTTCCTGTGCTGCGAAAATGGTTGTTGTTCCTATCGCCATTAATGCAATAATTGATAAAACCAATGAAATAATTTTGTTTACTACTTCTTTCTTCATTTTATATTCTTTCTTCCCACGCTGATAACTTGGCTAAGATCCGATTTTATGGTTACTTTACTTACACAAACTCTGTACTTTGAAGTAAAAAGCCTCATAGCATTATCTTCTTCTGAAAATCTTTCCCTATGAAATATGGATCGCTGTGCCATAACACACCTAATTTTTCCCCTGATACTCTTTATCGCCAAAAATTAAATCTGCATATGTGATTATTCATGTTATTCTATTTCATACATAACATTATGATCCCCGCAAATGCCGAAAGAGCATTTTGGTCATTATAATCACCCCTTTTCTCAGCCATACTTCCTTACTGTTTCCAATTTAACAAAGATTTCTTAAGTTCCAGCTTAAGAAATCAGAAAAATTCTTAAGTTTATTGAGCATTCACTTATGGTGATAGTTCTAGAAGTTCATAAAGGTGGGGTAAAATGAAAGACAAGAAAAGAAGTAATTTCTTTCCTGCACATCTCCGTCAGCTGCTTTGTAATGCTTCCCTCGGCAATGACAGAAACCGTACCATCATCAAACCTACACACATAGTTGTCTCTCTCACTTGTCGGTGTTTTTCTGAATAACATTTTTGCCTCCGTTTCTGGCCCGGATGTTTTTCTCTACATATCTGCTATAATGATAACAATTCATACAGGAGGAAATGATCATGATCTGTTTATCTATTGAACCGTTTGTGTTCGTATTGTTGACATTTTGCACCTTTTCGGTTATGCTATAGAAAAGATGTAAAGGAGGCATGGCTATGGCACAGGCAACTTTCAGTGTCCGTATGGACGAAGTGTTAAAAAAGCAATTTGACGGACTATGTCAGGAATTTGGAATGAACGCTTCCACTGCCATCAATGTATTTGCAAGAGCAGTCGTAAGACAGCGCAGAATCCCTTTTGAGATTTCTTCACCAGAGGCAGATATCACCAGGGAAGGCGCAATGCAAGCTTTTATGGCTTTACGAGCACAAGCCAAAGATAACGGCGTTGCAGATATGAGCCTTGACGATATCAACAAGGAAATCAATCTCGCTCGCATGGAGGCCGATGAATGATCTGTTATGCAGTGATTGATACAAATGTGCTCGTTTCGGCATTGCTGTCCAGCAAGGATGATACTGCCACAGTTCAGGTTTTGGGAAAGTGATCAGTGGTGAGATTATTCCTGTCTACAGTAATGTTATCACAAAAGAATACCGGGAAGTTCTCTCTCGTAAGAAATTCGGTTTCTCTGGAGAAACGATTGAGTATTTGCTATCCGCTGTAGAAAAATACGGTATACTGGTAGATCCTGCTCCATCCGGTATTACACTGCCAGATATGAAAGATGTCCCCTTCTACGAAGTAGTACTTGAGAGACGTGACGATAGCGCTTACCTTGTCACCGGAAATATCAAACACTTTCCCAAGGAGCCGTACATCGTTACTCCACGAGAACTTCTCGACATATTAAGCAGTAACAAATAACAAAATAATATCATCGATCACGAAGGGGGCTGTCGCACTAGCTGGAATTTCTTCATCCCATCACAAAGGAGCGCCTCACATTTGAAGCGCCCCTGCCGGATGATTTTTCATTCTTTTTTCAATAATACTGCTATCTCACTCGCTCCGGAAATCCTACTTTCTTCTGCACTTTCCGCAGCGTCTTGCTGGCCGTGTAGGCCGCGCGTTCGGCATTATTCTTGATGATCGTATCAATATAAGCCTTATCCTTTTCCAGCTCTTTAAATCTGGTCTGCAGCGGCTCCAGAACGCCTACCACCGCGTCACCCACAGCCTCTTTCAACTGGCCGTAGCCGCAGCCCTCAAACTCCTTCACTGCTTCTTCCGGTGCTTTTCCGGTACAAGCACAGTAAATATCCAGAAGATTTTTCACGCCGGGCTGTTCGTCCCGATACAGGATAATACCTTCGGAATCCGTCACCGCGCGCTTGCATTTTCTGCGGATCGTGTCGGCGTCATCCATCAGATAGATACTTGCGTTGGGATTCTCATCGGATTTACTCATCTTTTTGGCGGGATCCTGCAGGCTCATGATCTTCGCTCCCACCTTGCCCACATAGGCCTGCGGCACCGTAAATACATCCCCGTAGATCGCGTTAAATCTTTGGGCAATGTCTCTGGTCAGTTCCAGATGCTGCATCTGATCAATGCCCACCGGCACCACATCCGCCTGATAAAGCAATATGTCCGCTGCCATCAGCACCGGGTAGGTAAAGAGGCCCGCATTGATATTGTCCGCGTGTTTGGCCGCCTTGTCTTTGAACTGAGTCATGCGGTTCAGCTCGCCCATGTAAGTAAAGCAATTTAAAATCCATGCCAGCTCCGCATGGCCGGACACATGAGACTGATAATAGAGACAATTTTTCTCCGGATCGATCCCCGCTGCGATATATAAGGTCAGAAGTGCTCTGGCTCTCTTTCTCAGCACCGCCGGATCCTGGCGCACCGTAATGGAATGCATATCCACCACACTGTAATAACACTCATATTCATCGGCCAGGCTGACCCAGTTTTTCAGGGCTCCCAGATAATTTCCCAAAGTCAGGTTTCCGGTTGCCTGCATACCGCTGAATAATACTTTATTTCCGTTAATCATCGTTCTAGCTCCTCTTTCTATATGCCATCCAGGGCATTCTGTTCCCATTCTATCATTGCGGCGCGGCAACGTCAAGATTACCAGGATCACATAGGATATCCCTTCAAATAGTAGTCCCGCACAAAGCGGAACAGTTCTTCCTCACCGCGCTTGTCCAATATCTTGAGCATCCGCTCCAGTTCCCGGGATGTCTGGGGATGCATCAGATGTTTCCCTTTGCCTTTCTGAAAATATTTCAGTGGTTCGTGCCGGGTGTAGTCCTCTTTCAGATAGGTCTTGGACGCTGCGATCCGATCCATCAGCATCTCTGCCACATATTTTCTCGGCATCTGCACCGCTCCCACCGGATGCTGCCCCTTCATAGGTTTTGCCGCGTAATCTGTCCAGAACTCAAAATGATGGCGGTTTCTCCCCTTGTGGTGCATCCATGCGAAAGAATATCCTTTTGCTTCCCGTTCCCCATTGTTTGGACTGCGTTTTCCATCCTGATAATAGCGGCAGCCTTCCAAAAATTCCGAGGGCATATACTTGGACATATCATGCATGATTCCCTGATAGTACAAGCCCACCGCAAAGCAGTGACGCATCACCTGAATTTTATGCTCCGTGACCGTCCGAAAATGGCCGGCCGCTTTTGATAATGTAATCTGTCCGTTCTCCATCTGTCTCACTCTGCTTTACTGTTCCTGCCCTGACGTTTTGCGCCGGGAATCGGCTTTGCCAGCAGTACCTGAACGCACCTGGGCGGTATAATAAATTCCTTTGATCCTTCCTTAATATCCTGAGTTTCCTCTTCTTCTGATGACGCCGAAGTATCCAACACCTTTTTCCACCTCATGCCTTCCGCCAGATTGGGAAGCGCGATCTCCTGGGGATTCCAGTGGAGATTGTACACCACATAAACAAACTCCCGGCACTCCGCGTACATGCCGCAATACAAGAGTCCCACATGGCGGTTCATGTGTTCAAAAGCCCCATACCAGGCTCTGCTGCCATGGCAGGAAACATCCGGGTAACCGCAGGCCTTCATATCCATTCCTGTCAGTTCTCTCTCCATGTGGAGAATCTTGTGTTCTTTCCGGAATCTTATCAGGGTTTTCACAAATTCCGTCAGTTCCCGGTTTGCTCTCTCCCTGCTCCAGTCTACCCAGGTTACCTCGTTATCAAGACAGTAGGGGTTATTATTTCCCATCTGGGAATTTCCAAATTCATCCCCGGCAAGAAGCATCGGTGTTCCCTGGGCCAGAAGCATCATAGCAAATGCGTTTTTCATCTGCTGCATGCGCAGCTTTGTTATGTTTTTTTTCTTCGTAGGACCTTCCAGACCACAGTTCCAGCTATAGTTATAGACTGCGCCGTCCCTGCCCTGTTCCCCATTGTCTTCATTATGTTTTTTATCGTAAGATACCAGATCTATCAGAGTGAAGCCGTCATGACCTGTAATATAGTTCATCACTCCGGCTTTTGGGGGATTGTATCTGATCCTTCGCACAAAATCAGAAAGCTGATCCTCATCACCCTTCAGCAGCTTTCTGGCTGTGATCTTAAAACCGTCATTACATTCCGCAAGATTACGTCCCTTAATCTTACGGTTTCCTGGATAAACTGTATCTACCGGAAAATAATCGGAATACAGTTTGCAGCCCATCAAAAACGGATTTCCGGCCAATGCATTGGCCGCATCCTGACGCATTCGCAGCAAAAATCCATCCACATGATACTCCTGCTGCCACCAGTTTAAGCAGTCCGCAGCCATGGTAATGTCCACCGGATCCGGAAAGCTGAATTCCATGATAACCTCTATCCCGTTTTCGTGAAGTTTTTTCACCATGGTCTTAAATTCAATATCAGGCTTGTTCGTAGCGCAATAGGAAGTCTTCGGTGCGTAATAAAAACCTTCTCCATAGCCCCAGTAATTTAACCGTTTTCCTCCAACACTGCTGATGGCAACACCATTTCCGGCAGCAATGGATCCTCCAGGCTGCAGTCCCGGATTCTGCGGGAAAACTGTTCCAACCCGGTTATCCAGTATCACCTCATCAAATTCGTATGCCGGCATTAAAATCACCTGGTTAACGCCCAGTTCTTTCAAATATGGAATTTTTTCCTGCAATCCTAGAAAAGTTCCTTTGTGGCGCACTCTGGAGTTTTTCTGTTTTGTGAATCCTCTCACATGAAGCTGATATGCAATCACATCCTCATAGTGGATATGTAACAGTCTTTCCCCTTCTCCCCAGTCAAAACGCTCTGATAAAAAACCGCATCGCACCTGATGCTCTCCCCGGTCAGAAAGATCTCCGAATTCCTTGCGTCCAACCACCAGTCTGGCAGCCGGATCCTGGACTACTTTTTTCCCTATTCGAAAATTGTATTCATATTTTTTCGGGGAAATGCCTGGCACCTTCATGGAATAAACGATTCCCGCGCAGGGCCAATCCGGAAACGGGATTTCCCAAGCAACCTCTTCCGATCCTTTATGATATAAAATCAAACTTACCGGTTCTTCTGAATAAACCGCTGCCGAGAAGGTAATTCCATCCTGTTCCACCCCTGCCCCAAGATCTCTGCATCCGCTATTTCTCTTATCCGCCATTGATTCCTTCTCCTTTCTATCTGATCCCTGGCTCGCGTTTTGTCTATATCACAAATCAATATCCAGTTCCACCGGACAGTGATCCGAGCCAAATATCTGGGTATGTATTTTAGCGTCTTTTAGCTTGTCCTTCAGACAGTCCGACACACAAAAATAATCGATACGCCAGCCTGCATTCTTCTCTCTGGCTTTGAAACGGTAGGACCACCAGCTGTAGACGTCTTCCTGATCCGGATAAAAATAGCGATAGGTATCAATAAATCCAGCCTCCAGCATAGCGGTGCATTTCGCCCGTTCTTCATCGGTAAATCCTGCATTCTTCCGGTTCGTCTTTGGGTTTTTCAAGTCAATTTCTTCATGAGCCACGTTCAGATCGCCGCAGAAAATTACCGGTTTACTCTCCTCCAGTTTTTTCAGGTAAGCCAGGAAATCATCCTCCCACTTCATGCGGTAATCCAGTCTTGCCAGTTCATTCTGTGAATTTGGTGTATAGACTGTCACCAGGTAAAAATTTTCATATTCCAGCGAAATTACCCGCCCCTCCTGATCGTGCTCCTCCATTCCTATACCATAAGAAACAGAGAGCGGCGTTTTTTTCGTGAATACAGCAGTTCCGGAATACCCTTTTTTTCTGGCGTAATTCCAGTACTGCTCGTATCCCGGTGTCTCCAGTTCCAGCTGACCCTCAGATAATTTGCTCTCCTGAATACAAAATGCGTCCGCGTCTATCTCATTCATAAAATCAAGGAAGCCTTTCTGCAGGCAGGCCCTGATACCGTTTACATTCCATGAAATCAGCTTCATATTGCTCCTCCTGTAGATGTTCCGGCCAAACCGTATCATATTCAGTATACCATTTCCGGGAAGATTTTCATACCCTAAGTTGTAAATGTTTTGTAAATTAAGCAAAAACATATGTCCGTTCCTTGCATTTCTGCCCGGTTTCTGATAGAGTATAGATTCGGAAGTACATCAAGTGTTTCCGAATCTATGATTTCAGGAACACCCACTACCTTACAGAGGATTGCAGCCAATATGCTTGTACTCAAAACACGTCTATCTCGTTCCTCTTGCTGCAAACCTGTCTGCACGCCGCTCAAATGCGATTAAGCCGTATGCATTTTCGCGGC
>CADCMM010000026.1 GCA_902802515.1 uncultured Lachnospiraceae bacterium
CTTCAGTTCCTGCTTCGGCGCTCTCTTATGGTGTTTATCCTGCATCCGCAGCCATACGCCATCCATTTCCTCAAACAGGATCGGAACCACCTTCTCTCCCTCACTCTGGTCTGCTTCCATCTGTTTTACTGCGTGCTCTTCCTCCTCACTGATCCGCTCCCCTAGCTGCTGGATCAGGTTCCATGCTCCTGCGTGGCTGATGCTCTGACCACAGGTCTCACTGATGGTCTCCGCGGTTACCCGATAGGGGGCTTCCGCCGCCAGCATTGCAATACGTTCCGCAAGGTTGGTAGAGATCAGACCGATCTTTTCCATATGCATTGCTTCATCGAGAAGATAAACAAAAGCCGTAGCGCCTTCTTCTGTCTTCGTCTGGTAAACTCTCCGTCGGTATTCCACCTCCCCGCAGAGCGTCTTAATCGTTGTCTCTTTTCGCCCTTTATTCCTCAAAACGGACTTATCCCTTTCCTCCGCCAGTTCTTCATCATACCTCTCCAGCATGATCCGGAGGATCTCACAGCCCAATTTGGGAAGTGGGAATTTTCTGCTTCCCTTATTTATTGCCAACGATAATTATACTCTTACTGACCATAAAACCTTTTCTAGTATAGCTGTTCGTAAATAAATGGACTATATGCGTAGAATGTTTTTTCGAGGGCGCTGATCAAAAAACGTAGGCGTAGCGGGCTACGCTGAGGCTTTTTGACCTGTGCGATCGGAAAAACAGGCAAGTATAAAGTCCGGTTATTTCGAAACAGCTATACTAGCTGCAAATACCCCGATTTGTATCATATATTACCAAAATTAATGTTTTATATTATTGACAGCTCATATTATCTATGATAGTGTATATGTATCTGAACAAATTTCCGTTTTGTTCGAAATTTCTTCTATTTTCTTATCAAGGAGGTTCGATATGTTAACCAATCTTCGCAGCAATTCTACGCAACCGTTAGACAATCTCACCGGCCCGGTCCGTTACGGTCTCACAAACGACTATATGTTTCGGGCTGTATTTCAAAACAGTGAAGAGGCGCTCCGGCATCTCCTCTCCGCCCTGCTGGATATTCCCTATGAGGACATCCTATCCTGTGAAATCAGAAACCCCATCGTTCTCGGAGAAACCATCGACGATAAAACCTGTGTTTTGGACATCCGGCTTCTCCTCAACCACAACCGCCTGATCAATCTGGAGATGCAGACCGGCCATCTGAAGCACTGGGCCAACCGTTCTCTGTACTATCTCGCACGGCTATACTGCAACATTCGCCGCGGGGAGGACTATTCCAGCATTATGCCCGCCCTTCACATAGGGATCCTCACGGGGTCTCCGTTTCAAGAGTACAGAAGATTTTATAGCAGGTATTTTATGGCAGAGGAGGAGACCGGGCATATTTTCAGTAGAAATTTCTGCGCTTGTGTGCTAGACTTAAGTCAGTTAGAGAACGTTCCCATCGAAGAACGGGACAGCGAATTGTACAACTGGGCAAAGTTTTTTCAAGCCACCACTTGGGAGGAGATTTGTATGCTGAGCAGAGAAAAAGATTATCTGAGTGCTGCTGCCGTCAACTTGTATATGCTATCAGAAGAGGAAAAGATCCAATTGCAATGTGAAGCACGCGAGCGTTATTATATGGATATGAACACTTACCGCGTGGAAGGCATCGAGCAAGGTATTCAGCAAGGTATTCAGCAAGGCATTGAGCAGGGCATCTCACGCATCAATGAATTGAACCAGCGTCTGGTGACGGATGGCCGTTTTGATGAACTAAAGCGTTCCCTCTCTGATCCCGATCTTCAGCAGAATCTTTTGAAGGAATATGGATTGGTTACGGCGAAATGATACATTGCTGTATGTGATAAGTCAATCACTACTAAGCCTTTACGAAAGAGTACCTGGAGCCAATCATTTCGATTCCAAGTACTCTTCCAAACAAATCCCCTGCTCATAGATTTCCTGCGCCGCTTCCCGTCCCACATAACGGTAATGCCAGGGTTCATTTATGATTCCTGTGATATCTGTCTTATTTTCCGGATAGCGCTGGATAAATCCGTATTTATAACTGTTCCGCATCATCCAATCCCACACCACCGAAGCGTCCTGCTGGTTCCAGTCCGCGGTGGTAATGTCCACGCTGAGACCCATCTGGTGTTCACTTGTCCCCGGAATGGCCACCCACTCCTCCGCCAATTGTTTTGCAGTCTCATAATCATAACCCGAAGCCTGATACTCCGCTATCTTCTCATCCATGAGTTCCTGCTGCTTTTCTGCCGTGCGGTAAGAGGATGAAATTGTGGGCAAGATCCCCTCCGCCCGGGCATCGTCAAACATTTCCTGAAGCGCCGGGTAAATTCTCTCGTCCACCGCCTGGTCATTTTGCAGCTGCGTCAGTTTCACCTCATAGTTCTCCGGGATCGGGTGTTGCCGATTGACCAGAAGCAGTTCCCATCCGTCCTCCGAGGAATTCACTATTCCACTTGCTGCCTCTGTTTCCTCTGCGTCAGTATCATCTGGCGCTTTGTCCACTCCCACCAGCAATTCCGGTGAGACACCGATTCTCACGATCCCTGACGCATACGACAGTATGCCAGCCATATCAAAATTGTCCGCAGCATAACTTCCTATCATCAGTAATGCCGCTGTCACTATAAAAAATTTCTTTCTCATCTTTCCGTTCCTCTTCCAACAGTCAGCAGCACGATCGTCATACCAACTGCCGCCGCTGCCGTAGCAAAGACCAGCATCGCCGTGGTACCCGCCGCATCCAGCAGCCACCCGCCGATCAGCGCTCCCAATACGCTTCCCAGAGAATTCGTCATGGTCATATAAGCCTGCCCTTTGATGGCGTCCTGCTCTTCCATAATGGAATTTACATAATAGACAGAGGAAACTGTATACAGAGCAAAACCAAACATCTGGAAGGCCTGTACAAAATAGAGTACTGTTATTGTTGGCGCCAGCAGAGTACTGAGCGTCTTTATCATATAAAATATACCGGAAATGCGCAGCCAGACATCCGCCTTGGCCTTCTTAAGCATCCAGGTAAACAAAAACATGGTGGGTAGTTCCAAAACCGCAGCCAGTGCCAGAATAAAACCCATCTCCGAACTTCCGCCGCCTTTGCTCTGTACGATCTGGAAAGCAAAACTGTTGATCAGGAGATGACTGACATATATTAAGACACAACCGCACAGCGTAAAGCAAAACATCCGATATCGTTTGAAAAAGTAGATCAATCCACCGCTGTTTTTCGCTGTTTCCTTTTTTTCTTTGCCCTTCCGGAACGGGAAGAGATTCAAAAGCAAAATCAGCCCGGCAAGGATAATAATAATAGAAAACGGTATGACTTTTGCTCCGAAGTCAGCCGCCAACAGGCCCAATCCGTAGGCTGTCACTGCGTATAACAGAGATCCCACTCCTCTGGCCATGCCAAAATTCAGCTTTTTTCCCTGGTTAATGCTCTCCATTCCCAGAGAATTTACCAGCGGGATCATAAGCTGCAGCAGCACCATGTCTCCTCCATAAAGCAGACCGGTCGTAAAATTGTATCCGGCATTTAAAAGGAGCAGAATTGTCATCCCGACCACAATGACACAGATGACCAACATAATCTTCTTTATCGACGGACTGGAAGGCCGGTCCGCATAGCTGGCTACCACCGGCTGCAGTATGGCGGTCAATGCTCCTGCTACCGCGATCAATATACCGATCTGCGTATTGCTAAATCCCAGCTCCAGAAGATAAACGCTGACAAATCCCACACCAGCGGCGATATTCATCCAAAAAAATCCCTGTACCAGGGCATAAGTAAGGGTAGGATTTTTCCCTTTTTCGACCGTGTTCATGATTCTCTACTCCTAAAATCGGATTTTTTTGAATTATACATACTTAATGGGTGGGTTGTCAATTTCAATATTCCAGTTATTCCGCATGACATTTTAGAAAATCTATATTATACTTCTACATATACCAAAGGAAACGCTGATTTGATCATCGTTTCTCTAACGTTCACTCTATCCGGTCTGCAAAGGAGAATGCAATGTCCACTTATCTTATGACCCTCCAGTACGATGGAACCCGCTACAACGGCTGGCAAAAACAAGGCAACACACCAAATACCATCCAGGAAAAGCTGGAGAGCCTGCTTACCCGGCTCTATGGGTTTCCCGTAGAGATTGCCGGATCCGGACGGACCGACGCAGGCGTCCACGCGCTGGGGCAGACCGCCAGTTTCCGTATTCCTGATAAAGCAGATCATTACAGCTGTGAGGATCTTTTTTCTCAGATGAACCTGTATCTTCCCCTGGATATCCGGGTGCTGTCTGTGATTCCCGCCGGGGAACGGTTTCATGCCCGGCTTCTGGCTAAAAGTAAAATTTACGAATATCGGATTGATACAGGCAGCCCGGCCGATGTCTTTCACCGCCGTTACGCGCTTCATGTCCAGGAACGCCTGGATATGGCGGCAATGGAGGAGGCCGCCCGTAGGTTGACTGGCGCTCATGATTTTCTTGGTTTTTGTGCAAATAAACACATGAAAAAATCCTCCCTGCGCACCATCTATCATATCGAGCTGCGTCAGGAAGGAGTTTTTCTCATTATCAGTTTCTGCGGGAACGGATTTCTCTACAATATGGTACGCATTATGACCGGAACTCTGATCGAAGTGGGATTACATCAAAAATCTCCTGAAGATATCGATCAGATATTGTGGCAGCGCGACCGCTCACTGGCAGGGTTCACCGCCCCGCCCCAGGGGCTGTTCCTTGTGAGTGTTTCTTATCAATAACCGTATCGCGCAAAATGCATTTCAATTCTTGATATACCGCGGATACCGGAAGCCCTACCACATTGTTATAGTCTCCCTCAATGCCGTCAATATAGGCGGCAAAGGGTCCCTGTATCCCGTAGCTCCCGGCCTTGTCAAAAGCATCTCCGGTTTCGAGATAGCCTTCAATCTCTTCTGCCGTCATGGTATGGACCCACACTTTCGTCTCCCGGTAAAAAGTTCGTATGATTTCCGGCTCTCCCGGCGTCTTTCGGATCAGGGTCACCCCGGTAAAGACAGAATGTGCCTTCCCCTGCAGTTCTCCCAGCATTTTTCCGGCATCTTCCCGGTCTTTTGGTTTTCCCATGATCTCATGTCCCAGGCAGACGATGGTATCCGCGCCCAGCACGATCCCCTGCTGTATTCCGGCGGCTACTGCAAACGCCTTCTGCAATGACAGTTCCTTTACAATATCTGCCGGACCAGTTTTGGTAATCTTCTCTTCTGTTTCGCTTTTTATTACCTGAAACGGTATCCCGATCTGCTGCAAAAGTTCTTTTCTTCTGGGCGATCCGGAAGCCAATATTATTTCCTGCATCATTCTTACCTCTTTTTCACTAAACTCTGGACATAATCCGAAATCAATGCTATAGTAGCGTACGGATTATAAAGCACAAAGGAGTTATCCCATGTTTCTTATCATCACGAATCAAATACTAAAAATGTTTCTAATCCTGATCGTCGGCTATATCTGCTATCACACGAAGCTGGTGGATCATCACGGCAACAAGGTTCTGTCCAACCTGCTGCTTCTGGTAGTAAATCCGATTTTGATCGTTAACGCCCTTCAGATGGACTATAGCGTCTCCCGAATGAAAGGCTTTCTTCTGGCTGCGCTTCTGGCTGCGCTCACCCATGTGGTGGGTATCCTTCTAAGCCGCGTTCTCTTTCCGGAAAAACGCAGCCGGGATTATAATATCGAACAGTTTTCCAGCATCTACTCCAACTGCGGTTTCATGGGGATCCCGCTGGCAAACAGCATCCTGGGAAGTGAGGGGATTCTCTTTATCACTTCCTACATGATCGTCTTCAACCTGTTCTGCTGGACCCACGGTTTGATGCTGATGACGGGCAACGCCTCCCGAAAACAAATAAAAAAGGGCCTTACCTCCCCTGTTATGATCGCGAGTGTGATAGGCCTGTTCCTGTTCGTCTCGCAGATACGTCTGCCCTCGGTAGTAAATGAAACGATCGGCTACATATCCAACATGAACACCCCTATGGCAATGCTGATCGCGGGCGTCTCTCTGGCGGAGACCAACCTTTTCGGTGCCTTAAAAAACCGTAGACTTTATCTGGTAACCGCCGTCAAACTGCTGATCCTGCCCTTGGTCATGCTGGTATGTCTTTCGTTTCTTCCCTTTGATCACAAAGTACTCTGCGCAGTACTCCTGGCGGCCGCCTGCCCCTGTGCTACCACGGGCACAATGTTCGCGCTTCGATACGACGGCAACTATAAATACGCCTCCGAGCTGTTCGCATTCACCACAGTGGTCTCCATGTCCACTATTCCAGTCATCATTTACCTGGCAGAGCGCGTCCTTCCCATATAATGGGCCGGACGCGCTCCGCACATAATAAAGCATATCATTGTCTCAAGTAGATCCCCTGGGATTCTATGAAATCATCCATATCCTCAATGATCTCCTGAGCCCAAGTTTCGCTCACCTGAAATTTTTCTTTCTGGTCGTCTTTCTTTTCTTCCGGTTTCTGTATCTCTTTCTTTTCTTCTGCCATCAATGTTTCCTCCAGGTACCGAATTTCCCGGAAACTACAGTTTTTACTCTGTAATATCTTCTGCAGCGTCTGCTGCCTCTTCTGCGGCATCTTTGACTACGTCTGCCACATCTTCTGCTGTCTCTTCCACAACCTCCGCTGCTTCCTCAACAACATCCTCTGCTGCATCTTCTGCAGATGACACTTTGGAAGTCACACCTTTTACGAAAGCATCTGCCTTGCCGGCTACATTTCCCACAAAGCCTTTTGCCTTATCAACTACATCGTTTACAATATCACCGGCTTCGCTGGCTGCTTCTTTTGCGTCCTGTTTCATCTTCTCGGCAATATCGTCCTGGTTTTCAGGCAATTTTGCTCCGCAGTCGGAACAGAATTTTTCTCCCCTGGCAGCTTCTTTTCCGCATTCCGGACAATAAGTTACGCCTTTTACTTTATTCAGCTGTTCTGTGTACTCTGTGATATTATCCAGTGCTTCTTTCACAGCTGCAAACTCTTCTTCCATTCCCTCCAAAGGAGTCTCCGAATTGTCCTGATAAACTTTTTCTCCGATGGCGCGGTAATACTGATCCAATGCCTTTTTCGCATCGCTGATCTTAGAGTTGATCTGATAAGATTCTCCCATCTTCTGTACTCCGCTCTTCGTATCCTGTCCGAGACGCATCAATTTTTTACCCAACTGTTCAAATCCCATAATGATTGCTCCTTTCTTGATATAAAATCCTGTTTTGAACAAAAGTGTTCTCATATTTTACTGTAAATGGCTCCACTTTTCAAATTATACCATACTTTTCCGCAAGTTACATCTAAATTTATTATAAAGTTTATGCTGTAATACTGTTTCCGGTATATAATTGATAGTATTTCCCTTTTTGCTCCAGTAATTCCTCATGTGTCCCCCGCTCAATGATACGTCCCTGCTCCAGAACCATGATACAGTTACTGTTCTTAACCGTGGACAGACGGTGAGCGATCACAAAGGTGGTCCGTCCCTTCATCAGACGATCCATGCCTTCCTGAACGATACGCTCGGTACGGGTATCGATGGAACTGGTTGCCTCATCCAAGATCAGCACCGGCGGATCGGCGATGGCCGCTCTGGCAATGGACAAAAGCTGTCTCTGCCCCTGGCTCAGATTTCCGCCGTCACCGGTCAGCACCGTCTGATATCCATCCGGAAGCTGGCGGATAAAGGTGTCTGCGTTAGCCAGTTTTGCCGCCGCAATGACTTCCTCGTCCGTAGCATCCAGCTTGCCGTAGCGAATGTTTTCCATCACAGTGCCGGTGAACAGGTGCGTATCCTGCAGCACCATCCCCAGCGAATGTCTCAGGTCCGCTTTTTTTATCTTATTAATGTTAATCCCGTCGTAGCGGATTTTTCCGTCCTGTATGTCGTAAAATCGGTTAATAAGGTTTGTGATCGTCGTCTTGCCGGCGCCGGTGGAACCTACAAAGGCGATCTTCTGCCCCGGCGTGGCGTACATTTTAATATCATGCAGTACCAGCTTCTCAGGTATATAACCGAAGTCTACATTGTCAAACACCACATCGCCCTGCAGCAAACGATAATCCGTGGTTCCCTCTGCCTTGTGAAAATGCCTCCAGGCCCAGGTGCCGGTACGCTCTATTGTCTCGGTCACCTTTCCTTCTTCCACTTTCGCATTCACCAAAGTCACATAGCCCTCGTCCTGTTCTGACTGTTCATCCAACAGCCGGAAAATTCGTTCCGCACCGGCCAGCGCCATGAAGATGCTGTTGAGCTGCTGGGATACCTGGTTGATAGGCATATTGAAACTCTTGTTAAAGGTCAGGAAGCTGGCCAGGCTGCCCAGGGTGAAGCCCCCCACGTTTCCAATCGCCATGACGCCCCCTGCCATAGCGCAGATCACATAACTTAGATTTCCGATCTGGGCATTAATGGGTCCCAGGACATTGGCAAAGGCATTCGCCCGGTCCGCACATACACACAGTTCATCATTCAGCTTATTGAACTGCTCCATGCTCTCTTCCTCATGACAGAATACTTTCACTACTTTCTGTCCATTCATAGTCTCTTCAATATAGCCATTCACTTTGCCCATAGAGTTCTGCTGGGCCAGAAAATACTTGCTGCTCATCCCGGAGCATTTCTTCGTCACAAACAGTGTGATCCCTACCATGACCATGCTCAGCAGCGTAAGCGGTACGCTCAGGATCAGCATGGAGAAGAATACGCTGACAATTGTAATAGCGGAATTGATGATCTGAGGAATGCTCTGGCTCACCATCTGCCTGAGCGTGTCAATATCATTGGTATAAATGGACATGATATCCCCGTGAGCGTGAGTATCGAAGTATTTGACAGGCAGGCTCTCCATATGGGTAAAAATATCTACTCTCAAGTTCCTCATTGTCCCCTGACTGACCGTTATCATAATCCTGGACTGTGTGTAGGCGGCCGCCACTCCGATGGCGTAAAAACACGCAACTCTGCCGATGGCCCAGGCCAGATCGGAAAAATCCGGGGCATCCGAAACAAGCAGCGGGGTAATATAGGAGTCAATCAGTGTCTTCGTGAACAGTGTCCCCTGCACGCTGGCCAGCACGCTGACCACTATGCACACCAGCACCACCGCGCACTGCACTGCGTAATTCTGAAACACATAGCCCATCAGCCGTCCAAACAGCTTTCCCGGATGGTCAATCTTCGGTCTTGGCCCCTGCACCCTCGGTCCTCTTCCTCCGGAGCCTCTCATCGCTTCCATTTTCATTGTCTGTCTTTCCTGCTGTGCCATTATGCCACACCTCCATTCGCGTCAAAATCACCGGAACCGCCCACCTGAGATTCGTAGACATCCCGGTAGATCTCATTGCTCCTGAGCAGTTCTTTGTGAGTTCCAAAACCGTCCACCCGGCCGTTTTCCAGCACAATAATACGGTCGGCATGCTCCACGCTGGAAATTCTCTGAGCAATGATCAGCTTTGTGGTATTCGGAATCTCCTCAGCAAACGCTTTTCGGATCCGGGCATCCGTGGCCGTATCCACAGCGCTGGTACTGTCATCCAAGATAAGGATCTTGGGCTTCTTCAGCAATGCTCTGGCGATACAGAGCCTCTGCTTCTGTCCGCCGGATACGTTGGTGCCTCCCTGTTCAATGTATGTATTGTATTTATCCGGAAAAGTCTGAATAAACTCATCGGCGCAGGCCAGTTTGCAGACCCGGATGCAGTCTTCCTCTGTTGCGTTGGGATCTCCCCAGCGCAGATTATCCAGAATGGTTCCGGAAAACAACACATTCTTCTGAAGTACCACCGCTACCTCATTGCGCAGTGTTTCCAGGTCATAGGCGCGCACATCCTTACCCCCTACCAGGATACTGCCCTTTGTGACATCATACAACCGGCTGATCAGATTCACCAGGCTGGACTTGGAACTGCCGGTGCCTCCAATGATGCCGATGGTCTCCCCGGATCGGATCGCCAAGTTAATGTCCTCCAACACAGGCCGTTCCGCTGTGCTGCTGTAAGAAAATTCGACGCCGCGAAATTCAATGCTGCCATTTGGCACCACAAAGTCCGGATTCTCCGGGTTTGTAAGACTGCTCTTTTCATTCAGCACTTCGGCCACACGTTCTCCGCTGGCCGCGCTCATGGTGACCATAACAAAGATCATGGAGAGCATCATCAGGCTCATCAAAATATTCATACAGTAGGTCAAAAGGCTCATCAGCTGGCCCGTCGTCAGAGCATCGGACACGATCATCTTCGCACCGATCCAGCTGATGAGCAGAATACAGGTATATACGGTAAACTGCATCAGCGGCATGTTCGTCACTACAATACGCTCCGCTTTCATAAACATTTGACACAGGTTCTCCGCCGCTTTCGTAAATTTATTGTTCTCGTAGTCTTCCCTCACAAAAGATTTCACGTCGCGAATAGCGGATACATTCTCCTGCACACTGGCATTCAGATCATCGTACTTGCGGAAAACCGCCCGGAAATGGCGGGAAGCTTTTGACATGATAAAAATCAAAATACATCCCAGAACCACCACTGCCACCAGATAGATCATCGCCAGCCTCGCATTAATGACAAACGCCATGGCCATAGCGCAGATCAGCGTGGCAGGCGCCCGGAAACTCATGCGCAGTACCATCTGATAGGCATTCTGCAGATTTGTCACATCTGTTGTAAGTCTGGTCACCAGTCCTGCTACGCTGTACTTGTCAATATTGGCAAAAGAAAACGTCTGAATGTTCTCAAACATCCCCTTTCGTAAATTCCGCGCAAAACCTGTGGAGGCTTTCGCTCCAAACACTCCGCCCAGCACTCCGGCCGTCAGGCTCAGCGCAGCTGTCAGCACCATCCAAAGCCCCACCCCAACAATATGGTTCATATCTCCTTTATTTACCCCATCGTCAATAATGGACGCCATCAGCAATGGAATGATGGTCTCCATCAAAACCTCCAGCACCATACAGATCGGCGTCAGAATCGAAACTTTCTTGTACTCTTTTATCTGTGCCGCTAATGTCTTGATCATCCTGTCATCCTTCCTTTCTTTCCTTCAATGTTTTTCTCATATTGAAAACCACCCATTCATTTTATGCACCTGCAAAAACAGACAGCTATGAGGACTTCTCTCCCACAACTGCCTGACGTATGATCCGTCTATTCTTCGTTTTTATCTCTTATTTCCGCTTTGTACCGCTCGGATCTGCGCTTTTTGGGCTCTCCTATTATATCGCCGGAAGTTCATCTATATAATCCGACACTTTCAAAGCTTGCCGGATCATGTGCGCCCTCTCCGGATCCATCACGCCAAAGTCTTCCGCCTGATAATCCTCTCCACGAAGAAACGCATTTATCAACCTGAAAATTTCCGCGTCATATCCCGCTGCCTCTTTTTCCCAGGCCTCAGCCTGGTCTGTCATCATCTGCAGGTTCTTTGCTGCCTCCAGGGTCATGCCATTTAACACTTCCAGCATCAAAACAAAATGTTCATCATCCCAGCTAAAGAGGTACATACATTTACAGAGACTTTTTGTAAAAAATGGGGCCAAGAAGTAGCAGATCAATAAATCCCGAAATCTCTGCCTATGAGCATCATCCTCAAACATATTATGATGCGTCAGCTCCATTAAACACTTTTCATTCCAATTCATGATACGACTCCCTTAAATCATAGCGCAAATAAAGAATTTACTATTTACTATAATGTATTTTTCCAAAATATACAAGGTGTTTTTGGAACAAAAAAAGAACCCTGTCGTTTCCTCCAGAGATCTTTTCTCATATAACTATTACACTGCGAGGCTGTTTCCGATCATCCCCGCCACAATCAGCAAAATCCCAACAAATCCGGGAACAGACGGCATCTGATCCCCCAGAAACAGGATCCCCCCAAGCAAGGTGAACAGCACCTCTCCCGACTGGGTCGCCTCAATGACTGCCAGCTGCTTTGCGTTGTGCTTGGTTAAATTTGTCGCTTCAAAGAATAATAACGTTGCTACTACGCCGGAAAACAGAGCCACAATAAAGGACTGCAGCATCTGTCCACCGGAAGGGAGGCCGTATCTTACCGCCGCAATAATAGATATCCCGATCCAGAAAGGCATACTGCAAAGGGTCATTCCAAACACTCTTTGCGTGGTATTTATGGAAGGCGGGCAGTATGCCATCATTTTCCTGTTGCCCAGCGGGTACGAGAAAGCGGCGATCAGGATCAGAATTAGGGCCATGATCATTCCTTTTGTTTCCATAGACTCCATATGGGTCATCTGCAAAAGGAAAATACCCGACAGGATCACTCCGGAAAACGCAAGATTTTTTACCGGGATCTTTTTCCCGAAAAGGGGGGTCAGCAGAACCCCCGCCACAATGGTAAGCTGCCAGGTAGCTGCTACAAACCAGGATTCCCCATAGACAGAGGCCATGGTCATCGGAAGGTAAAACAAACCGAAACCTACCGTGCTCCACAAGATCCATCGGGCCGGATTGGACCGGGTCTCTTTCATCACTTCGTCCATGCCGTTCTGACGCTGCACAAGGATCCAGAGCAGCGGAAGGGTAAACAGATACCGCAGGCCGGCACTCCACATCCAATACCCGCCCGTCAGATTCATGCTTCGGTTAAATATAAAGGTGAACGCGAAAAACAGGGATGCAAGTATCCCATAGACAAGCGCCTTTTTCATTAAAATCTCCTTACTTCAACACCGGCGTTTTTCAGAGCCTCTCTTATTTTCACCACAAACATCAATGCCTTTTCTCCGTCTCCATGGACGCAGACCGAATCGGCGCAGAGCGATACCTCTGTTCCATCAATGGCGGTCACTGCCCCCGTCTTTGCCATCCTAACTACACGGGCAATTGCCTCTTCCTCATCTGTGATCATGGAGCCGGGCTGCGTCCGGGGAACCAGGGAACCGTCCGCCTGATAAGCGCGGTCGGCAAATACTTCACTGACTGCATCCAGCCCGATTTCTTCTGCCGCCCGGATCATGCAGCTTCCGCTGAGGGCCAGTATCTTGAGATCAGGATCCACTGCCCTGATTCCCCGGCAGATAGCCATTGCCAGATCATAATCTTTTCCGGCCATATTGTAAAGCGCCCCGTGAGGTTTTACATGATGCAGTGCTACTCCTGCGCTTTCACAGAACGCTTTGAGCGCCCCCACCTGATAAATGATATCCGCCTCTGCTTCTTCATTGGAAATTTTCATATTTCTTCTTCCAAATCCCTGCAGATCCAAATATCCCGGATGCGCCCCGATGCCAACATTGTATTTTTTACACAGTTCAACGGTATGCTTCATTACCATGGGGTCCCCTGCATGAAAGCCGCAAGCCACATTTGCCGAGGTGATGTGCGGCACCACCTGCTCATCCATACCTATTTTATAGGCTCCAAAACTCTCTCCCAGATCACTATTTAAATCGATGAAACACATGATTGTACTCTTCCTTCTAAAAGTCCTATTATAATTTCAGCTGCACATTTTTTACGTCTGTGATAAACATATGCCCTGGGGCGTGGGTGATTGCAAATATCGGTTTCGAATGCATTACCACTGCCTGGGGCGTCACCCCGCAGGGCCAGAAGACCGGCGCCTCTCCCTCTCGTATCGTAACCATATCGCCGTAATCCGGATGGGCAAGATCCGTAATACCGATGGCCTCCGGATATCCGATCTGCACCGGGGCCCCGTGTACCCGGGGCATGGCTGCCGTCACAGTAACAGCTGAAGGAACAAGTCTGTGGGGAATAGGGCGCATGCTGACTACCATATTTCCGCTAAATCTCCCCGCCGTTTCACAGGGAATATTGGTATTATACATCGGCACATTCACGCCCTCTTCAATCTGCCGCACCGGAATCCCTGCTTCCAGAAGCTCCGACTCAAAAGAGAAGCTGCATCCGATGAGAAAGCTTACCAACTCATACCCACACTGATCGACAATATCCGATACATCTGTGTATTCTCCCGTCATAATGCCATTTTCATAGACCCGGTAACGGGGAACATCCTTTGTAATATCGCATCCCTTTCCAAACACAGGAAAGGTCCTGCTGCCGGCATCTGAAACTTCAAGCAGCGGGCAGGATCTGGGATTTCGCTGACAAAAGAGCAAAAAATCCCAAGCCAGCTCTTTTGGCAGCATCACCAGATTTGCCTGGGCGTAGCCGCCGCACATCCCAGTGGTAGGAAAGTCTATTTTCCCCTCTCGGATCAGCCCTCTTACTACCTCCGGTCTTTCTGTTTCATAACAATTTCTTTTTTCAGCCATGATAGTTTTCTCACTTCTTTTCTGTATGCTTCCCCGGCCTGGGCCGGAGTGATGTATTCAAATCCGATGCATTCCCCCGGTCTTCGCTGCGCGATCGCCGGGATATCGGTGCTGAGCACAGTGGCGATCTTGGCATATCCGCCTGTTGTCTGGTGATCCGCCAGCATTACCATAGGCAGCCCGTTGGAAGATATCTGGACAGAACCTTCCACAATACCATCTGAAATGATGTCGGAACCCTCCTTTGTTTTCAGTTCCGGTCCTTCCAGGCGTACAGCCATACGATCCGAATCCACTTTGATCTTATAAACTCCCCGCCGTAAATTTTCCCTGGCCTCCTCGGTAAAAGCCTCTTCCTGAGGCCCCGCTACCACCCGCAGCACCGGCAATAGCTGATTTCCTACACTGCGATAAGGATGGGAAGGCTTCTTCAGCCAGAACATCTCCTCTGTGATGGCAAACTCCACTTTTTCTTTGCCGGGCACTCCGGTTTTCAGCACATCACCCTCTCGGATCGCTCTTCCGTCCATGCCGCCTATCCCACAGGTACAGTCGGTTGCACGGCTGCCCATTACCTTCTCCGTATCAATGCCCCCTCCCACCGCCAGATAAGTCCGAAGACCATCAACAGCCATTCCAAGTTCCAGTATATCCCCTGCCTTAGTTTTTACAGATCGATACATGGCAATTGGGTTTCCATTCAATTTCGGAGACATGTCAGCGCCTGCCAAAGCAATTTGACAGTTATCCGTAAACTCCATTTTTCCACCGCTTAATGTAAACTCCAGTACTGCTGCTAAAGCACAGTCTTCCATATTTCCCGCCAGGATATTGGCAATCTGCATGGAATATTTATCACAGGCCCCGCATCTTCGATAACCCCGGCTGCCAAAACCGCTGCGTCCAAAATCCTGAACGGTGGTCAGAGGACCCACGGTAAGAATTTTTATTGCCATTCTGCCACCCTCTTTTTATACTCCGCTTCACTGATGGGCACAAAGCGTATCCGATCCCCCGCCTCATACATTAATTTCCCGCCGTTGTCCGGTGAAAAAAGATTCAGGGGAGTGCGTCCGATCAGCTGCCATCCTCCGGGAGATTCCATAGGATAGATACCGGTCTGCTCACCGCCTATCCCAACGCTTCCTGCCGGGATCCGGGTTCTCGGATTGTCCAGTCTCGGAGTAAACAACCTCTGATCTAATCCCCCAAGATACGGAAAGCCCGGCAGAAATCCTAACATGTAAATAAGATAATCCTGCCCACTGTGAATTCGGATAACCTCTTCCCGGGAAAGCCCCGCATGCTTTGCCACATACTCCAGATCCTCTCCGTATTTACCGCCATAGCAAACCGGAATCTCTATTGTTCTTCCAGAGGACATCTTTCCGTCTTTTAATTTTGTCACCAACTTCTTCAGAAGCTTTTCCATAGAAGCGTAGTCGCTCTTTAACGGATTATAATACACCAGCAGCGACGCAAAGGCGGGTACTGTCTCCAGTACCCTGTCTCCCCGCAACTGTTCCACCTGCTTTTTCAGGGCCATGACTTTCTGATTTACATCCTCTGCAATCCTCTGTTCAAAGACCACCAACGCTGCCTGATCTCCCACAGGTTTGATGAAAGCATCCATTCTTTTATACTCCGTCAAAAAATCCTTTTTCCAGAACCGGTCCGTACCAGTGATCAAATTCACCGTTATGTTCTAAAGCATATTCTGTGCACTGACGCATCATGCTGACGATTCCGGTATTCATCTTTAAATCAAATCCGTCAATACCAGGCTGAAGAGATCCTGTCATATCGATCATGCCACAGCGGGAGGCTTCCCTCATGACTTCCTCCTCTAATAATTCATCATGGAGAATACGGATATTTTTTTTCAAAAACGCGATTGCCGCAATGAGTCCGTAACAGCCCCAGTCAGAACAGGTCGCCGTAATCAGATAATCAGTTTCCGTGGTTGCCAGGATACCTCCGCCGCAGCCGCAGATGCATTCATTTTTTGATGTAAATGGAATGTATCTTTTTATGTGTTCCGCCAATGAATGCATGCCGATCTCATTTCCCAGATCTCCGATCGCCACGCCAAGGACGCCCAGATCCCGCAGCAAATTCCACAAAACATCTGACTTTGCCTCCAGGTCCGTCACATCTTTTCCAATGGCATTGTGGTATTTTCCCACTGCGTTCGCCCCGGGCGCTTCAATAGCTATCATCGCCTTCGGCATAATTTTTTTACAAATATCTTCTGCCTGAGTCCGGGCCTTATGTGCGTTTTTCGTGAACGCTATCACGCCCATAGAAAGCGGCATCTCCTGCAGCAGTTCCATATCCTCATAAACATGGTATCCGACGGTATGTCCACAATTGATCACCGCCTGCACACACTCCTGCGGGCAGATTACCACCGGTTTGGCATGAAATGCCTCGATCAGTGCCCGTGCCATGAGAATCGTTGCTACCATGCCGTCCATTTCCGGCACCCGGTAAGGAAGAAGCACAAACCCGGTCATAAGGAACACCACATCATTTTCCTTTATTGTATCGCACAGAGCCTCAGCCGCATGCATGGTCAGCGGCTGCTCCGCCATTTTCCTGCATCCGTCATAGAGAATGCGGCAGACCCCGTAGCCCCGGGGATCAAGCGTCATCAGCATATCCAGATTTTCCCCGATATTTTTCTTGTCCAGTTCTTCCTTATTCATCAAACATACTCTCTTTCCCTGTGTATTCCAGATATTCCCGGACCACTTCATCTTGAATTTTCTTTAAGTTCGCCGGATCTTTGCCGCCCACCTTGACCCCGTTAATACTCTCTGCATGAAGGCAGAAATTGGAGGAAGACGACACTATGATCTCATCTGCCGCAAACAATTCTTCCAATGTAAACGGCCGTTCCATTACCGTGATCCCCAGTTTATAGCATGCTTTGATCAGGTGCGTCTTGGCAATTCCCCGCAGGATATAACAATCGTTGGGATGACTGTAGAAAACGCCGTCCTTTAAGATGCATACATTGCTGTGGGCACATTCCGTGACAATATCTCCTCTGTGAAATACTGTTTCATCCACTCCAAGGCGCTTTGCGTTCTGGGTTGCTACAACCGACGGTATCAGGTTTAATGTTTTGATATTACAATGGTAAAACCTTGTATCCTCCGCGGTAGTAAGCTTAATGGGACGATCCGGATCATTCAGAACCGCCGGCCGGATCATAATCCACAGTTTCCCCATCATATCCTCATCATACGCATGGTTTCTGCTGGCGGCTCCTCTGGTCACCTGCCAGTAAACAAAATGAGTTTCTCCTTCCACCTGCCCAAGCAGCTGTGTCAGAAGATTTCCCAGTTCCTCTTTTTCCATCGGTATTTTAATGTCTAAAGCTTTTGCGCTGGTGTAGAACCGATCCAAATGTTCATCCAGCAGATAAACCACGTGATTGCCGCCGGCAGTCGCGTCATATACACCGTCTCCAAAGAAATGGACTCTGTCATTAAAGGGAATCATAACATCTTCCGGTGCTCCCCACACGCCGTCATAGTAAGCTAACTCTTTCAACATTTTCTCTACCTCTGTTCTCCTTTTTTACGGCATCTTTATGCCAAATTTTAAATTCATGTAGTATTCAATCAGGGCAACGCATCCATCCAGTCCCAGACTTGAGGTGTCCAAGCACAGATCGTAGTTGCTTGGATCCTTCCATTTTTTTCCGGTATGGTAGGTATAGTATGCCTCACGGTATTTATCCAACCGATTGATGTAGCGGATGGCGTCAAAGGCACTGATCCCCTGCCGCACCGTCTCACGCTCTACTCTCCAATCGTAAGGCGCGTCCAGATAAACGCTCAGCACATTTTTCTTGTCTTTCAGCACATAATCTGCTGCCCGGCCAATGCAAACATAGGATTCCCGGTCCAGCAATGCCCTTAATACGTCCGCCTGATATTTAAATAAATTCTGATCGGACAAAAAATTACCGCTCTCCGGTGGAATTGCCTGCCCATTATAGATTTTACGGGAAACCCGATACAGCATGGTCTTCTTTGTATTTTCATCCGCATTTGCAAAAATTGCTTCGTTAATGCCGCTGTTATCCGAAGCCAGGCGAAGGAGTTTGCGGTCGTACACATCAATTCCGTAATCCTCTGCAAGTTTCTTGCCGATATAGCTGCCTCCTCCGCTTCCGCATGTACGGGTAATGACAATTGCAAAATAATTTCCGTTTTCTGCCATGATATCCCTCCTACTGCCCAAGATAAGCCTTCTTCACTCTCTCGTCATTCAACAGATCCTGTGCCGGGCCTTCAATCGTGATCTTTCCTGTTTCCAGCACATATGCCCTGTCAGAAATAGACAGCGCCATTTTTGCATTCTGTTCAACAAGAAGTATCGTAATGCCCTTTTTATTCACCTCTTTTATAATTGAAAAAATCTCTTTCACCAGCAGCGGAGACAGTCCCATGGACGGCTCATCCATCAGGATCATTTTGGGCTGTGCCATCAGCGCCCTTCCAACCGCCAGCATCTGCTGTTCTCCGCCGGATAACGTGCCGGCCAGCTGTTTGCGCCGCTCCTTCAGTCTGGGAAATCGTTCATAAACATCCTCCATAACTGCCTCGGCGTTGGTGGCATCTGCGTATGCGCCCATCTCCAGATTTTCTTCCACCGTCATATCCGGAAAAATATGTCTTCCCTCCGGTACATGGGCTAATTTCAGACTGATGATCTTGCTTGGCTCTGTCTTTCTAAGATCTGCTCCGTCGAAAATGATCTCACCGGAATCTGCTTTCTTCAGACCGGATATGGTGCGAAGGATCGTTGTCTTTCCGGCTCCGTTTGCTCCGATCAGAGACACAATTTCTCCGTCATTTACTTTTATGGACACTCCATGAATCGCGTGAACCGCTCCGTAGGAGACGTTCAGCTCCTTAATTTCCAGCATCGTTCTCCCCCCTTCTACTCATCTTCTTTTCCAAGATATGCCTCGATGACTTTCGGATTATTGGCAATTTCCTCCGGTGTGCCGGCGGCGATGGTAGTTCCAAAATCCAGCACCTGGATTCTCTGGCAGATCTTCATGACCAGACTCATATCGTGTTCGATCAGAAGCACGGAAACCTTGAATTCATCCCGGATATAGTTAATGATCTCCAGAAGCTCCTCTGTCTCTGTGGGGTTCATGCCGGCTGCCGGTTCATCCAGAAGCAGAAGCTTCATATCCGTTGCCAGCGCTCTGGCAATCTCCAGACGTCTCTGCTGACCATAAGGAAGGTTAGCTGCCAGCAAATCTTCCTTTCCGGAAAGATGTACCACCTCCAGGAGTTCTTTTGCTCTCTTGGTAAGCTCGGCCTCCTCCGCCCAGTATTTTTTTGTTCGAAATACGGCATCTGCCATACGGTAAGTACCTTTCTTTTCCTGCATCGCCACCTTCACATTGTCAATTACCGTCATCTTTTTAAACAGGCGGATGTTCTGGAAGGTGCGGGCAATTCCGGCTTCCACGATCTGGTGGGTCTTTTTACCGTTCATTTTTTCTCCATTCAAATAGAAAGAGCCTTCCGTCGGCTTATAGACGCCGGTGATCAGGTTAAACACGGTGGTTTTTCCGGCTCCGTTTGGCCCGATCAGACCTACCAGCTCCGACTGTCCGATCTCCATGTTAAAATCATCTACAGCCTTCAGTCCTCCAAATTGAATCCCAAGATGCTGAGCCTTTAATACGGGAGTTGTTTTTTCATTTGACATAATCATTCTCCTCCCTTCTGTGCTTTTGGTGCTTTTCCGGTCACTCGCTCAAGCAGCCTGGTCAATGAAAACTCCCAGGTTCCGAAAATTCCGCCCGGACGGAAGATCATAACCAACACCAATACGATGGAATAAGCCAGCATACGGTAGGTGGAAAACTGGCGCATCAGTTCCGGAAGCGATGATAAGAACGCCGCACCGATCACAGAGCCGGTAAGCGATCCGGTACCGCCAATGATCACCTCAGATAAAAGCTCCGCTGAATAGTTAAAGTTAAAATTGGTGGGGATCATTGCCGTCATATAGTGTGCGTAAAGACCGCCGCCCACTCCGGCAAAAAATGCTGCCACTGCAAAAGTGAGAACCTTGTAGTAAGTTACATTGATCCCGGATGCCGCAGCGGCTATGTAGTCCTCACGAATACTTTTTACCGTTCGCCCGTACCGGCTTCTGACATACATAAACATGACCGTCACGCAGACTACCATGATCCAGAACGCCCAGTAGAAATCCGCCAGTTTTGCGATACCGCTCATGGTCTTTCCGCCTCCGGTAATCTCGAAATTACAAAAAGCAACGCGAATGATTTCTGCAAAAGCTACCGTGACGATGGCCAGATAATC
Organism: uncultured Lachnospiraceae bacterium; assembly: GCA_902802515.1. Lineage (GTDB taxonomy): Bacteria > Bacillota > Clostridia > Lachnospirales > Lachnospiraceae > Merdiplasma. The sequence goes on from CADCMM010000026.1 coordinate 20,707, forward strand.
TCCCCGCAGGCGCAGCGCCGGAATTCCCACTAAAATGCCGGTCAGACCTGCCGCCAGACCGCCTGCTATCAGGGCAATGATCAGAAGCAGCAGATCCGGAATCCCCCGTCCCGCCAGAGCATTGGATGTAATAGCGGAGAAATAGGCCCCTACTGACACAAAGCCGGCATGACCCAGAGAAAATTCTCCCATGCAGCCCACCACCAGATTAAGGGAGGTTACCATAATAATGGTGTAGCAGGCTGTGGTAAAGATTCCCTTAATATAGGTAGTAGAGGTTCCGAAAATCTTCGACTCAAACATTAATACAAAGATACTGAATAATAAAACCAGTCCGAGAAAGTTCAGCAGATAGGACAGTTTCATTTTCTTTGGCATTTTCATAATGGTCCCTCCCTCAGACTTTCTCGCCCACATTCTTACCGAGAATGCCGGACGGTTTTACCAACAAGATAACAATCAGAATACTGTAAGTAATCGCCTCGTACCATCCGGGCGCATACAATTTTACAAAAATCTCGATCAGTCCCACCATAATACCTCCCAGCATAGCTCCCGGGATCACGCCAATACCGCCAAGAACGGCAGCGATAAACGCCTTGATACCCATCATAGACCCCATATCGTTGGTAACCCTGGGATATTTTGCACAGTACATCAGCGCAGCGATGGCAGCCAGCCCTGAACCGATGGCAAATGTCAGAGTGATAATTTTATCCACATTGATTCCCGCCAGGATCGCTGCATCCCGATCCTGCGGAACAGCGCGCATAGCCTTTCCGATTTTTGTCTTTTTGATGAAAATCTGCATCAGAAGCATGATGGCAAGCCCGATCACAATGGTCAGAAGCACATTCATCGGCAATGCCACCCCAGCTACATTGATGGTTGGCAAACTAAAGATTTTCTGCACGTTATGCGGCTTGGCTCCAAAGAGTGCCATTGCCAGATTCTCAAGAAAAATGCTCATAGCCAGCGCGGTGATCAGAGCGGACATTGGACCGGCCTTTCGTACCGGCTTGTAAGCAATTGTCTCAACCAGAATGCCAACGATCGTGCAGACAATAACAGCGAGGATCACAGCCATCCATGCGGGCATTCCGATATTAACCATCAAAGGAATGGTATAAAATAATGTGTAGGATCCGATCATGATAAAATCGCCATGAGCAAAATTGATCATGCGGATAATGCCGTAAACCATAGTATAGCCGAGGGCAATCAATGCATAGATGGCACCCTGGTTCAAACCATTGATCAGGCTTTGTACAAATAAAGATACTGTCATAACCTGTTTTCCTTTCCTGTTTTTTAGGGAAACCACCGATAAGATCGTTTTTCCTTAGAAAGGATGTGCATCCGGTCAATCAGTCCGCATGCACATCCCGTGGTCATCTTGTCTTACTCCGTGGTCATCTTGTCTTACTTCGCTGTTATTCTGTCTTTTCCCCTTCCGGGCTCAAAGTCTCAAGCCATTTTACTTCGCCGTCCACAAAGTGGTTTACTACGACAGATTTAATCGCGTTGCCATACTCATCCAGTGTTATATTACCGCCAACACCGGTGAATTCCATTCCGGTCATTCCTTCCACCAGAGAGGCAGTATCAGTTCCGCCGCCGTTTTCAGCAGCCTGTACCAGCATATAAATTGCGTCATAGTAAAGGGCTGCGCAGGCATTCAGAGTTTCGGTTCCATAAGCCTCAGTATATTTTGAAACAAAGTTTGCCACTGCAGGAGCTGTATCTTCCGATGAATAATGATTCGTGAAATAGCAATTCTCAAAGTAATCTTCCATTCCTGCGGTATCGCAGCCGTCCCAGGCATCACCGCCCATGATCGCGCCTTCAAAACCGGCGTCTCTTGCAGCGCTCACCAGAAGCGGAACTACATCCAGGAAGCAGGGGAAAAACAGGAAATCCGCTCCGCTGGCCGCTGCCAGAGATGCCTGTGAGGAGAAATCGGTGTCTTTGGTTGTACACTCGCCGGTATACACGATTTCAATGCCTTTTGCTTCTGCGCTCTCAATAAATGCTTCCTTCAGGCCATTGGAATAGTCATCGTCCTTTGCGTAAATAACCGCAGCGGATGTCCAGCCCTGCTCGCTGGCAAATAATGCCGCCATCTCGCCCTGATACGGATCGATAAAGCAGTTACGGAAAATGCTTTCGCCTTTCAATGTAACGTCTTTATTGGTAGCTCCCGTTGCCAGAACCAGCATACCATCGTTTGCAGCCTGTTCTGCGATCGGTAGTGTCACGGATGAGAAAAAGCTTCCCACGATAGCTTCCGGCGCGTCCGCCATAACGCTGTTGTATGCGTTGATGGCCTGTTTTGCGTCTGTAGCGTCATCTGCTACTTTTCCTCCATTCACAACTTCTACTTTATATTCAGAATCGCTGGAGTTAATTTCCTCTACCGCCAGATCAATTGCGTTCTGTGCGCCCTCGCCATATACCGCATTGCCGCCTGTCATGGAGCAGATCACGCCGATTTTGATCACATTGTCCTCTTCTTCTGCAAAAACGGGTGTTCCTGCAAGCATTGAAGTCATCATAGACGCTGCCAAAATCATACAAACCACTTTTTTCTTCATAAACTTTCCTCCTCTTTTTACTACTTAGCTTTTTGACTGCCTCAAGACACAAAAAAGGTTCCGGTAAAGTGCTTACCGAAACCTCGTTGTTTCTTGTTGTCTCAGATTATACCCTTTCATATTTTCGTTTGTCAATTCTGAATTTCATTACTTCATTTTTTTAATATTTTTACCCTCCGAACTTTATATCAGTTTTGTTTTCACCGTACGCCGGCTTATTTTTTTAACTCCTTCCAAATCTTAGTACAACCCAGTCATAATCCATTATGTTGTATTATAACGAAGATTACGAAAATATATAAAAAAATCCCTGATTTTTCAGGGATTTTCAAGAGGCGCCAACCAGATTTGAACTGGTGATAGAGGTGTTGCAGACCTTTGCCTTACCACTTGGCTATGGCGCCATATTTATTTTACAGTATTAATATATGCAAATGCATACAGAAAATGACTCCTACGGGATTTGAACCCATGTTACCGCCGTGAAAGGGCGGTGTCTTAACCGCTTGACCAAGGAGCCTTAGTAAAACCTATCCAAACGCGGCCACAGTGCAACGTCCTTCTCATTTCTTTATAAAAAGAAACTCCCCGAGTTGGGCTCGAACCAACAACCCTTCGGTTAACAGCCGAATGCTCTACCATTGAGCTATCGAGGAATAAAGATACTTTTACATATCTTC
>CADCMM010000027.1 GCA_902802515.1 uncultured Lachnospiraceae bacterium
ATCAAACAGCACATACAGAGAGACAGTATGTAGTAAATGGCGAATTAAATCTGCGGTAAAGGTGCCGTAGGTGGGAACTATAATTCGACGCCTGACAAATATAGATGATGTTTTCTTCAAAAAAATACTTGATGAATTGGAGTAATGAAAGTCATGGTTAAGGTACTTTTCGTATGTCATGGTAATATTTGTACTTTGCAGAACAAACAGTAAAAGGATACAAGGTTAAGCTCAAGATAGCCGCATAGAGGAGGATACTGATTGATAAGGGTAATGTTTTGCTGTCATGGAAATATTTGTCGGAGCACTATGTGTCAGAGCGTATTTGCTCACATGGTAAAAGAGAGGGGCTATGAGGCTGAGTTTATCATAGACTCCTGTGCTACAAGTACGGAGGAGATCGGGAATAGCCCTCACAGGGGAACGGTTAGAAAATTGCGTGAGGTGGGTATACCGCTGATTCCTCACAGAGCTAAGCAAATCACATGGAAAGACTATGAGAGCTTTGATTTCATTATCGGGATGGATACATGGAATATCCGAAATCTTAACAGGATGCTCAAGGGAGATCCTGAGGGAAAAGTATACAAGCTCCTCTCTTTCTCAGGCTCAGACAGAGATATAGCAGATCCGTGGTATACCGGGAATTTTGATGAAACATATGATGATATCATTGAGGGCTGTGAGGGGTTTCTGGAGTATTTACAGGCTCAGGGGTTTGTATTTCAGAGATCCGGGCGGCATTGAATAAAGCTGGGTATAATGGTACAGTATAGGCGGCTGGATCTTCAGCTACAGCTCACTATTTCCTCAGTGAGTTTCAAGAGCTCAGAGCGACTCTGTAAAAAAGAGCCGCTCTTTTCTTTTGTTTTGAGGAATGTGAGGAGTGAAAAAGAATCTTTTGAAAAGTTGTATAATATCTCCAAAAGATGTTATATAGGTTTCTGAAAATATGTGCAAATTGCATTAAAAACCATTGACAATTCAATGATAGAAAAGTATAGTGATGGTGCTTTGAATTGTATGGGCTGAGGGCTCAACTGGATCTGAGAACAATCAAAGCAAACAGGAGAACACAGGAAAAAACAGGAGGGAAACAGGATGTTTAGGAGTACACAGGATGATAAAAGCGTATACACACAGGAAATACTTTCTATGTGTACCGCTGATGGTAGGGAAAAGAGTTTTTATATTTGCGTCAATCATGACAGAGGCGTGAGGCTCTATGTGCAAGATATCCAGAATATTTTTAACAACTCATTTGAGGGGTGGCTGGATAGATTTCATTCAGAGAATGAGCCTGAGTATCCCTATGAGGGCTCAGAGAATTGGGTAGAGGAGGAGCTTGTACCTGTATTCAATGCTATTGATATGGTGTATAGCTCAGCGGATACCGATAAAGCACTACTCTGTAATATGCTGGATGCGATAGAAAACCGTTTAGTGAGGATCTGGTAGCCTCCTTTCGCTTTCGTGGTACGGCATAACCACAAAATACCAGATACACACTATAGCCCCTGTATCAGCGATAAAAGCTATACAGGGGCTTTCTCTATCTGTCAGTGTAGGAGGTGAGGAGGTGGAGCGGAGAACGGGCTGTAGAGGGCTTGTATTGACTCTGAACAATCAGAGCAAGGATTTATCAGATGAGGAGGCAGAAAAGGCAATAAAACGGCTCTTAGACGCTCTTAGACGCAAGGCAAAGCGTGAGAACTGGAGATATTACATTTTCATAGGCTTTAGTAGGAGCAACCAGAAGCTCATAGAGAAACGGGCTCATTTTCATGTTTTCCTTTATGCAGATCCTTGTGAAACAGTAGCCGGGTGGATCTGTAACTATTGGAATCCTCCGAAGAAATCAAAGCGGCGGCGGTTAGGGATCGTACACAGGCAAAAGGTAGAGCAATCAAAAGCCGGGTACTTTCTCAGCGGATATATCCGGGGGCAATCAGAATTTGTCAGGGAACAGAAAAAAGAGTGTGAGCTGAGCGACTTTTTAACGGTCAAAAATAGCCCGTAAACCCTTGTAAATACTGGATTTGTGAGGGGCAAGGGAACTATGTACTTGTTTATAATTATTAACTGTTAAGCACTGTGAGAGGAGGGTAAAAGATTGAATGAGAAAACAGAATTAACTATGAGTGAGTGTGTGGATCTGTTAGGAGTGAGTAAGTACAGGATACAGCAACTCATACAGGAGGGAAAACTTGAGCCCGTCTATCACAAGAATACAGACGGGAAAAAAGGCAGAACACGCAATATCACGCTGTTAAGCGTGGCAAGGTACGCAAAAGAGCATAAAACTTTATGATTGAGGAGGATAATGAGGAATATGAGCACAATAAGAAATCAGATCGGTGAAAAGCTGGAGGAATACTATAAGAGCCGGGGAACGGCTCAGGAACGGGCTGAGGCTCATTCAGCGGTGATTGATGCAGAGAAAACCGCAAATCAAAAAGTAAAAGGGATGATCGGGGAAAAGCTGAGGCGGCTTGATGCGCTCACAGGGCGTGATACAGAGCCTCAGAAGCGCAAAGCGGCGGCTTATATGGATTTGGGTATCACTGAGATTGTACAGGCTCAGCGCAAGGCTCAGAACCTTTTAACCGTGGCTCAGGATGAGGTAGGGGCTTTTATTGAGGATGAGAAAAAGAGCTATATCAAAAGCCTTAACGGAACGGCTTTAGCTGTCCTCAGTGATGAGGAGAAAGAGGAAAGAGCTGATAGCTATGTGAGATCCTATCTTGTATATGGTCAGGTATACGATAAAAAGCAGAAAGCCGCAAAACAGAAATTCGATGAGCTGAGGGATGAAGTAGCCCGGTGCAGAACAGAGTATAACGCTACTCTCTTAGCAAAACAGGCTTTTATTGATGATAACAAGGATCTCATTGAGGAGGAGCTGAGAGCAAAGCGGCTCAGGGATCTGAGAAAGAGCGGTATTCTGGATGAGCTGGGGCTGGCAGAGAAAAAGCCTGAGGAGAATACTGAGGAGGATACTGAGGGATGATAGCAGTATTTCAAAGTACAATACCCTATTTACAGATCCGGGGGCTCTCAGTGATGGGAGAAAAGCCTGTATACTCAGAGGAGGCTACATACTACTCAGAGAGCGGTATTCCTGATAAACATGAAAAGGCTCAGGTAGGGGTAGCTCTTGAGGAGAGAAAAGGTATCAGAGAGAGCTTTGATTTCTTTGAGGGAGAGAAGCATAACAGATTGACGCTCTCAGATCTTGAGGAGATAGAGGCATTTAGGCACTTTATAAAGAGCCGGGAATATATCCGGGAAATTGAAACAGATTGAGGCTATGCAATCGGAGGCAGAAAATGCAGTATTTGTATTGAGCCTTTTTCCGGGCTTGTACTCTCTTTAATGCTGAGCATAACAGAAATACAGATTTTCCATAGTATTTTCATGAAATAGAAAGAGAGCCGGGGAAAGGGATTTCATAGGCTCAGGAAATCAAATTGAGGAGGTGAGGCTGGTGTGAGTAGCTTTGAGATACCGGGCTTTGAGGATTTTATTAAACGGGCTGAGGCTGTAGTAGATAATTGGGATGAGAAAAAGCTGGAGCTTATGCAGAAATTAGGGGGAGTCAGCTTAGAGGAGATATCCCCTCTCATACCTGTAGATACTTCAAGGCTTGTGAGTAGCTTTCAGATCGGAACGGTTACACCAAACTATGCAGAGGTCGGCACTAATGTAGATTATGCCCTGTATGTGAATGATGGTCATGTACAGCACAGGCGGTTTTTACCGCTCTCTTATCTGTCAGCAAAAGGGCGGCGGCTGTATATGAAAAATGTAAAGGGAAACAGAGAGTCAAAGGGTATAATGCTCAAAGAACGATATATTCCCGGTACATTTTTCTTAGAAAAGGGCATGAAACAGGCAGAGCCACGAATGAAAAAGGCTCTGGAGAGCTGGATGGAGGACATAGCAAGAGAAATAGAGGGAGCTGGATAATATGGATGAGGAACGCATTGAGGAGGAGCTTTTAGCGGCAGATCCGGGAGGAGCTGAGGCTCAGGAGACAGAGGAGGAGAGATACCAGCGGCTTGAGGCTGAGCTCAGATCTGAGCTTGAGGCAGAGGCAGATAGACGGGTAACAGAGGCACTCAAGAAACTGGATCGGAAACACAAGAGAGAGCTCAAAGAGACTCAGGAGGCAGAGCTGGAGGATAAACGCAAGGCGGCAGAGATCCGGGCGGCTCAGCTTGCGGAGAAAGAGTATCAGATAAGGCTCAGAGGTAACAGGCTGGATCTCATTGATATTATCTCAGAGCTTGAGATACCGGGGAAAATGAGAGAGCTTATCCCCTGTGATGATCTCTTAGAGATTGAGGATGATAAAGCCCGGTACAGAGCTCTTAGGGATCGGGTAATTGATATCTGGGCTGAGTTTCGGAAACAGGTTAGAAAAGCCGCTGATATTGAGAGGGCAAAATACACATAAGCAGATACGGCTTGAGGAATTGCCGAAAAAAGAAACAGGAGGAAAACCATGAGCAAGGTAGGGGTAAAAAGAAAACTGATTGAGACGTATTGCAAAGCAGAGGAGGCTCTGAGGGAATTGTATGTGCTGGGAGTCCTTAGTTGCTGTGATGCAGACAAGATATCATTGAGTGAGGGGGTTAGGGAAGATACGGAAACGCTGTATGATAGGGCTGTAGGGCTTTTGTCAGAAATGGAAGTGATTGAGGATGAGGAGAGAATGAAAGCAATTCTTAGGTGTGCTGTGAATGAGTTTAGAACCAAATAGAGCAGAGATACAAAACAAAAGAAAAGGCGGTTAGTGCTGAGAGGTACTAACCGCTTTTCTTTGCTCTTTAGTGCAAAAACAGGGTACACTCTGAGTTTACAAGTAAAAGGACATGAAAAAGAGTAAAATATAAGTTGTTTTTCACTCTATTTTACTTAACGTAAAGATAGTTGTTGATTTTAATTTTACATTATGCTATGATGGAGATCCAAAAGAATGTCTATGAGGAGGGTTAAGGGAATGAAAGTCGCTTATGTGAGAGTGTCCACAGTAGAACAGAATGAGGCTCGACAGATTGAGGCATTACAGAAGCATGATATTGATAAATGGTTTACAGAAAAGGTATCAGGAAAGAACATGGATAGACCACAGCTCAAGGCTATGCTTGAGTTTGTCCGGGAGGGGGATACCGTTTATATCCATGATTTCTCAAGGCTTGCAAGATCTACAGAGGATCTCTTGCACATTGTAAATACTCTGAATGATAAAGGCGTTTATCTGGTCAGTAACAAAGAGAATATAGATACCAGCACTCCGACAGGGCGGTTAATGCTTACTATGATAGCGGCTATTGCTCAGTTTGAGCGTGAGAACCTCTTAGAGAGGCAGAGAGAGGGCATAGCTATAGCAAAAGCCGCTGGTAAGTATAAGGGCGGTCAGGTAAAGCGGATTGATGAGAAGCTCTTTAATGAGCTCTATGAGCAGTACAGAACAAGGGAAATCACAAAGAAAGTATTTGCTGAGAAATTACAGATAAGCAGACCAACACTTGACAAGCTCTTGAAAGATAAAGGCTTAGCTTGAGTTACCAGAGAGTGAGGGCTGAGGTTATGAGTGAGGAGCTGGTAGTATACCGGGTATTGATAGCCGGGGATCTGTATGAGATCGAATGTAAAGCGGATGAGCTCAGGGATCGGATACAAGAGATAGAAAATCACAGGAAAGCCCGTGAGAGGCTCACAGAGGGCTCAGGAGGCGGTTAAAGGTGTTTAGTGAGGAAATCATAGCAAACAAGGCAGAAAGCTATTACGGGGCTTTTAGAGCTGATACAGGGGTATTCACTCAGGAGAGCTCTGATAACTGGAATAGAAAGATAGTGTTAGGGCTCTCTGATATGATCGTTAAGATCTGGAATGAGTGGAAATCAGATACAAGGCACTATAGCCCCTCAAAAATGAGGTATGAGGAATATCTGGATACAGTGAAAAGAGCTGAGAGGCGGTTAGATCCTGAGGGCTCAGGCTATGAGGTGGCTCAGGCTGTGATAAGGGATTGCAAGAGATTTCTCAAGCTGGTAGTGCTGTATCGGGTAAGAAATGGAAAATGTAGGGTAATGTAGCTCTGATACATGGAAAACACAAGGAAAGTACAGGGCTTTTGTCGAAAAGATGCAATCATTTTTCGTTATAACTCAGTAGTGAGGAGTAACTCAGGAAAACAGGAAACACAGGATATACAGGAGGGAAACAGGATGGAACGGGCTGTATTTTATGCAAGAGTGAGCACTCAAGAGGAGGCTCAGCTCAGGGCATTACCCAAACAGATACAGGAATGTAAGGATACCATAGCAGAAAACAAGTGGAAACTGATAGACGGGTACATTGATGAGGGCAAGAGCGGCACTCAGGTAGCCAAAAGAACCGAATACCAGCGACTCCTCAGTGATATTGAGGAGGATAAGTTTGATATTGTAGTAGCAAAATCTCAAGATCGTTTACAGCGTAACTTGACAGACTGGTGTCTTTTTATTGATAAACTCCTGAGATATAAGAAGCGTTTATATCTTTATATAGAGCGGAAATTCTATGATCCCTCAGAGGATTCGCTGATAACAGGTATTAAGGCTATACTTGCGGCTGAATATAGCCGGGATCTGAGTAAGAAACTTAATAATTCAGCTCAGAGACGTATTGAGAAAGTCAGGAACGGGGAAAATGTAACCGCAATGGGTACAAATATGTGTTATGGGTACTACATTGAGAACGGGGAGTGGAAAGTAGACCATGAGCAAGCCAAAATCACAAAGCTCATTTATCAGCTTTACCTCAAGTATGACAGTATCAGAAAAGTAGTGGATGAGATAAACGCTCAGGGATATAGAAATCAGAGAGGCGGTCTGTTTTGCGCTGATAGTGTAGCCCGGATACTGAAAAATCCACGTTACAAGGGAACGCTGGTAGTAAACAGATTTCACAGGGATTTCGATAAAAAAACCATTGTAGAAAATCCTCCTGAGGAGTGGGTAACGCTGGATGATGCTTTTGAGGCTGTAGTAACGGCTGAGGAGTGGGAAGAGGTAAATAAACGGCTTGCGGTAAAGAAGAACGGCATAAGGGGAAAGAACGTGAGTAGAGATCCGTTAGGGGGTAAGCTCATTTGCTCAAGATGTGGAGCTCCATTGTGGCGGCATAAGTCAAACGGCTATTATGGCTGGTATTGCTCTCAAAAGTATAGCCGGGGGAAAGAGGCTTGTGTAGGATCTTCTATCTCACAAAAGACGCTGGAGCTCATTTACAAGGGTATAGGGGCTCAGTTAGAGGTACACAGGGAAGTAGTAAAGCGGTCAATGCTGGAGTGGCTCAAAGAGCTACAGAGGGCTCTCAGTGCTGATAGTGACTATGAGAAATACGCTAAGGATCTGGAGCGGCTCAAGGCAGAGGAGGGGCGGCTGGTAGATAAATATGTTGAGGGCAAGATACCGGGGGAGATATATGATAAAAAATTTGCTGAGCTTGAGGCAAAGATAAACGGGATACAGGCTAAATTTGTACCCCTTGAGGAGAATGAGGATCTCAAGGATATACAGGCGGTTATTGAAAACATTGATACAGAAATAGATAACTGGATAGCCTCAGTGGATTTTGATGAGCAAAGGATTGATTTTCTCACAGAACACACAAAGAAAGTTACTGTAAATCCTGAGAAAGTGGTTATAATAGAGCTGGATCTGATAGGAGGGGCTATACTTGCTGGAAAGGATTTTCTGCTATATGTTCGTGAAAGTATGCCGATCCCCCATGGCGGAATACATTATGAAAGATTTAGTGAAAAAAGCCAACCGGCCGGATCAATTTTACATTTCATCAGCGGCCACCAGCACGGAGGAGATCGGCAACTCCATCTATCCGCCGGCACGCCGCAAGCTGCGGGAACACGGCATTGTGGCGGACGGTCACAGAGCCAGACGGATGGAGCGGAAAGATTATCAGGATTATGACTATCTGATCGGAATGGAGCAGTACAATATTCGGAATATGATGCGCATATTGGGGGGTGATCCGGAGAGAAAGGTGCATCGATTGCTGGACTTCACGAATCGTCCAGGAGATATTGATGATCCCTGGTATACGGATGATTTTGATACAGCATATCAGGAAATTCTGCGTGGATGCCGGGCACTTTTGGACAAATTGACTATTGAACTTTAGAATCTTTAGTGATATAATCGCTCCTTGTTAGAAGACAGTGATGCCATAAACTTTGTCATACCTGTCAAAATTATAGAGATTTTCAAGGAGAGTGTATTATGAAAAAGAGAGTATTAGTTAGCATGATGGTTTTATCTATGGCAGCAGCATGCGTGATGGGATGCGGCAAGAAGTCTGAGGAGACCGCTACTACCACCACTGAGGCTACTACCGAAGCAAAAGAGACAGAAGCGAAGGAAACTGAGGCGGCAGAGACTGAGGCCGCTACAGAAGCTGCGGCTGAAACAGAGACTGAAACAGAGGCGTAATAGATATAAATAATTTCGCAACAATTCAGGACAGTCCTAAGCAGTTGCTGTTAAGGACGTGAAAATATGATACAAGTGCTAAGACAAAGGCTGTCACTTATGAGTGATGGCTTTTTGTCTTTACAAAATGAATTTTTTAAGTATTTTTTGTCGATTTACTTGCTTAACGTGTGAAAAAGTGGTATAATTTTGCCCATGTAGTTAATACGAAGACAAATGTTTGTATTACAAGAACATCAAGCGCCTTTCGGCGCAGAAAGAAGGAGAAAAAATTATGAAAAGAAGAGTGTTATCTACGATGATGGTTCTTTCTTTGGCAGCGGCATGCCTGACGGGCTGCAGCGATAAGAAGACTGAGACAGAGGCACCGGCAGCTACCGAAGCAGCGGCTACAGAAGCTGTTACCGAGGCGGCAGCTACAGAAGCGGAAGCTACTGAGGCGGCAGAAACGGAAGCAGCTGAAACCGAAGCTGTGGAAACTGAGGCTGAGACGGAAGCGAAAGAGACTGAAGCTGTAACTGAAGCAGCAGAGACGGAAGCAGCTGAAACCGAAGCGGCAGAAGTGAATGCCACAGTACCGGCCGGCGTAGTTAAGATTGGTCTGTTTGAGCCCCTGACCGGCCAGAACGGCGGCGGCGGCGTACAGGAAGCTCAGGGCGCATGGTACGCAAATGAAGTGAGACCTACCGTCACCATTGACGGAGATGTTTATACAGTAGAATTGGTTGAGGTTGATAATAAGTCCGATAAGACAGAGGCAGTTACCGCTGCTCAGAAGCTGGTAGCGGACGGTGTGGCAGCTGTGATCGGTTCTTACGGTTCCGGCGTATCTATCGCAGCTGGCCCGATCTTTGCTGATGCTAACATCCCGGCTGTTGGATGCTCCTGCACGAATCCGCAGGTTACTTCCGGATGTGAATATTACTTCCGTGTATGCTTCCTGGATCCGTTCCAGGGCAGCGTAATGGCAAAATATGCTATCGAACAGGGTTATCAGAGCGTAGCAGTTATTGAAGAACTGGGGGATGATTACTCCACCGGCATCGCGAACTACTTTATTAAAGCCTTTACGGAGCTGGGCGGAACCATCGTCGGCGACAAGGCGCAGGATTTCCAGACCAACCAGTCTGACTTCAAGGCCATCCTGACCCAGGTGAAAGATGCGGATGCTATTTTTGCTCCGTCTTCTATCACTACCGCTTCCCTGATCATCAAGCAGGCTCGTGAGCTGGGCATTGAAGCACCGATCATGGGACCGGATACCTGGTTTAACGTAGCAGTTATTGAGAACGCAGGCGACAGCGCAGAAGGAACCGTAGCTTCTACATTCTTTGCAGAGGATGACACCACCATTGAGGGTCTGGATGAATTTGTAACCGGTTATAAGGCATGGATGAACGAAGACTCCTCCCGTATTGACAAGAACGGCGGCAATGACGATGTAGTTGGTAACTCCGCACTTTGCTATGACACCTACATGGTTATCTGCGATGCTCTTGAAGCAGCAGGCACTACCGATGGCGAGGCACTGAAAGAAGCCATTGCAGCTACTGATTACAACGGAGCTACCGGTCATATCGTATTTGACGAGATCGGTGATGCCGCAAGAGATTCCGTAACAGTTGTTGTTGCGAAAGATGGAAAATTCCAGTTCCTTGAGAAAGTTATGGCTGACTAAGAAGAACTGCAAAAATTAATGATCGGAAGGGGCGAGAGTGTCTCGCCCCCTCTTTTGTACTTACAGGAGGCTAAGTAAATGAGTGCGTCTACCCTTGCACAACATTTTCTGACCGGTATCTCGCTGGGCGGCGCCTATGCGCTGATCGCCATTGGATATACCATGGTGTATGGTATCCTGCGCCTGATCAATTTTGCGCACGGTGATCTGTTCATGATGTCCGGTTACTTTATGATTTTCGCCATGGCGTCGTTCCCATGGTTTATCGCTCTTCCGGTAACGCTGATCGGAACCGTGATCCTGGGCGTTGTGATTGAAAAGGCGGCCTACGCTCCGCTGCGCAGCGCCCCCAGAATGTCCATCATGATCTCCGCCATTGGCGTCAGCTATCTGCTGCAGAACCTGGCAACGTATCTGTTTACCGCATTGCCCAAGACTTATCCGGAAATTTCATTCCTGAAGAAAATTTATAAATTCGGCGATCTGTCTGCGTCCCTGGTGACGCTGATCACCCCCGTGCTCACCATCGTTCTGGTTTTCCTGCTGATGCAGCTGATAGGTCATACGAAGCTGGGTATGGCTATGCGCGCGGTCTCCAAAGACACAGAGGCGTCCAGGCTCATGGGCATCAAGGTGAATACTACCATCTCCATGACCTTTGTAATCGGATCTCTGCTGGCGGGTGTCGGCTCTGTGCTGTATTTTACGGACCGCATGACGGTATATCCGTACTCCGGATCTCTGCCGGGTCTGAAATGCTTTGTTGCGGCAGTTCTGGGAGGTATCGGTTCCATTCCGGGCGCAGTGATCGGAGGTTTCCTGATCGGTATTGTGGAAACCCTGATGGTGGCATTTGGCTATTCTACATTCTCGGATGCGTTTACATTTTTGCTGCTGATCATCATCCTGCTGGTACGTCCCACCGGTCTGTTTGGCGAGGCGGCCACCGATAAAGTCTGAGAGGTGCGGCCCTATGGTAAAGAAAAAGATAAAATTAAGAGATGTTATCCTGTCCATTCTTGCGGCGGGGGTTTTCTGTGCGCTGCTGGCGTATTATCAATATGATACCGGCACCAGTCATTCCTACGCCATTTCTATTCTGGAACGCTCTGCCATCTATGCGGTGGTGGCGGTCTCTATGAACCTGCTGAATGGATTTACCGGCCTGTTTTCTCTGGGACAGGCGGGATTTATGGCGATCGGAGCGTATACCACCGGCATACTGACGATTCCGGTGAACATGCGCCAGAGCGTATACTATATGAACGGAATTGCTCCCTGGCTGGAAAATCTGCATCTTCCTATGATCCCTGCGCTTTTGCTTGGCGGCTTATTTGCGGCAGCGGCAGCAGCACTGGTAGGTATTCCGGTGCTGCGTTTAAAGAGTGATTATCTGGCGATAGCCACACTGGGATTTGCGGAGATCATCCGTGCACTGCTGGCGGCTCCTATGATGAATACCATTACTAATGGTTCTTTTGGACTTAATAATATTCCTGGTTTTCAGAATATATTCCAGCCCATGGCTATTGCAGCGGTTTGTATTGTTCTGATGATCCTTCTCATCAATTCCTCGTATGGGCGCGCATTCAAAGCGATCCGTGAGGATGACATAGCGGCGGAGGCGATGGGTATCAACCTGTTCCGCCACAAAGAGCTGGCTTTTGTGATCTCTTCGTTTTTCACGGGCGTCGGCGGCGGCATGCTGGCCATCTTTATGCGCTCCATTGATACGAAGACGTTCCAGGTAACGCTGACTTACAATATCCTTTTGATCGTTGTACTGGGAGGTATCGGCAGCGTCACCGGTTCCATCATTGGTTCTCTGCTGATCAACGGAAGCCAGGAGTGGCTGCGTTTTCTGGATGAACCCACTACAGTTCCGGTGTTAAGCTCTCTGTTTAAACCAGGCTTTCGTATGGTCATCTACTCCATCCTTCTGATGGTGGTCGTGCTGTTCTGGAGACGCGGTATTATGGGAACCAACGAGTTCACCTGGGATGGGCTGTTTGGCCTGTTTCGGCGAAAAAAGAAGACGAAAAAAGCGGGAGGTGAAGCGTGATGGCTGATAATGTGCTGAAAGTGGAGCATGTGACCATGCAGTTTGGCGGCGTTGTGGCTGTCAATGATCTCTCCATGGAAGTAAATAAGGGCGAGATCGTGGCTCTTATCGGCCCGAATGGCGCTGGAAAGACTACAGCTTTTAACGTAATTACCGGGGTATATGCTCCCACCAATGGGCGGGTTTCCTTTAACGGAGTACCTATGATTGAGAATCACCCCCAGGGGAAAATGAAGAAGAATTATCTGGGAGAGGATCCGGAAGGATATCCGGCAAAGATCGTTAAGACCCCGGATCAGATTACAAAACTGGGTATTGCCAGAACGTTTCAGAATATTCGTCTGTTTAAAAGCCTGACAGTGTTTGATAATGTGTTGATTGCCCGGCATATGCGCTCAAAAGCCAATGTGTTCTCCGCCACTTTCAAGGTAAATGCGATGGAGGAGAAGGAGAATCGGGAGAAAACCATGGAACTGCTGAAACTGGTGGGACTGGAGAGTTCTGCCAATGAAATTTCCAGTTCTCTTCCCTACGGTAAACAGCGACGATTGGAAATTGCCCGAGCGCTGGCTACGCAGCCCACATTGCTTCTGCTGGATGAGCCGGCAGCCGGCATGAACCCGCAGGAGACGGATGAACTGAGTGAGTTTATTCTGCAGATCAAGAACCAGTTTGATCTGACGGTTCTTGTTATTGAGCATCACATGGATCTGGTAATGCAGATTTCTGACCGAATTTATGTGCTGGATTTCGGAAAACTGATCGCGCAGGGGACGCCTGAGGTCATTCAGAATGACCCGCATGTGATCAGCGCGTATCTGGGGGTGCAGGACGATGAATAATATTCTGGAAGTAAGAGATTTAAAAGTGACTTACGGCGGTATTGAGGCCGTGCGGGGCATCAGCTTTGACGTCCCGGAGGGAAAGGTAGTTACCCTGATCGGAGCCAACGGCGCCGGCAAGAGTTCCACCCTTAGATCCATTGTGGGATTGGAAAAGCCCGCGGCGGGAACGATCCAGTTTGAACGACAGGAATTAGTAGATCTTGGGACTGAGAATATTGTGACCAGAGGGATCACGCTGGTTCCGGAGGGACGCCGCGTTTTCGTAAATTTGACGGTTTACGAAAATCTTCGGATGGGTGCGTACATGCGCAATGATGATCTGGAAGCGGATTTAAACTGGGTCTATGATCTGTTTCCCAGGTTGAAGGAGAGAAGCTGGCAGCCTGCCGGTACGCTCTCCGGCGGCGAACAGCAGATGCTGGCTATTGCCAGGGCTTTGATGAGCAAGCCGAAGCTGATCATGATGGATGAGCCGTCTCTGGGATTGGCTCCCATCATCGTGCAGGGCGTATTTGACATCATCCGGGAGATCAACCGACAGGGCGTGACCATCCTTCTGGTGGAGCAGAATGCGAACATGGCGTTGAAAGCGGCCGACCTGGCCTACGTCATGGAAACCGGAAAGATCACCATGTCCGGAACCGGAAAAGAACTAGCGGAAAACGACGAGATCAAGGCAGCGTACCTGGGAAAATCCAGAAAGTAGGCTGACTAGAAAAGGGACTGTTATAAAAACAGGCAAGGGTTCCGCGTATCCATATGTACGCATCTCCGAGACACGGTATAAGATAGGGCAGACTTTAGTCCGTCATAGATATACCGTGTCGGAAGGAGTAAGCGAACATAGGATATCGGAACCCGTTAGCCAGTATTTTGCAACAGTCCCTTTTTGCGTGAATCAGGAGCTATCACACATTTCGCCTATCTTTCGGAACTCTTCTGATATTCCGCACTGCCAAGATATTTCTCCAGCGGTTTATACAGCAGTGCGCACACTACTACGCAGGCGATGGTGCTGGGCAGCATGTAGGAACCGTTGTATACGACGGAAAAAAGCGTTGCGCTGGAATAGGTATGTCCGAACAGTTCGGTGGGCGCCAGAATTTTGTAGATGGTGATGCCGCTGATAAAGTGGATAATGAAGCGGCAGAAACATCCGATGAGGGCGCCGATGGGGAGTCCTAATTTTTTGTCTTTCATTAGACCGGCTGCGCCTACTGCAGCATAGGCAACGGAGTAGTCCAGGAAAAAGGATGCGATATTCAGGGCAAACCCTCCTGCCAGGAAGTACTTCAGGGTTCCGAAAATGGCTCCTGCAACTACGCCCCAGCCGAGACCCCAGCGAACCGCGAAGATGATCAGGGGTACCATGCAGAAATTGATGGAGCCGGCCTGCAGAAACTGGATCTTGAAGTAGCTGAGTACCAGGGCGGCGGCGATCATTAGTCCGCCTTCAGTAATACATCTTGTTTTGGTTTTCATAAAAATCCTCCTTAGGTTATTGTTTCACAAAAAAATGCATCTGCGGACGCAGATGCATAAGGTACACAAACACGTTCGCATTCCTACGCCGGTATTATCCGGATCAGGTCTGAGGGATCAGATGGTAATACATCTTGTCTCAGCCGACTTACGTCAGCACCCCTTGCAAATCATTATGAAACTATGGTTACTATACATCTATTGCAGGCAAAAATCAACATATTTTTCTATTGGCAATGCAAAAAAATAAGTGTACAACCGACGGAAAATATACTATACTTAATGCAGCATTCCAAGTCTGGATTGTTAAGGGATTGTCCCACTAAGCATGTTAAAGCATAAAGATACACTAAGCCCTCAGAAAGCTATCTTTATGCAAAGGATGAATGTCGTGCGGCATCCCCCTGGATAGTTACACGAAATCACAAGAAACGGGGAGCAGAACATGAATAAACAGGATTGGTATGATATGGGAGCCCAGATTGGAGACCTGGTTCAGTCCGCTGTGGACAACAAAGACTTTCGGCAGCTCAATCAGGCTATTACCGACACCATCAATTCTACCGTAAATATAGTGCAGAAGAATGTTCAGATTTCCATCGACGGCGTGCGGGGGCAGGCGCAGTACAGAAGCCCGAAGAGCGCTTACCAGCAGGCCAGGGAAAATGCCGGATATAAGGTGGAGCGCGGGAAACCGCTGGGATCGAATAAGGTAACCGTGAAGACCGCGGGAGGCTATAAGGGAATCACTTACATGGGAGTGGGATACACGTTTGCTACGATCTTCGGCGCAGCGGCAGTGGCATTTTTACTGCTCAGACCCGTGGCCGGTTTTTTTGGCACACTGTCAACGGTTTTCCTGCTGTTGACAGCGGGATTTGTGGGTATGGGGATTCGCGGAAACCGTCTGCATGCCAGAGTCAAAAGGCAGAAGCAGTACCTTCAGATCATGGGAGAGCGGGATACCTGCACACTGGAGGAGCTGGCGGCCGGTACCGGAAAGACCAGAAAGTTTGTGGCGAAGGATCTTAAGAGCATGATCAGCGACGGCATGTTTCCCCAGGGAGCTTATCTGGATACGCTGGAGACCTGCCTGATGACCAGTCACAGCGCGTACAAGCAGTATCAGGATACCGCGAAACAGTATGAACTGCGAAAGCAGGAGGAGAGCAGAGCAGAATTGCAGTCCGCAAAGGAGACTATTTCCGCCGGTACAGAGAAAGAAACGGCGAAGGAATTATCCAAAGAGGTGCAGGATATTCTCAGAGAAGGGAAAAACTTTATTTCTCATATCCATCAGTGCAATGCTCAGATAGAGGAACCGGAAATTTCAGAAAAGCTGGATCGACTGGAGGCAGTGGTGACCAGGATTTTCGATCAGGTGGAGAGAGAGCCGAAGAGTGCTCCGGATCTTCACAAGATGATGAGCTACTATTTGCCCATCACCCGCAAGCTGGTGGACGCTTACCGGGATCTGGACCGCCAGACGGTGGAGGGCCAGAATATCACGAAGACAAAACAGGAGATCAAGGCGTCTTTGGACACCATCAATACTGCGTTTGAAAATCTGTTGGACAGCTTTTTCCAGGATACCGCCTGGGATGTTTCCTCGGATATCACGGTGTTAAAGACTATGATGGCCCAGGACGGTCTGATGGAGAAAGATTTTACATCCGGTGAAAAGATTAAAACAGTAGCGGAGGATGTGACAGGGCAGACCCTGACCAGATAAATAAACCAGATAAGTAATAAGTAAAAGGAGAATGATTATGAGCAACGAATTCAGTGAACTTCCGAACACTCCCACTTTGACGTTTGAAGAGGCAGCACCGGCGCAGCAGGCGGAAGCGGCTACTGCTGTGATGGAGGCGTCGGCCCCTGCGGATGCCCAGCTGAGCGAAAATGTTTTAACTGAGGAAGAAAAGAAGATGGTGGACGAGTTCAGTCAGAAGATCGATGTCCGCAACAGCGGAGCCGTTTTGCAGTACGGAGCAGGATCCCAGAAGAAGATGGCGGATTTTTCAGAGAAGGCCCTGGAAAATGTCCGTACGAAAGACATGGGAGAGGTTGGAAATATGATCGCGGGTCTGGTGACGGAACTGCAGAGTTTTGATGTATCAGAGGATGAGAAGGGATTTTTGGGCCTGTTCAAGAAACAGGGAAACAAAATTGCTGCTCTGAAAGCGAAATATGACAAAGCAGAAGTCAATGTGGACAAGATCTGCAAGACTTTGGAAGATCACCAGGCACAGCTGATCAAGGACATAGCGGTTCTGGATAAAATGTATGATCTGAATCTGAATTATTTTAAAGAACTTACCATGTACATTCTGGCAGGAAAACAGCGTCTGAATGAAGTGAGAGAAGGGGAACTTAAAGATCTGATCGCGAAAGCACAGGAGAGCGGACAGCCGGAGGATGCTCAGGCAGCGAAGGATCTGGAAGCGCTCTGCCTGCGTTTTGAAAAGAAGATCCATGATCTGGAGCTGACCAGAATGATCGCTGTTCAGACTGCGCCGCAGATCCGCCTGGTACAGGACAGTGATACCATGATGGTAGAAAAGATCCAGTCCACGCTGGTAAATACCATTCCGCTTTGGAAAAACCAGATGGTGATCGCCCTGGGCGTGGAGCATTCCAACCAGGCTGCCAAGGCGCAGCGTGAGGTGACGAACCTGACCAATGAACTGCTGAAGAAGAATGCGGAAACGCTGAAGACCGCAACTGTGGAAGTGGCAAAAGAATCGGAGAGGGGAATTGTGGATATTGAAACTTTGAAATCCACCAACGCGACCCTGATCTCTACATTGGATGAGGTAGTTAAGATCCAGGCGGAAGGCCGTCAGAAACGTCAGAATGCAGAAGCAGAAATGCAGAAGATGGAGAGCGAGTTGAAGAACAAACTGCTCGAGATGAGCAAATAGGTTAAGAAGGCAAATTAGCAGCATATGCTTGAAGAGGGACGAAAGGAGAAGATCCTTTGCAGACAGAGCAGATAGCCAGATGGCTGACATACTTTTATATCTATTGTTTTTTGGGCTGGATCTGGGAATCCTGCTATGTGTCCGTACTAGAAAGGAAATTGGTAAACAGAGGGTTTTTAAAAGGCCCTCTGCTTCCTATTTACGGCAGCGGAGCAGTGTGCATTCTTCTGGTGACACTTCCTATCCGGGATAATTACTGGCTGATGGCTTTGGTGGGAATGGGTGCGGCCACTGGGTTGGAGTATGCGACCGGCGCTGTGATGGAGGCACTTTTTAAGGTGCGCTATTGGGATTATACTAAGGAGTTTCTGAATCTCAGCGGGTATATATGTCTGAAATCTACTTTGTGCTGGGGCGCGATGACATTCTTAGTGATCTACGGGATCCACCCGCTGGTTGCTGGTGTGGTTAAGGAGATGCCCGAGAATATCCTGGAGACCATCGACCTTGTGGTCACGGCACTGGCTGGCGCCGATTTTGCTACTTCCTTTAAGGCAGCAATCGACTTTAGAAATGTACTGGTCCGTGCAGAGAAGATAAAAGAAGAATTGAAGAATATTCAGGCTCGCCTGGATGACATTGAGCAGCAGCTGGCGGAGAAAACAAAGGAGACCATCGCCGACGGAGCCACCAAAGCGAAAGAAACCCTTGTGAGCGGTGCGGTTAAGACCAAAGAAACCCTTGTAGAAGGCGCGGTTAAGACGAAAGAGACCCTCGTGGGCGGCGC
This sequence comes from uncultured Lachnospiraceae bacterium, assembly GCA_902802515.1. GTDB lineage: Bacteria > Bacillota > Clostridia > Lachnospirales > Lachnospiraceae > Merdiplasma. Next base: position 18,280 of record CADCMM010000027.1, read on the forward strand.
GGTTAAGACGAAGGAGACTCTTGTGGGCGGCGCAGTGAAAACGAAGGACACCTTTGTAAACGGAGCTGCCAGAACAAAGGATACGCTTGTGGGCGGAGCCGTCAGGACAAAGGACGCACTTGTAGGCGGAGCTGCCAGGACAAAGGACACACTTGTAGATGGAGCCATGAAAGCGAAAGACCAGCTTTGGACCGAGTGGCAGGAACTGACGTTGGGTAAGCATATACGGCTTGAGCGGCTCCGGAGCGGCTATTCCAGAAGTATCCGCGGGCTGCTGAGAAGGAATCCCGATACCGTCTCCAAACGATATTCGGAATCTTTTGAGGAGATGAAGAATTACATAAAAGAGAAGGAGGAGCGGTAAACAGATGGTCTGCTGATGGCACAGATTTTGGACAGAAAAGGGGCAGCTCTTGACAACCCATGCGTTCCTTAGTAAAATTAAGGATTGACAGGCTTTTTGGAGTTTAGGGAAGCATCGCATGTGAGAGACCAACAGAAAAGGAGAACGATCATGGCAAAAGTTGGAATTGTGATGGGCAGTGATTCAGATATGCCCGTGATGAGCAAGGCGGCAGACATTCTGGAAAAACTCGGAGTAGAGTATGAGATGACGATCATTTCAGCGCACCGTGAACCGGATGTATTTTTTGAGTATGCAAAGAGCGCGGAGGAAAAGGGCTTTAAGGTGATCATCGCAGGCGCGGGTATGGCAGCCCATCTTCCGGGTATGTGCGCGGCAATATTTCCAATGCCGGTAATCGGAATTCCCATGCACACCACATCTCTGGGTGGCCGCGATTCTCTCTACTCTATCGTACAGATGCCATCAGGAATTCCGGTGGCTACTGTGGCCATCAATGGCGGAGCCAACGCAGGACTTCTGGCAGCGAAGATTTTAGCCACATCAGATCCGCAGCTTTTGCAGAAACTCAAAGAGTATTCGGAAGAACTGAAAAATCAGGTAGTAGAAAAGGATAAGAGGCTTCAGGAAGTTGGATATAAGAATTATACGAAATAAATAACAGAATGGCTGAATTGGAGGATCACATGGATTATAAGAACGCAGGTGTTGATATTGAGGCGGGATATCGTTCCGTAGAACTGATGAAAGAACACATCAAAAAGACCATGCGCCCTGAGGTGCTGGGAGGTATCGGTGGTTTTTCCGGCGCATTTTCCCTGAGTAAGATAAAAAATATGGAAAACCCCACGTTGGTATCCGGTACGGACGGGGTAGGAACAAAGATTAAGCTGGCATTCCTTCTGGACAAGCATGATACGGTGGGTATTGACTGCGTAGCCATGTGTGTGAATGATATTGCCTGCGCCGGGGGCGAGCCTCTGTTTTTCCTGGATTACATTGCTTGCGGCAAGAACTATCCGGAGAAGATCGCACAGATCGTCAGTGGCGTGGCGGAAGGCTGCATGCAGTCAGATGCGGCTTTGATCGGCGGTGAAACAGCGGAACATCCGGGGCTGATGCCGGAAGATGAGTACGATCTGGCCGGTTTTGCGGTGGGCGTAGTGGATGAGAAGGATTTGATTACCGGAAAAGATCTGAAAGCAGGCGATGTGCTGATCGGAATTGCTTCTTCCGGTGTACATAGCAACGGATTTTCTCTGGTGAGAAAAGTATTTTCTATGGATCTGGAAACGCTGAACACCTATCATGAGGAGTTGGGCAAGACACTGGGGGAGGCGTTGATCACGCCTACCAGGATTTATGTGAAGGCACTTAAAAATGTTCGGGAAGCGGGAGTTCGCATCAAAGGCTGCAGCCATATCACGGGCGGCGGATTTTATGAGAATGTGCCAAGAATGCTGCCGGAGGGCGTGCGGGCCGTGATCCAAAAGGACAGCTACGAGGTGCCGGCTATTTTTAAGCTGTTGGCTAAAGAAGGCGACATTGCGGAAGAGATGATGTACAATACCTACAACATGGGTATCGGCATGATCGTTGCGGTGGATGCAGCTGATGTGGAGAAAGCAAGAGCGGCTATTAAGGCGGCGGGCGATACCACCTATGTGATCGGTGAGATCGAGGACGGAGAAAAAGGAGTTACCTTATGCTAAAACTGGCGGTACTGGTGTCCGGCGGCGGTACAAATCTGCAGGCCATCATAGATGCTATCAATGCGGGAACGATCACGAACGCTGTGATTGATATTGTGATCAGTAACAATAGAAACGCCTATGCTTTGGAGCGGGCTGCAAAACATGGTATTTTGGCAAAGTGTATTTCACCGAAAGACTACGCCAGCAGAGAAGCATTCAACGATGCGCTTTTGGACAAACTGCAGGAGCGCAAGATCGATCTTGTAGTATTGGCCGGCTGTCTGGTGGTGATGCCGGAGAAGCTGGTGGATGCGTTCCCCAACCGTATCATCAACATCCATCCGTCACTGATCCCGTCTTTCTGCGGTACCGGTTTTTATGGACTGAAAGTACACGAGGAAGTTTTAAAGCGAGGAGTAAAAGTGACAGGAGCTACGGTTCATTTTGTTGACAAGGGCACAGATACCGGCCCTATCATCCTGCAAAAGGCAGTGGAAGTAAAACAGGGGGATTCTCCCAAGGATCTTCAGCAGCGGGTGATGGAGGAGGCGGAGTGGAAGCTTTTGCCCCGGGCAATTGATCTGATCGCAAATGGCAGGATTCAAGTAAAAGAAGACAAAACTTATATATTAGAAATATAAAACTGACGAGGAGGAGCCACATGAAAGTTTTAATCGTGGGAAGTGGCGGAAGAGAACACGCGTTAGCGTGGAAGATCGCCCAGAGCCCCAGAGTAGACAAGATCTACTGCGCACCCGGAAATGCCGGGATAGCAAATTACGCGGAGTGCGTGGACATAAAGGCTATGGAGTTTGATAAGCTGGCAGCATTTGCCAAAGATAAAGCGATTGACCTGACTGTGGTAGGCATGGATGATCCTCTGGTAGGCGGCATTGTGGATGTGTTTGAAACCCAGGGACTTCGTGTGTTCGGCCCCAGAAAGAATGCGGCGATCCTGGAGGGTTCCAAAGCATTTTCCAAGGACTTGATGAAAAAATACAATATTCCCACCGCAGCCTATGAGAATTTTGACGATCCGCAGGAAGCGCTTCATTACCTGGAGACGGAGGCAAACTTCCCCATTGTGCTGAAAGCGGATGGTCTGGCTCTTGGGAAGGGTGTGCTGATCTGTAATACGCTGGAGGAAGCGAAAGCCGGCGTGAGAACCATCATGGAGGACAAGCAGTTTGGCTCGGCCGGAAACCGCATGGTCATCGAGCAGTTTATGACTGGCCGGGAGGTATCCGTTCTGACTTTTGTGGATGGTAAGACAATCAAATCCATGACCTCGGCACAGGATCACAAGCGGGCAGGAGACGGCGATACCGGATTGAATACCGGCGGCATGGGAACCTTTTCTCCCAGTCCCTTCTATACGAAGGAAGTGGAGGAATTTTGTGAGCAGAAGATATTCCAGCCCACGGTGGATGCTATGGCGAAAGAGGACCGGGAATTTAAAGGAATTATTTTCTTTGGGCTGATGCTGACGGAGAATGGTCCGAAGGTGTTGGAGTATAACGCGCGCTTCGGGGATCCGGAGACTCAGGTGGTGCTTCCCAGAATGAAAACAGACATTGTGGATGTGTTCGAAGCCTGCATTGATGGGACGCTGGATCAGATTGATCTGGAATTTGAAGATAATGCGGCGGTATGCGTGGTGCTGGCTTCCGAGGGTTACCCTGTAAAATATGAGAAAGGTTATGAGATCCGCGGTCTGGAGAAGTTCAAGGAGACAGACGGATACTATGTATTCCATGCGGGGAGCGCTTTGAGGGACGGCAAGATCGTAACGAATGGGGGTCGCGTGCTGGGAGTGACCGCAAAGGGCCAAGATCTGAAAGCTGCCAGGGAGAATGCTTACAAGGCGGTGGAATGGGTAGATTTTGATAACAAATACTTCCGCCATGATATCGGCAAGGCAATTGACGAAGCATGAGAGCGGTAATGCGGGGAGTAAGATAAGAAAGGATAAGTGGAGCAAAATGAGTAAGTGGTTGAAGAAAGGCAGTTTATATGCCGTGCTGACAATAGTGCTTATGTTTATGTTTGGCGTAAACGCACTGGCGTCAGAAGATGACAATTCCCTGGCTTCTCTGGGAATTTTGACAGAGGGTGCGACGGTATCACCGGAATTTTCCTACGATACCTGGTCTTACACGGTTACTGTTCCGGGAGGAACGAGAGAGTTGAGTCTTGATCCGACGCCCTCCAGCGGAAGTGCTACCATCAGTGATATTTCCGGCACAACGCTGAATGATGACGGAACAGGCTATGTGACCATTACGGTACAGGCAGGTAACGGGAGTACCTTTACCTATGAATTGAATGTGGTTTCCGATGGCGCCACACCTGTAACCGAGAAAGAGACGGAAACAGAAACAGAGACGGAGACCGAGAAAGTCACCGAGAAGCAGACGGAGCCGGAGACAGAAGATTCCCAATATGTCCGAGTGGACAGAAATTCTCTTCAGGAAGCAGAGAACACCATTACCAACCTGAAAGGGGAAATTACGGAGTATAAGGAGAAAGTCAGCCTGTTCACCAAGATTATGTACGGTCTGATCGGATTGTCTGTCATCCTGCTGTTTATCATTATCAATCTTCTGCTGAAGAAAAAAGACCTGAAGTCGGAACTGAACGATTACAGGAGCTATGGATATACCAACAGTAAGAAGGTTCAGAAAGCGCAGAAGAAGGAAGAGAAGAAACAGAAGAAGGCTCAGGCGGAGGATGCTTACGATACTTACAATCAGCCGGTTTCTCCCACCATCAAGCCTGCTAACATGCAGTATGGTCAGGGCCAGCCTCAGCCCATGTATCCGGGGCTGGATGTTCAGCCGCAGCAATCCCGCAAGAAGACGAGAAATCTGCCCCAGTATGATCAGCCAATGCGGCAGTCTCAGCAAGTACAACCGCAGCCGATACAGGCACCCATCGGCGCTGAACCTGCTCAGTCAGCGTCACAGCCGCAGCCGACACAGGCGCCAGGCGGCGCTGGGTCTGCTCAGCCGGCGTCACAGCCGCAGCAGCCAAGATCTGCGAGATCGAAAAATGATATTGAAGTTAACATGATCGACCTATAAAACAGGGACGCCTT
>CADCMM010000028.1 GCA_902802515.1 uncultured Lachnospiraceae bacterium
TCAGTCAGAAACCGATCGTTTTCATCAGACATTATTCCTTCACAAGCCGTGCCGTAACGCTTTGGATTGCGGACAGTATGCTTGTACACAAAACGATCGCCGTGCGAGTGAACTCTTGCCAAAACCTTGCCGCCGTGAAAATGCATACGGCTTAATCGCATTTGAGCGGCGTGCAGATAGGTTTGCGGCAAGAGGAAAGAGATAGACGTGTTTTGAGTACAAGCATATTGGCTGCAATCCTTGTAAGGTAGTAGATGTTCCAGAAATCATAGATTAGGAAACACTTGATGTGTTTCCTAATCTATACTTTGCGTAATTGCAGGTATGATGGGAAGCGAAAGCGTTCCTCAGAAAACTATAATTATGCAATAAAATGCTTAGTGCCACAGCCCCTCATAGTTACCGGAAAAATCTGGCTCCCATGTAGCCCACCATTCCGTCCACCTGAACTTTATACCATCCGCCCACATCTTCCAGGAATTCCACTACAGTGCCCGCGGGGTACTCCCCGATGATATTGTCGCCATAGTCTGCGTAACTTCTGAAATAACAGGTACCTGTCATGGTCAGATATACCGGCTGCGGCGGTTCTGTCTGTGGAGGATCTGTCTCCGGAGCTTTTGTTTCCGGGATCTTCGGCTCTGTCGTCTTCTGCGTTTCCGGAAGCTTCGTTGTTTCTGTCGTCTTCTGCGTCTCCGGAAGCTTCGTTGTTTCTGTTGTCTTTTGCGTTTCCGGAAGCTTCGTTGTTTCTGTCGTCTTCTGCGTCTCCGGGATCTTCGTCGTCTCTGTGATACTTATCGTTTCCTGCGCTTTTGGTTCCGTTTCTTTTTCTGTCACTTTTTCAGTAACTCTCTCGGTCTGTCTTTCTGTCTCGCTCTCTTTGGTCTCTGTCTGCTCCGCTTCGCTCTCTGTCTCCTCTGACAGCCGCTCCGTTATAATCTGGATACTGTCAGGGTCACTGTGCGCCTCCCGGAATGCCTGGGATTTCTGATAAAGGCGAACGCCTAAAACAATAGCTAAAATCGCCAGCAGAAAGATCAGCCCTAACATAAAGTATCGAAGATAATCTGATAACCACTCTTTAAATGAATTCATTGTTTCCTCCCCTTATCATCGATCTTCATCCAAAATCTGGCTGACATTAAAGAAGCCTGTGAAATACGAAGGTGCATTCTCCAGCGTATATCCGTCCACAAATCGTCTGGTCTGACGCATATATCCCTCCCCGAGTTCCATGTAATCAGTATCTCCCCATAACCCGCAAAGATACTGGAACCCATTGTCCAGCAGATACGTCAGCTTGTCGCTGGGATACCCGACTTCTGCTCCGTACGGATAGAACAAAATATCTGTCTGTCCAATCAGATTTCCTACTTCCGACAGCCATTTCCCGATATCGGACTGCAGCCCGTCCAGGCTCATATCGCTCATATAGGAATGACTATATCCGGCACAGGCAATATACCAGCCACTGCGCTTTAAAGCATTTGCAAGCTGGGTTACAGTATTTCGATTTTGTTCATAACTGGTTACCGTGGTGTCGGTCACCTGATAGCCAAACACGCCCTCTGAACCGGATACAGAGACAATGCCCTTGGCGCCTCTCATAGAGAAATCCGGATGTTCTTCCACGAAACTGTCCAAAATCGGGATCAGATCATAATCTCCTTTCAGATCATGTCCATCTCCATCTGTGTAGAGAGCCTTTACCTCACCCGCGTCATCCAGCACCAGCTGGGTGGCAATGCCATCTCCATTTTTAATACCTGCATAATTCAGATTATCCTGCGATATGATGATTGGTTTTTTCCCGGGCGGCAGCATCAGCTTCTGCCGTTCCATGGTTGTCACACCCCGGTCATCCGTCTCGTCATGGGCAATATTGTGGATGTCCACTAATATATATCCATTCTCATAAAGGCTCTCCAGAATCCCTTTGAATTCTTTCGTCGTCACCATGGAAGAGGAATAATTATAGGACATATCGTCTCCATCAAACGCCCGCATGGTATCTTCGATCAGCCCCGGAAAGCATAGATGCGCAACATCCCCCTCGTAAGCGGTCAGGTCATCCTGGGCCTGCTGATACTGCTCTATCGCCTGGGCAATCCGCGGATCGGAAGCATCCTCACCCGTAATACTGGAAAGCATGGCTATCGCTTCCTCATACCAATACCCCTGTGCCAGCCTTTCCGCATCATCCAGCTGTGCCTGCAGCTCGCTCTCCCTCTCTTGCGCTTCTTCCCGCTGTTTTCGTTCTTCCGCCATCTTTGGAGTCTCTACAGGTTCATTGTTCTCATATTTTCCCACAGTGCCGATGCTCTCGGCTATCTGATAATTCAATGTACTACGGCTGCACCCTGCAACAAACCAGGTACTCCCCAGCAGACCAGCCAACAGCACGATCCTTTTCATTCGCTTTAACTGCATAAATCTCCCCGTCCCCCGACAAATCTTTCTAAGATAAGCTGTAAGTGGCTGAGCACTGCGTGCTTTCACCATTCTACAAGCATTCGCAATCCGGCTTACCAGCCTGACTCGCGAAAATGCTTCGCATGTTCCCTAAGTTACATTATATAAAGTCTGGGCCGGGAAGACAAGAGTTATTTACGCTTCGTCTAAGAGTTCTTTCAAAATCCGGTTTACGGATCCCGGATCTGCCTTGCCCTTCATAGCTTTCATAGTCTGACCCACCAGGAAGCCCAGTGCCTTCGCTTTGCCGCCTTTGTAGTCTGACACGGACTGAGGATTATTGGCCAGAACATCTTTGATCACTGTTCTGAGGGCTCCTTCATCATTTACTGTCTTTAATCCTTTTTCTTCTACATACTGTTCCGGATCAATGTCCTCCCCAAAAAGAACCTCGAATACTTCCTTGGCTACACTTCCATTGATAGTTCCCGCATCCGTCAGGTTAATAAGCTTTGCCAGATTCTCTGCGGAGAATCGCAGCTCCTCCGGCTCCATATCCTTTTCTTTCAGCAGACGCAGCGTCTCTCCCAGTATCCAGTTGGCGACTTTCTTTGGCTTTTTACAGATAGCAGTGGTCTCTTCGAACAGATCCGCCAGTTTTTTGGAACCGGTGATGATCCGGGCGTCATAGTCCGGAATGTCAAATTCTTTTTTGTACCGCTCCAGTTTTTCGGTTCGCAGCTCCGGCTGGCGATCCCTTACCGCCTGTATCCACTCATCGCTAATGATGATGGGCACCAGATCAGGATCTGGAAAATAACGATAATCCTGTGCGTCTTCCTTCGAACGCATGGCATAAGAATATTCCTTATTGTCATCCCATCTTCTGGTCTCCTGAATTACCTGTTTTCCTTCTTCCAGAAGCTCGATCTGTCTGGCGCGCTCTCCCTCGATGGCTCGGGCAATGGCCTTGAAGGAGTTCAGGTTTTTCATTTCTGTTCTGGTGCCGAATTTCTCAGCTCCCACTTCCCGGACAGACAGATTGACATCGGCGCGCATGGATCCCTCCTGAAGCTTACAGTCAGAAGCGCCCAGGTACTGGATGATCAGGCGCAGTTTGTCCAGATAGGCGATCACTTCATCGGCACTCCTCATATCCGGCTCGGACACAATCTCGATCAACGGTACGCCGCTTCGGTTGTAATCCACCAGAGAACAGTCTTCCCACTCGTCGTGTATGAGTTTTCCGGCATCTTCTTCCATATGGATCTCGTGGATACCGATCACTTTTTTTCCTGCAGGAGTATCAATCTCCACACCACCCTCGTAGCAAATAGGCAGATACAGCTGGGAAATCTGATAGTTCTGCGGATTGTCGGGATAGAAATAATTCTTCCGGTCAAATTTTGAATACTGATGTATCTTACAGTTCGTTGCCAATCCCACTGCCATGGCGTACTCCACCACCTGCTTATTCAATACAGGAAGAGAACCCGGCATACCGGTACATACCGGACAGGTGTGGGTGTTCGGCGCTCCTCCGAACGCTGTGGAGCAGGAGCAGAAGATTTTTGTTTTGGTAGCCAGTTCTACATGCACTTCCAGACCGATGACGGTCTCATACTGTTTTGCCATCTCAGATCGCTCCTTTCTTTGCCGTTTCGGTAAGCTGCGGAGCCTTCCAGGCTCCCCTGGCCTGCTCGTAGGAGTACCCCGCGCGAATAATGTTTTTTTCTTTAAAGCAGTCTCCGATCAGCTGCAGTCCAATTGGCAGACCATGGCTGTCGGTGCCGCAGGGAACCGTCATTCCCGGAAGCCCTGCCAGATTTACTGAAATGGTATAAATATCCCCAAGATACATTTTCAGGGGATCACTCAGGGATTTCCCTAATTTCGGAGCGGTGGTAGGAGCCGCCGGTCCCAGGATTACATCGTATTTTTCAAATGCCCGGTCAAAGGCTTGCTTGATCAGCGCCTTGGTACGCAGCGCTTTCAGATAATAGGCGTCATAGTAGCCGGAGCTTAAAACAAAAGATCCCAGCATAATGCGCCGTTTTACTTCTGCGCCAAAGCCCTCGCTGCGGCTCTTTTTGTACATATTGTGAAGTCCCTCGTATTCCTGCGTGCGATAGCCGTACTTCACACCGTCAAAACGGGAAAGATTCGAGCTTGCTTCCGCTGACGCAATAACATAGTAGGCGGGAATCGCGTACTCTACGAGGCTGAGATCAAATTCTTCCACGATCGCGCCCTTTTCCTTCAAAGTTTCCGCCGCCTTAAGGACCTCGGCTTTCACTTCCGGATCCAGCCCCTCTCCCAGATAGTCTCTGGGCAGCCCGATGCGCATTCCTCTTACATCATCCACCAGAGAGGAAGTAAAATCCGTATCCTGACGCTCTACGGAGGTGCTGTCCTTTTTATCATGAGATGAAATAACTTCCAAAACTGCCGCGCAGTCCGTCACATCTTTTGCTACCGGGCCGATCTGATCCAGCGAAGAGCCGTAGGCGATCAGACCGTAGCGGGAAACGGTTCCGTAGGTTGGCTTGATACCGGTAACGCCGCAGAAAGAGCTGGGCTGGCGGATGGATCCGCCGGTATCGGAACCCAGGGCATAGAAACATTCCTCTGCCGCCACCGCCGCGCAGGAACCACCGGAAGATCCTCCCGGCACATGCTCCGTGTTCCAGGGATTTCTGGTAACTCCAAACGCGGAAGTCTCCGTAGTGCTGCCCATAGCGAACTCGTCCATGTTGGTTTTTCCCAGGATGACAGCCCCGGCTTCTTCCAGCTTTTTTACCGCCTCCGCCGTGTAGGTGGGATGGAAATTATACAGTATTTTCGAACTGCAGGTGGTCTTCATTCCTTCCGTACACAGATTATCTTTGATGGCTACCGGTACACCGGCCAGGGGACCGCTCAATGTTCCTTCATCAATCAGTTTCTGTACTTCTTTGGCCCGCCGCAGCGCGCCTTCCTCATCTACTGTAACATAGCAGTTTAAGGTTCCCTCCAGTTTTTTGATCTGCGCAAGCGCCGCCTCTGTCGCTTCTGTGACTGAGACCTCTCCCGCCTTTATTTTACTGCCAAGCTGCGTGGCAGTCAGACTCAATATATCCATACGCATCCTCTTTTCTGTCTCACTATATTTCGTTGAACTACAGCACTGTCTTGGGCACTTTGTAAGAGCCATCCTTCACCGCGGGAGCGTTCCTGAGCATATTTTCCCGGTCGTCCCCGTTCACCACAACATCTTCACGGAACACATTGTGTACCGGGAATACGTGGGACATGGGTTCTACACCCTGGGTATCCAGCTCGCCCAGCTTGTCAATGTAATCCAACATCTTCCCCATATCCTCCTGTGCCTGCCGTTTTTCTTCTTCCGACAACTCCAGCTTTGCCAGGATCCCCACATACTCTATGGTCTCGTCACTGATCTTATTTGCCATATCTGCTCCTTCCTTTTCTTAATATGTGATATCATCTGCGTAGTCACTCAGATCATACTCTGCCGGTTCCAGCGTTATCTCGCAATTCAGGGTCATCAGCATACTTCCCTCTGTCAGGACCAGATTCTCGAATTCTTCTGACTCATCGGAGAATTCGATGGAACTTGCGCTCTCCCCTTCGTTCCCGGAAGCATATTTGATTATCAGACTGCCTCTTCCCTCGCCGCCCGTCCGGTATGCACGGTACGTCCCTGCCGGAAGCTCCTTGCCAACTATCATTCCGTCTTTCACTTCAACAGACTCCGTCAGCGCATTCTCTTTTCTGTCCAAAAATCCATCGCTGTCTCTGGTGGCTGCTTCAATTTCCAGATTTCCATTTACACGGATCACCGTGCCCAAAGTCAGCGGCACATCTTCCATTGTTTTCTCTCCCGCATCTTCTTCATAGAAAAATTCTGTATCCCAGTAAAAGCTGTCATTGTTCCAGATCCGGACGGTTCCATAACCGCTTACGCTCTGTATGTCATACGTTCCCAGAGGAAGCTGGAGCCCGGCGATGTAAATTCCCTGTCCCAGCCATACCACATACTTGTCTTCGTCTCCCTGAATCGGGATCTCGCTCTCCCCTTTACCGCTAGCTTCATCATCGTTTCCATACAGCCGCGTATCGCCTATCTCTTCCACCTGCTTGCTGCCGTTTGAGGCAGAAAAAAATCCCTCCAGGGCATGGCTGCTCACGAGCATTATAATAATCTCTATTACCAGAGGAATTCCCCATGTGAGCAGCACAAGCCAAATCAGCATTTTCTTTATGCTTCTTCTTCTCTCTCTTCTCTCTTTATTCAGCCCGTAAGTGACCGGCTCCTTATTTGGAACGGAACTGTATTTTTTCTCAAAGTCTCTATTTTGGGCGTCCTCCACCTGGCTGTAATCCCAGGTCTCATTTTGAGGGGACTTCCCCTCATTCCCCACATTATCCTGTCGGTCAGAAACATCCGGATCCATGTGCTTCCAGTGATCCTCTTCGTCAAAAAATGTTTCCGTGGAGGAATGAGTGCAGTATTCCCCTTTCTCATTGATGTCATAGGTATAAGCGGCATTGTTGTATCCGCACTCAGAACAAATATCTCCGCTTAACTTCGCTCCGCACAGATTACATCTCTTCACTTTCTTTCTCATATACGTTCTTCCTATCCTTCTATCTTCCCTGTCATCATCACCTGTAAATCTTCTCTTTTTTCTCTGACGCATCCCTATACCGTATCTCACGGTTCCAGTCTGGACAGATCCCTGGGGAACAATGTAGTCTCACGGATATTATCTTCACCGATCAGTTTCATGGTCAATCGCTCCAGACCGATCCCCAGGCCGCCGTGAGGCGGCATTCCATGTTCAAACGTCTCCAGGTACTGTTCCAGCCCCTCCTCCGTCATTCCTCTGGCCGCAATCTTCTCCCGAAGCTGCACATAGTCGTGAATACGCTGTCCTCCGGTGGTAATCTCCAGACCGTGGTAGAGCAAGTCAAAACTCATGGTATATCTGCCATCCTCCGGGTCGTCCATAGCGTAAAACGGACGTTTTTTTGACGGATAGTGGGTTACAAAAACAAAGTCCGCGTCGTACTCTTCCTTAAAATAGCGTCCGATCAGCGCCTCCTCCTCGGGTTCCAGATCAAAAGGATTGCGGATCTTCCGATTATATTTCTGAGCGACCAGTTCTTTTGCCTGAGCAAAGGGCACCGCCGGAATTTTTGAGGCGTCAGGAAGCGTCACATTCAGGATCCTCAATTCGTCGGCGTACTCTTTCTTCAGAAGTTCCAGTGTATACTGCAAAAATCCTGTTTCCATTGCCATGATATCTTCAAAGCTTTCAATATACCCCATTTCAAAATCCAGACTGGTATACTCGTTCAGATGACGTTTTGTATTGTGCTTTTCCGCCCGAAATACCGGACCGGTCTCAAACACGCGGTCAAACACACCCACCATCATCTGCTTGTAGAGCTGCGGGCTCTGCTGAAGCACCGCCGGGTGATGGAAATAGTCCAGACGGAACAGGTTTGCTCCGCCCTCCGCACTTCTGGCTCCAATCTTCGGTGTATGGATCTCTGTAAAGCCCTGCTGATACAGGAAGTCCCGAAATCCCCTTACGATTCCTTCCTGAATTTTAAACTTTGCCCGTTCCCTGATATTTCTCAGGGAAACACTTCGGTAGTTCAGTTTGGCATCCAGAGAAGTTTTCATTTTCCATTTTGAGATGGGCAGGGGCATGGCCGATGCCGGCTCGGAAAGTACTGTTACATTCTGAATCCGCAGTTCAATCCCATGTGGGGCACGGTCGTCTTTTGCCAGGACTCCCTCCACCTCCACGGTGGATGCCTCTTTCAGGTTTTTCATCTCTTCGTTGGCTTTCTTTTCCTCATAAACACACTGGAGCAGACCGTCCCTCTTTCTCAGAATGACAAACACTACAGATCCCATATCATTAATCGCATGGATCGCACCGTTCACCTTTACCGTCCCTCCTGCCAGATCCTCCGCCAGTAATTCTTTGATCTCCAGTGTATCCGGCTGTTTCACACCTGTCAAAAATTCCATCATAATCTCCTCCTTTTGGTTTTTGCATGGTTCATCTTCAATGAGCCATGCACCTCGCAAGCTTCATCTTCAATGAGCCATGCACCTCGCATGGTTCATCTTCAATGAGCCATGCACCTCGCACCTCGCATGGTTCATCTTCAATGAGCCATGCACCTCGCAAGCTTCGCTTGCTCGGTCGCGGGCTTCGCCCTATCAGGACGAAATATGTAATGCTTTTGTGAACAAGTTCCCAACGCATACATATTTCGTCCTGGCATGGCTCATTGCCAACGCGCAAAAAAGTCCCGGAATGCTTTTACACACTCCGGGACGAATCAACGAAATCCGCGGTACCACCCGCATTGCAAAAAATCTGCCTGCTCTTTTATGCTTAACGCGCATCCACGTACTGACCTACTCTTCTTTCAGCCAGTCGGCTCCAGAGTGTTCCCTATTGTCTCCTTCCCTCCATCGGCACTCTCAGTCGGTGATGCCGAATTCCTGTCAAGTTTCAAAGACAGAGTCTCTTTCTTAGCTTTTTCTGAGATATACTACCATATTTAAAAAATAGTTTCAAGCCATTTTTACTTAATAATCTTAAGTATTACCGGATCACTCCACTGGCTGTAAAGAATTTCCTCACCCTCTATCACATAGCTGCGGAGGCGGAAACTGTAGTTTTTTCCTGCTTTCAGACCCTGGATGGTGACAGAGCGCACGTCCTGCGTATCGATCAGCTCTAACTTTGTATCATCCTCAAAGCTGGTCCCCCGCACATATTGAACTTCATAACCGTCCAGGTTCTTTGCACTCTTCCACTTCACAAGCGCCGTTCCCCGATTTTTCGAAACCGCCCTGCTGATCACAGGTTTTGCCGGGAACACCGTGACCGTCACTTTCTTCACAGCCTCTTTGTAATTATCAGAGGCCATTGCTTTGACTGTCAAAGTGGTCACCCCGGCGCCTTTGGGATAAATCTTTCCTTTCTTTGCCACTGCCACCTGGGTATCCTCAGTAGAATACTTCAGTTTTGGCGTTCCTTTCACCGATATCTTCAGAAGTACCGGTTCCTCCTGCATCACTGTTCTGACACCGGAAACTTTCAGTTTCTGGTTTGCCTTTTCAATCTCAAACGTGAGTTTTTTTGTTCCCGCATACTCTCCTTTGCCGGAGACTTTCACATAAGCGGTTCCCGCATCAGTGTTGGAGTTGTAGCTCACCGTATAATCCTTATTTTTCGTCAGTTTCTTTCCGTCATAGTACACCTTGACTTTTGGGGTCTTTTCTTTCCCGTCATAGGTATATGCCGCTGCCGCCAGTTTTATTCTGCATTCTTCATCCTGAAGAGATTTCTGCATACTGCAGGAAACCTTATTGGAACGGATCTGGGAGTTTTCTCCATCCAGCGGCTCTATGTAATAATAATATGTCTTTCCGACTTTGGCGGTCCCATCCGTATAACTTTTCGCCTTTTTCCCCGTGGTGGCAATCACCTTGTACGTTCCGTTCAGTTTGGCTGCCCGTTTTACCTGATAACCGTTCCCATTCGTCTTGTTCCAGGACAGCTTCACCCCGTTGGCGGCCACCGCCCCGGTCAGGTAGATACTGTCTGTTCCCATATTTTTCCAGAAATTATTCTGAGCTAAATTACCTCTGTAGCATGCGGATGAATAGGTATTGGCAGGGCGCTCATAATAATAGCACCAGTAAAATCCCGCATTGTACGCGCCTTTTGAAGTGTTGGCTACAGTCTTAATATAATTGTTCACCTGGGGATAATAAGCCGCCAGCTCATATTTCATAAAGTAGAGCTGTCCTGTCAGCGTAGTATAGTTAAATCCATTGCCGGCGCACCAGCTTCTCAGGCGGGGCTGTCTTACCCCGGCCCACTGGCAGATGCCATAGGCGCCGCCAAGCCCTGTAATACCGGAGCGAAAGCCGGATTCAGCGCTGATATTGGCCATAATGCCGCATGCTGCCGCCGGGCTCAATCCCATATTATCTGTCAAAAAGGTGAACACTGTTTTTTCATTTTCTGTAGCCGCGTCCGTCCTGGTCCATGCGGAAAGTGACACTGCTGCCGCGATCACCAGCACCGCAAAGTACTTTCGCCAGGTCTTTCCTGGTTTCTCCATAATGTCCTCCAGCTCTTAAAGTTTTTTGATCCGCTCCAGAGCAGCTACTGAATTTTCGTAGCTGCCGAATGCGGTAAGTCGGAAATATCCTTCTCCGCTAGGTCCAAAACCAGACCCCGGGGTTCCTACCACACCGGCATTCTCCAGAAGATAATCAAAAAATTCCCAGGAGGACATCTGATCCGGTGTTTTCAGCCAGATATAGGGGGCATTCACTCCGCCGGAAACAGAAAAACCTGCCTCCCTGAGTCCATTCAATATAGTCTTTGCGTTATTCATGTAATAGGCTACCTGCTGCTTCAGCTGAGTTTTTCCCGCCTCTGAGTACACTGCCTCTCCCGCTCTCTGTACAATATAGGGCGCGCCGTTATACTTCGTTCCGTGGCGTCTGGCCCAGAGAGAATGGAGAGAAACATCGCCGCATTTCAAATCTTTTGGAATGACCGTGTATCCCAGACGGGTTCCGGTAAAGCCTGCATTTTTGGAAAATGATTTCAGCTCAATTGCACAGGTACGGGCTCCCCTGCATTCAAATATGGTATGGGGAACATTTTCTTCGGATATGTACGCCTCATAAGCTGCGTCGTAAATGATCACCGCCCCGACTTTGTTGGCATAATCCACCCACTCCTGCAGCTGATCTTTCGTGATAGTGGAACCGGTAGGATTGTTGGGGAAACATAGATAGATCAGATCCGGCGTCTCCCTGGGCAGTTCCGGAGCAAAATCATTCTCTTCCCTGCAGGGCATGTAGATCACATCGCTCCACATTTCCGTTTTCGGATCATAGGTTCCGGTCCTTCCTGCCATTACGTTAGAATCCACATAGACCGGATATACCGGGTCGCACACTGCGATCTTATTGTCCAGACCAAATATTTCCTGTATATTTCCGGAGTCACACTTCGCACCGTCAGAAACAAAAATCTCATCCGCCGCGATATCGCATCCCCGGTCCGCATAGTCGTTTTTCGCGATAGCATTCCGCAAAAACTCGTATCCCAGATCCGGCGCGTATCCATGGAATGTTTCCGCATGACCCATCTCTTCCACTGCACCGTGAAGCGCTTCAATGATGGCAGGCGCCAGCGGCTGGGTCACGTCACCGATTCCAAGACGGATAATGGATTTTTCCGGATGCTGCGCCTGATAGGCTGCTACTTTCTTTCCGATGGTGGAAAACAGATAGCTTCCCGGAAGTTTCAGATAATTTTCATTAATTCTAAACATAATTCCCTCCTCTTTCTATGCTTTAAAGATCAATGGATCCATCAAATACTACCTTCGCCGGGCCGGTCATATAGATCGTGTTTTTGTTTCTGTCCCAGAATATCTCCAGATCGCCGCCCCTTAGTTTCACCAGCACGTTATCTTCTGTCCAGCCATTCAATATACAGGCTGCCGCCACCGCGCAGGCGCCGGTACCGCAGGCCCAGGTTTCCCCGGCTCCCCTCTCCCAGACACGCATCTGCACCGTATTTCGATCCATGACCCGTATAAATTCTGTGTTCACCCTGTCCGGAAAATAATCACTGTGTTCAAATTTAGGGCCGATCTCCTCTATTTTAAGATGATCCACATCTTCTACCGGCACCACACAATGAGGATTTCCCATGGATACACAGGTTATATGAAATTCTTTACCGTCTATACAAACCGGTTCATTAATTAACTGTTCTTTCTTGAATCGTACCGGAATATCCGACGCATTCAGGAGCGGCGCTCCCATGTCTACCTTCACCCGGACTACTTTTCCGTTCTCCACGGTAAGATCCAGATATTTGATCCCGCTTCGGGTGCTCACCGTAATACTGGTCTTATCCGTCAATCCATAGTCATACACATATTTGGCTACACACCGGATACCGTTCCCGCACATGGCCCCTGGGGAGCCGTCTGAATTGTACATATCCATCTCAAAGTCCGCGATTTTGGATGGCTTTATTAGTATCAGTCCATCAGATCCGATGCCAAAATGACGGTCGCTGACAAACCTGGCTGTCTCTTCCGGGTTCGGGACTGTTTCTGTAAAACAGTTCACATATACATAATCATTTCCGATACCATGCATCTTAGTAAACTTCATATGGCTCACCTCACGCCTTCATTAAACTCAGCAGCATCTGAGCGGTCTCCGCAATATTCGTCCCACTGTCCATGCTGGTCTTTTGCAGGTAACGATGCGCTTCCTCTTCGCTCATCCGGTTGCGCTCCATCAGCAACGCTTTGGCCTGGGCGATCTGTTTTAGTTCTTCTGCACTCTTTTGTCTTGGAGCTGTCCTTCGCTTTTTTCGCTCCCGCTCCAGTGAAAAGAGGATCCGTTCCAGTGCTTCCACCAACTCCTGCACTTTCAGAGGCATACTGATACCGGTCACTCCTTGGGGAATCCCCTCTTCGATGACTCTCTCCGAAGCTACCAGCAGCATTTCAAAAGTCGCCGGCAAATTCTCGAACAGTTCATCATACAGCATATCCCTGTACCGGTATCCGCAGACAATGATCCCCTCATTCAGATTGTCCACTGCCTGTAGGGCAACCGTGCCGCTGGTACACGTCGCCGCCACGGAATATCCGCTTCGCATCAAAAAATTACGGATACTTCTGGCATCCTCCGGCTTCGGAAATACCACAATTATATTTGTCATCCCAGTCCTCCTGCTCCATCGTTTCTGTTTCAAACTCCGATGATCTGCAGAAAATAAATTTTAAGAAACGATGATTAAATCAGGGTTTCCTTAGAATTTCATCAGATACTGATCAAGCTCCCAGGCGGACACCTGAACGAAATAATTATTCCACTCCTCCTGCTTTGCCTCGATCAGCTTCTGTACAATGTGTTCTCCCAGTACTTCCTGGATCAGAGTATCCTGCTGGAACGCCTCCAGCGCCTCCAACAGATTAACGGGCAGAGCTTCCACCCCTCTGACCTGACGGTCTGCGTCGCTGAGCAGCGCCGCGTTCTCCTCCAGGCTGGCCGGCGGCAGGATTTTATTCTTGATCCCATCCAGACCGGCAGCCAGGCAAACTGCCAGAGTCAGATACGGATTTGCTGCGGAATCGGGGCTGCGCAATTCCACTCTGGTATTAAATCCGCTGTAAGCAGGAATACGGATAGAAACGCTCCGGTTGGTGGGTGACCAGGCAACGTGGCTTGGCGCTTCATAACCGGATATCAGGCGTTTATAAGAATTTACCAGGGGATTGGTAACCAGGGACATTCCCCTCATATGTTTCATCAATCCCCCAATAAAATAATACGCTTCCTGACTCAATCCATTCTCATCCTTTTCATCATAGAACGTATTGATGCCATTTTTGCAGAGAGACATGTTGATATGCATACCGGAGCCGTGGATACCGGACTTTGGCTTCGGCATAAAGGTAGCGTGAAGTCCGTGGCGCTTTGCTATGGTTCTTGCCGCCAGTTTAAATGTCATGATGGTATCCGCCGTCTTCAATGCTTCGTCATAGTGCAGATCGATCTCATGTTGGGCAGGAGCCGCCTCATGATGGGAAGCCTCCACTTCATAGCCCATCTCTTCCAGGGTGAGTACCATATCTCTTCTGGCATTTTCCCCGAGATCCAGCGGTCCCACATCGAAATATCCGGCATTTTCATGCGTAATGGTAGTGGGCGCTCCATTGTCATCCAGATGAAAAAGGAAGAACTCGCACTCCGGTCCTACCAGAAATTTATACCCCATATCTCCAGCTTCCTTCAGCACCTTTTTCAGCACATATCGGCTGTCCCCGTCAAAGGGTTCGCCGCCGGGATAGTAAAGATCGCAGATCAGCCGCGCCACCTTGCCTCTCTGGGGTCTCCAGGGGAAAATAACCAGCGTGTCCAGATCCGGATACAGATACATGTCAGACTCCTCGATGCGCATAAACCCGTCAATGGAGGAACCGTCAAACATGATCCGGTTATTCAGTGCCTTCTCCAACTGTGTGGTGGTAATCGCCACATTTTTTAAAACTCCGAAAAGATCGGTAAATTGAAGTCGGATGAATTCCACATCCTCTTCCTCTACGATCCGCATAATATCTTCCTTACTGTATTTACTCATAACACCCACCTCTTTACATTAAAATAATATCACTGAATATTTCCTCGCGTAAGCCGAAAAATTCCCATACGCGGGCGTATGCATAAAAAAGGGCATCCTTTCACCGCAGAACGCCCCTCCAATCTTCCCTATTATATCGGCAAAGCGCCGTCTTGTCAAGAAAAAGCGGTTTTTATTTGGCTTTTGTCTTCTTATACTGGTCAAAACAATACGAAATAATACTTTTCCGGGTAACGATACCTATGAATGTACCGTTGTCATCCACTACAGGTATAAAATTTTGGTTCATAGACGTCATAACCAGATCCTCCATGTCACAGTTGATATTCACCGGCTGATTGTCCCGGCGTCGTTTCAACTGTCTGATGGGCATATCCTCCAGTTCTTTCCTGTCGCTGATATTCCGCCGCTTCAGCTCCCACAACAGATCCCCCTCTGTCAGACTGCCCACATAATTCCCTTTTCGATTGATAATGGGTACCGATGCGTAACGGTGATACTCCATCTTTTCCATGGTCTGACGTACCGTATAGTCATCGTAAATGTAAACAAGTTCGTTTTTTGGAACCAGATAAAATAATATATTCATTTCGTAAAATCCCCATTCCCCTTGAGATGTATAAGTCTTAATATCTTTATTATACCTAAATGCCAATACTCAGTCAACGAAACGGAACTGATTTTACTTTTTCTTAAGCATTTTCATCCATTATTTCGAATCAGGAAACGTCTTCTCCTGAAGATACCGCTTTAGAAATTCGTACATCTGCGTTTCTGTGGGAGGGCAGCCCGCCACGGTATGTTGAAACCGCTTCGTGCAGTTTCCAACGCCCAGTTCTCCGGTCTTTCCACGATACCCCTGCCCAATGCAGATTTTTTCCTCAAGCTGCTCCAACAGACCATCTTCCTCCAGCATCAAAAGGGCCGGGATCAGATAGGCGTAGCAGGCGGAGCAGGAATCTACCTCTTCCGCTTTTTCCGCCAGTTTCATCACATGGCGGTATCCTCCCCTCTCCCTTTCCACATGCCTTTCTCGTTCTCCGAGAACCGTGATCTTTGCCTCAGAGAGATCACAGCAGCCAACCCCCAGGCCGGCCGCGGTGGTAATATACGGCACACTGTCTACCGGTATTCCCAGAAGATAGCAGCCATAGGCGTCGCAAAGCACAGGATCTGCAGCGGCCATCAGCCGATTTTGTTCTACAGGATTACCTCCGTCCTCAAAGGTAAGGTCCCCGCAGATGCTGTCCACCAGTATAAAATTCTGATGCAGCCCCAGGGAAAGATGCCCGATGGGATCATGCAGACCCATACGGTGAAAACGGCGTTTCTCGCTGTTTGGGATCAGACCCTTCATGTTTTTGAGAGCGCAGGTGATCCTGGTCTGGCAATGACCCTTTAACACCGGCACATTGATCAGGAATTCTATTTCTCTGGCATGCTTGCAGATATTCAGCCGCAGTCCGCTGCACTCCACTTCCTCATACGCGTCTTTTTGCATATCCCAGAAGGGCACTCCGTAGGTCTCGCAGATGCGGTCATATCCACAGTATTTTATCGTCTCCTCAGTGGTATCTCCCACCCAGGATCCTTCCAGGATCACAATGTTTTGAAAACCATTTTCCTGCAGATATTCAATCAGCCCCGCCACCACTTCCGGATGCGTAGTGGCTCCCTCCTTGGCAAGTACCTGTCCCAGCAGGTTTGGCTTTATACCGATCAGTGTGTCTTTCGATGGGATCATAGAAGCCAGGGATGCCTGTGCAAGCAGCTCCCTGGTCATATCTTTGTATTGCTTTCCATATATCAGAATGATCTCATTCTTCTCCATACTCAACTCCTGTTTAACATCATCAGGAGATTGCGCTGCATCTGCTTTGCCAGCTCCTGAGCTTTCATTTTTTTCACGGCCGCCGCAAATTCCATGTTTTTTTTCAGTACAACCGGCAGTTCCTCCGGCTTAACATCTTCTGTGCCTCTGATCCAGGCAACTGCCGGGATACCGTCTGTCTCTACAAACATTCGCTCCGCCGGTATTTCCTTCATCATAAGACGGTAAATACCGAATTTTTCACCTCTCCTGTTGCGGCATACCTCTGCGATATCCGGCCCCAGGGTAAAGAAACAATCCATATCTAAAAATTTTTCAAATTCTTTCCTTCCCCCCGAATACCAATGGACACACGCCCTTCCTGGAAAATCCCGAAGTATTTCTGCGATCCGGCTTTCCTGCCCCTTAGTGTGCAGAATCACCGGTTTACCAAGATCCGCCGCGATCTGGAGCTGCTTTTCAAAGCGTTTTTGCTGGATGGCAAGCGGCACCCGGCACCACACCGAATCCATGCCGATCTCACCGACCATATCACACTCCCGCAGATAGTCCCCGCAGTCGCCGGCCTCATACCGATCCGCATACCAGGGATGTATTCCGAAGCTGAACATCAACTCTTCCCGCTTCCGGAACTGCTTTATTGATTCCCATTCCCCGGGAGTGCCGCTGCTAAAGCAGGTGCAGATAGAATGGTTTCTTCGGATCTCCAGTTCTTTTTCTGAGCAGAAATGCGCATGTATATCTATGATTGCGTAATCTCCCGTACTCATTCCATCATTCCCTGTTCGGTGACCGCCTCCGAAGCGCTTTCTTCATTTTCGGAAGTGTCACTGCCCAAAGACGCTCCCTCATCATTCCCGAGGTCTTCTCCCTGAGTCTCTCTGCTGCCCGGGAAACCGCCGCCGGGGAAATTGCCGCCGGGAAAACCTCCGCCCGGAAAACCGTCTCCGCCGCCGGGGCCCTGACCTGCGGAATTTATAGATCCCATGTCGGAAAGCGTGATATCTGACGCGTCGATCAGACTGTCCGCATCCTCCGATTGTCCGGCGGTAGTGGATGGGATCGTTCCATCCAGCTGGCCCTGAATGCTCCCGGCCCGCAGGCTCACGAACTGTTTGAGCGTTTCCACTCCCTTCTCCGCTTCTTCATAAGTACAGAATTTCGTGGGATCCTTTTCCACATAAGGAGCAATCAGATCCCAGGTTTCTTCTATCATCCGGATCAACTGGTCTTCTGAGAAATATCGTTCCAGAAATTCCTGATAATACGCATGATACTGTTCCAGATACTCTTCGTTATCCAGAATCCAGTCGATCATTGGCCGGGAATCGGCACTGTCTCCAGAACCCTGGGAAGAGATCGGCGTATCAATGGGCCGGTTTACCAGAGAAGCGGCATCGCCCGATGAACTAAAACCTCCAAAGGCCAGATTGTAATCCCATGGGATCATGGATAACTGTCCGTTTTCTTCATACAAATAGTAGTTATGGATCATCTGCCCGGTATAGCTGTCGTCATTGCAGACAAACAGGTGTACCACAAAGTATCTGATCACCGCTTCAATGTTCACTGTCTCTTCCAGATTCTCCTGCCTGCCTAGGTTTTTCAGTGCATCGATCAAACGGGTCTTATCTTTATTTGTCACCTTTGTCTTTGCATTGTCGAAAATGTTGGCATAGCTGTTCGGATCATCGTCAATGTACTGCAGCTTTACATCACTGCTGCCCATCCCGTTACCTCCGCCGCCTGCCATCTCTCCGGGGCCGCCCATACCACCCGGGCCGCCCATTCTTCCCGGCATCTCTTTCATAAACTCTGACATATCTTCCGGCAGTTCAAATCCCTCCGGGAGGTCGAAACCTTCCGGCAAAGCCGTTTTCTCCGGTCCGTTTCTGTCTCCAGGCAAAGTCATGTTGTTTTCCTCAAAAGAAGGCTGCTGCTTATCGGCTTCTGTCTGGGCCGCCTGCCTTCCCCGCGCCAGCGCTTCCCCGCGCTCTTCCAGGAACTGATCCATGTCAAAATCCCGCCCGTTGCCGCGTCCTCCTCCAAATCCGGAACTATCCGGTTTATAAAGATCCCCCTGCTCTCCGCCGTAATTTCGGTTTAGAAAAGCGTCTTCTACTGCTTCTACTGCCAGATAAAGCCCCCATTCCTCTCCGTTCACATTGATATACGCGTAACTGCACAGCGGGCTGTTGGCTCCAAACTCCTCCATCAGACGGTAGGACAGATAATCTTTCATATAGGTATTATCCTGAATGATGTTATTCAGGCACAGCTTATCCAGACCATGATAAGTCACGCCGCTCTGATAGTGATCAAACTCGATCTTGAAACTGTATCTCTGACTGTTCATCCGGGAGACGGAACTCAGGGAAGTATTTCCCTTTGCCCGGATCGCTGCATTCTTAAACTTCTCGCCGTCAATAATCACCGTGCAGGGGGCGTATTCCTCATTTTCACAGTTTTCGATAAAGCTGTCCCAATCATCCATCACAATATAAATCTCATGGACTTTTGATGTGTCAAACAGGCGATTCTCATATCCCTGCACATAGGTATCCGCCAGCGTCCGGGAGGCGGAGAGGCCGACCATAAAAGCCGTGACCAGCAGGGAGAAAATCACTGCCGCAACACAGATCTTATCAATTGTCTTATGCGTTGACATACTTTCTTCCTCCTTGCTCTTCATTAAAGGGGTTAACCCATGTAATCTCCATTATAGCTCACTAACACTGCCTGCTTCACACCTTCCAAATCTGCCAGGTCATTGATAAAATCTGTATTATCGTCTTTCAGACGAATATCCATATTCAGTTCGATCTGACCCCTGGCAACCGTCTTGCTCTTCGTTACTGATTTACGGACGTGCTGCTTTAAATAGGCAACTGCCGCGTCCTCGCCGGCTTTATTTTCACATTGAAGTACCACAATATAAGGATTGGAATGAGATTTCTTATTCACAAATACCAGCAGCATGATTCCGATCAGCAGACTGCCGATCACTGATAGAAGAACCAGTCCCGCCGCCAGAACGATTCCTGCCGCGATGGACCAGAACAGAAACGCGATATCCAGGGGTTCCTTGATGGCGGTACGGAAACGTACGATGGAAAGGGCGCCTACCATACCCAGGGACAGCACCACATTTGATGTTACAGCCAGGATCACCAGTGTTGTGATCATCGTCAGAGCCACCAGTGTCACGCCGAAACTGGAGGAGTACATCACTCCGCTGAACGTCTTCTTATACACAAGGAAAATGAAAAGTCCAATGCAGAACGCCAGTACCAGGGCGATCAGCATATCCGGGATCGTAACTCCGGTAATATTATCCAGAAAATCTGATTTAAATATGTCGTTGAATGTCATTTCTGTATCCTCCTAAATTAATTTACATAGATCAATCATACATCCTGCACACCGCGTACTTGGAAAAAGCCGCTGCGTGCCTGTTTTCTAATTGCACCGCATCCTTTATGATCTGCGGCAAAAACCCGTCCCACTTCACTTCCAGTATAATAGGGGCCTGCGCTGCCTGGATCGTCACCGCATCCGGATTCAGAAAATCCGTGCAGGCAAGTCCTGTCCGGATATCGTAGTCCAGTGTCACTCTCACGTTTCCAGGTCCATAGACGAATGGCTCCCTGGTATAGTCCACGATGGTCTTTGGCTTAAGTCCCTGTCCCAGCATCTGACTGTAAAGCTCCTGCAAAAGCGGCCTGTCCCCACACTCCGCCATCCAGCTGATCTCTCCATTCACAATGCTCTGTGCCTCTAAGACCGATAATCTGGCCGAGAATTTATTTCCCAGTCCGTTCTCCCTGGTTTTTTTCTCCAGCTGGATAAAACTCGTATCGCCGTTATAGTAACGGATACGGAATTTTTCCCGCCGGTTGACCCCGTCGATCTTCTCTCTGAGCGCCTTGTCATTCCTGTTGTCAAAATATAGGCTGCGGATGTGATACTTCCCGCCGATCGCATGAGGATCCGGCTTTGCTATCGCACCGAGCCGCTGTCGGATCACCAGAAGATCCAGATAATTCAGTTCGTGTTTCCACTCATGCCTCAATCCCAATCTTCTCTCCTCCTTTCTGGTATTATTCGTAATTTTCGTTTTCCTCCTGCTTTGCGAAAGAGATCATTTCCAGATAAATACTGAAACTCTATACTGGCAGTATAATCACCCTTCGTGAAAGGAATTTGTAAAAATCGTGTACGTTGTGTGAAACGGTCTTTGTATTTTCTTAAAGTATCACCTGTACAAACAACATATAGCAAAGCGTTCCGCCCAAAATCGACAGAAGCGTACTGTGCTTCCACTTATGAAGGAGTATTACCACAGCCACCGAAACCGCCTCCGGCAGTCCGTGGGGCGTTTCCAAAACAGAAGTATTTCTCAGACAGTACACCACCAGCATCGCCATGATAGAATACGGCAGTACTTCCCCCAGATACAGGATGGGTTTTGGTGTACTTTTTGAAAAAAGGACAAACGGAAGAAATCGCAGAAGCATGGTCACTGCTGACATTACTGCGATCAGAAGCAGCGCCCTTGATGTGTCGATCATTCTTTTGTCCCTCCTTCGCAATTCTTTTCCTCAACAATTTTTCCCTTCAACAAGAACAACCCTGCCGGAATGCAGAGCATGGCAGGGATCAGAAACCGATCCGGACCGAAGATCAAAAGACAGATCAGCGACAATGCCAGTCCCAGAACCGCAGGAATGTGGTGACTGGCCTTCTCCCATTGCTCCACAAAAATCACCACAAACAATGCCGTCATGGCAAAATCAATACCCTGGCTGTTAAACTTCAGCGCGCTGCCCAGAAAGCCCCCCAGAAAGCTGCCAAAAACCCAGTAGCTTTGATCCATCAGGGAGACCAGAATGTAATACTTCTTTCGGTCTACACCATCCGGCAGCTGCGGATCACACACCAGAGAATACGTCTCATCCGTCAGCGCATAGATCAGATAGGGCTTCGCGGTCCCGGTATCCCGGTATTTTTCCACCATGGAAATCCCGTAGAACAAATGTCTGGCATTGACCATCAGCGTCATAATGGCGGTTGAGATCAGCGAAGCGCCGCCGGATAGCAGTCCCACACCCACATACTGCATGGAACCTGCATAAATGACCACGCTCATCAGGATCGCCCACCAAAACGAATAGCCCTTGTCATAGAGCAAAATACCAAATCCGATCCCAAGCACTATATAGCCTGCCATCACCGGAAGAGAAGCCAGGAGAGCGTATTTAACTGTTTTCTTATTCATGTGTTTTCACTCTTTCTAAAAAATTCCGCCCGTTCCCGCTTCAATTCTCCCTGCAGCTGCCCGGCGTTCCACACCGCATTCTGCTGCGTCAGCACCGCCTTCAGAGATACTCCCGCATGGTACTGCCGCAGCTTCGCCAGAAACACCTCCAGCGACTCATCGGAAAGCCCCGCCATCACCAGCATTTCCTCCGTCAGAGGCTGTACTTCTCTGATATTTCCCATGAGAAGAGGATTTCTCCAACCCTCCGCTCCCGCCAGCAGTCCCAGCGGCGCATTTTCCTCTTCCGCGGCAACCTCTACAGCGGTCATTCCCATCTGAAAACAGATCGTTTCAATCACTCTGCGCTTCGCGTCATCTATACGAAACATCAAAATGGCTTCCTGCTTGATATGCATTTTATCTATTCCCTTCTACTACAATTCTTCGGCATAAAAGGGCTGTCGATTGATATGATTCAGGTTTGCATATATCCTGTGTTCGAACGATGCTCTGGACAAATATTCGTCTGTGATCGGACGAAAGTCCGCCCCAGGTCGAACATTTGTCCATGCATAGCCGTACACATGGATATATACAAACATCGTCACTCTAAATCGACAGCCCTTCATCCGTTAATTTTTGAAACTGTGGATCGGTGCCGGGATCCTTCCTCTTCTGTTCACAAATGCCTCGCAGGAGAAGGAATTGACCGGCATGATGGGAGCGTAGCCCAGAAGGCCTCCGAACTCTACCATCTCACCCACTCCTTTTCCGATCACCGGGATCAGGCGTACTGCCGTGGTCTTCTGGTTGACCATCCCGATGGCCATCTCATCTGCAATGATGCCGGAGATGGTGGCCGCCTTTGTATCTCCCGGAACCGCGATCATATCCAGGCCTACCGAGCAGACGCAGGTCATGGCTTCCAGTTTCTCCAGCGTCAGCGCCCCTGCTTCCACCGCATTAATCATTCCCTGATCCTCGCTGACCGGAATAAAGGCTCCGCTCAGTCCTCCCACATAAGAAGAAGCCATTACTCCTCCCTTTTTTACCTGATCATTCAGCAGGGCCAGAGCCGCTGTGGTACCGGGGGCTCCGGCGTGCTCCAGGCCGATCTCGCAGAGGATATCCGCCACACTGTCTCCGATGGCCGGCGTGGGAGCCAGTGAAAGATCAATGATGCCAAATGGCACATTCAGCCTTTTGGAAGCCTCCTGAGCCACAAGCTGCCCCACTCTCGTAACCTTGAATGCGGTTTTCTTTATGGTCTCACAGAGCACTTCCAGCCCTTGACCTCTCACCTGCTCCAGTGCAGTCTTCACTACTCCCGGACCGCTGACGCCTACATTGATGACGGTATCTCCCTCCGTCACGCCATGGAATGCTCCAGCCATAAAAGGATTATCATCCGGCGCGTTACAGAATACCACCAGTTTCGCGCAGCCCAGAGAATCCTGTTCTTTGGTAAGGGTGGCAGTCTCCAGTATGATCTCACCCATAAGGCGCACTGCGTCCATATCTATTCC
Organism: uncultured Lachnospiraceae bacterium; assembly: GCA_902802515.1. Classification (GTDB taxonomy): domain Bacteria; phylum Bacillota; class Clostridia; order Lachnospirales; family Lachnospiraceae; genus Merdiplasma. Next base: position 23,263 of record CADCMM010000028.1, read on the forward strand.
GCATTTGGTGGATCCCACATTGACGGAGCTGCAGACCCGTTCTGTGGTGGCCAGAGCCTGCGGGATCGCCCGGATCAGTTTTTCATCACTCTCAGTCATCCCCTTTGACACCAGGGCGGAGAACCCTCCGATAAAGTTCACTCCCACTTCCTTGGCCGCCGTATCCAGGGTTTGGGCGATGGTCACATAGTCTTCCGGCGTTTCGCAGGCGCTTCCGCCGATCAGTGCTATGGGTGTGACAGAGATCCGTTTATTCACAATGGGTATCCCATACTCTCTCTCAATCTCTCTTCCCACTAAGACAAGGTTCCTGGCCTTTTCCGTAATTTTACTGTAAATATTATGATTTAATGTTTCCAGATCCGAGTCGATACAGTCCAGCAAACTTATGCCCAGCGTAATGGTGCGGACGTCCAGATTCTCCCGGGTAATCATATCGATCGTTTCCGTAACTTCCCTTTGATTGATCATTATCTCTATCTCCCTGCGTTATTCTGTGGATCCTGCAATTTTATGATGTAAGGGTCAAAAGCCCTTTTGACCCTTACATCATTTTATACCCGATGCATTGTATTGAAAATGTCTTCATGCATACAGCGGATACTCAGATTCATCTTTCTTCCCAGTTCTTCCATCTCATCCGCAATCTCCACCGCGGATTTCGCAGCTTCTGACGCGTCCGTCACCATCATCATGTTAAAATATCCATTGACGATGGTCTGTGAAATGTCCAGAATATTAATATTGTTCTCCGCCAGATAGGTACACACGCTGGCAATGATGCCCACAGTATCTTTTCCTACCACTGTAATGATCGTTTTTTTCATATTGTCCTCCCTGCCCTGACTCTCTCTATGTAGTTCTCTGCACTTTTGCTGCTTTATTATACGCCGCGTGTTCCTACAGCGCAATCGGCATGGTCACCTGATCCCGTTTTGCCACCTGTATTGGGAAATCCTCCGCCTTGAATGGATTATCCCCCATGGTGATCTCCGCGCACACTGTGGCGTAGGCCAGCGCCTCATAATTGTTTTCCTTGCTTAAATGCCCCAGCATGATAAACTTCAGATCATCATGCAGGATTTCACACAGCAGCCGCCCGGCGTTCTCGTTGGAGAGATGGCCCCTTTTTCCAAGGATCCTCTGCTTCAGAGGATAAGGGTAAGAGCCCACCTGAAGCATATTGATATCATGATTCGACTCCAGCAGAATGCCGTCCAGCCCCTGCAGATGATCTATGATGTAATCGCTGTAACATCCCATATCGGTGGCCACGGCAACTGATTTATCTCCGTTTTTGATCCGATAAGCTACAGGCTGGGCTGCGTCGTGGGAAATCCGAAACGGCATGATCTCCAGATCTTGTATCGCAAATCCTTCATCCGCGTGAATTTCGTGGAAAAGTCCTTCCTCGATAACTCCAAGAGATCCGCATTTACAGATGGCCTCCCTGGTGCCGGGGGTGGTATAGATAGGTATACCGTATTTCCTGGCCATCACCCCAAGTCCCTTGATATGGTCAGAATGTTCATGGGTGATCAGAATTCCATTCAGCTCTTCCGGTTTACGGCCGATGGCTTTCATGCCCTCCGCAATCTTTTTTCCGCTGATTCCGGTGTCCACAAGCACAGCAGTATGGTCGGAACCAACGTAGATACAGTTTCCGCTGCTGCCGCTGGCTATACTACAAAAATCCATGTTTCTTCAATCCTTCGTCTATTTGTTCATATGTATTTTCCACATTATCGCCGCTGTTGTCAACCGTAAACTGACAATATTGGCGAAAATACTCTTCCGTATGCTGGGTGCTCATGATCTGCGTGATCTTCTTGTCTGAGTAGCCGCGGCTTTCCCGCAGGCGCTGCCGGCGAACCCTCTCGTCGGCATGAATGTACCAGATCTCATCACAGATGTGCCCATACCCGTCCTCCAGAAGTAACGCAGCCTCCACCACAAAAAGAAAATGTTTCCTGCGTTCCCTCTCTTTATGGATTTCCTTTACCACATACTCCTTTACCGCAGGGTGAACAATGGCGTTCAGTCTTTTCAGAACTTCCTCCTGCGCAAAAACCATCGCCGCTATCTTTCCCCGGTCAAATCTGCCGTCTCGTCCCAGCACATCCTCTCCGAGCAGCTCTGTCATAGGACGGTAACAGGAGCCTCCCGGCTCCTGCAAGATTTTGGCCGCCTCATCGCACTGGAGTACCCTGGCCCCATAGCGCTGCTTTAGATAATCCAGCACGGTGCTCTTTCCTGCCCCCACGCCGCCGGTGATGCCAAGGACGCGCATCTTATTTTCCCCTGTATTCCTCTCACTTTGCGTCATACCAGCTCTCTCCCGCATGCATATCGATCTCCAGTGGAACTGCCAGGTCGGCCGCCTCCATCATTTCCTGTCTCAGGATATCTTTTACCTGTTCCACCTCTGATTTTTCTGTCTCGATCAGCAATTCGTCATGCACCTGCAAAAGCAGCCGGGAGCTTAGGCCTTCCGTTTTCAGTCTCTCATTAACTCTCACCATGGCGATCTTGATAATATCCGCCGCTGTTCCCTGGATCGGCGAGTTCATGGCAACCCGCTCCCCAAAAGAGCGCTGCATAAAATTGCTGGACTTCAGTTCCGGTACCGGGCGGCGTCTGCCAAAGAGAGTTACTGCATAGCCCTTCGTCTTCGCGTCCTCCACGGCGCCGTCCAGGAAACGTTTGATTCCCGGGTAGGTCCTAAAGTACTGTTCTATATATTCCTGCGCTTCTTTTCTTGTAATGCTCAGATCCTGGCTCAGTCCAAAGGAACTGATCCCGTATACGATTCCAAAATTTACTGCCTTGGCGTTTCTGCGTTCCAGCGCGGTCACCTGATCCAGAGGCACATGGAATACCTGGGATGCGGTGATCGCGTGGATATCCTGCGCCTCCCCATACGCCCCAATGAGTTGCTCATCTCCCGACATATGGGCCAGTACCCTCAGCTCGATCTGAGAGTAGTCAGCATCCAGAAAGAGATATCCCTCTTTGGGCACAAATACCTTGCGAAGCTGCCGTCCAAGTTCAGTCCGTACCGGAATGTTCTGCAGATTGGGATCGGTGCTGCTGATGCGTCCTGTAGCTGTAATGGTCTGGTTAAATTTGCTGTGGATCCGTCCATCTTCCTGAATGAAGCCGGCCAGCCCATCCGCATACGTTGATTTCAGTTTTGTCAGCTGCCGGTACTCCAGGATCAAGGAAACCAGAGGGTATTCCTCCGCCAGTTTTTCCAACACATCTGCCGCGGTGGAATAACCGGTCTTTGTTTTTTTTCCGTAAGGCATCTTTAATTTTTCAAACAGGATCACACCCAGCTGTTTGGGTGAATTGATGTTGAATTCTTCGCCCGCCAACGTGTAGATTTCTGTCTCCAGTTCTAAGATTCTTTTGTGAAGCTGTTCTCCGTAAATCTTCAGTTCTTCTGCTTTTACCAGGATTCCGGCGTTTTCCATGTCATACAGTGTAAATACCAGAGGCATCTCCACCTCTAAGAACAACTGCTCCATACCGGTTTCTCTGAGTTTTTCCCAAATTGGTTCCCCCGCTTCAAGAGCGGTCAACGACTGATAGCAGGCAAATTTGGCAAACACTTCCTCATCTTCCCCTGCTGTTTCTGCCAGTTTTTTCTTACCCAGCAATTCCTCCCGGGATGGATACATATGCCCGGAGTAATCCTTGGCAATATCATCGTAGGTATATTCATTTTTTAATGGATTCAGCAAATACGCCCCGATAGCAGCGTCAAAAAACACCGGAGATTTCTCCATATTTAATCTGGGTAACTGCTCTTTCAGATCAATGGTGAAAGCAGACTTAACATTTCCGATCACACTGCGAAGCTGCTCCAGAAGATATGCCTCCGTAAGAAATCCCTGAACCGGCAAATACGCCGTCTCTTTGTCCAGGCGGGTCAGCGCTATCCCCAGCAGACATCCATTTTCCAATATCAGCCGGAAACCTACAGATGGATCCGAAGCTGCTTTTGCGAAAAAGGCTTCTGCCTCCCCAAAATCCGTAATCGTGCGGAAGCGGTTTTCCTCTGTCTCACCTTCCGTACGGCATTCAAACCGGGACAGCATATTTTTAAATTCCAGTTTTTTGCATAGTTCCAGAGCCTGCTGCGTGTAGAGATTACCGATACGGGCGCTTTCCAGATCCAGCGTGTACGGACTGAGGCGATCAATCGCAGCCAGCTTCTTACTCAGCACCGCCAGATCGTAATGTTCCCGAAGAGACTCCTTTGCCTTGTTTGGCTTGATCTCCTCCACATGCTCGTAAGCATTTTCAATAGAGCCATACTCTGAGATAATCTTTGCTGCTGTTTTTTCCCCTACACCGGGGATGCCCGGGATATTGTCGGATGCGTCTCCCATCAGCGCCTTCAGTTCTATTATCTGAAGCGGCGTTACCTGATACTTATCGATCACATCCTGTGTATGGTAATTCTCAATCTCCGTACCGGTACGCTTTGTCTTTGGTATACGGACACAAGTCTGCTCTGAAGCGATCTGCAGCAGATCCCGATCCCCGGAAACCACGCAGACCTGAAGCCCCTGCTCTTCCATTTCTCTGGATACCGTTCCCAGCAGATCGTCTGCCTCATAACCTTCCAGCATCATCAGGGGGATACCCATGGCTGTCAGCATTTCCTTCATCACCGGAACCTGCTGGTGCAGCTCCTGTGGCATGGGTTTTCGGGTTCCTTTGTAGCCTTCGTACATTTTGTGACGGAAGGTAGGCGCTTTCAAGTCAAAGGCTACCGCCAGATAATCCGCCTGTTCTTCATCCAGTATCTTAAACATAATATTTAGAAACCCGTACACCGCATTGGTGTGGAGACCTTCGCTGTTGGTCAGATCAGGGACCCCATAAAAAGCACGGTTTAAAATACTATGTCCGTCGATCAGTACTATTTTTTCCTTACTCACGCTCCATTGCTCCCATCTTGGTTTTGTGTTCGGTTTCGCTTTCCATTTCATTCCCGGTCTCTGTGTGGGTTTCGCTTTCCGTGTCTCCGTGATATCCATAGATGATCCGGTAAACAGTGGTACCTCTGCTGCCTTTTTCACCATGTAGTTCAAAACTGGTTAATACTGTCAGCAGCAGCAAAAGCTCCGCCACCAGAACAATGGAAAAACGAAAAAGGCGATATGCCTTTCTCCAGTAAAGATACCGCCTTGTATTTTTTATATCCTCCATCAGTTTTCCCTGAAAATCGAAGCCATCCGTATCCGGATTCCTGTCGGCTCCTCCCAGTGTCTCATAAATGGAAAAATAGATTTCCAACTCTTCGTAACATTCCGGACAGTGCTCCACATGCTCCAGAAACTGCTCCATTTCCCGATCAGAAAGCTGCTTTTCTATATAAAGTTTTACCAGCTGCTGCGTCTCACTGCACTTCATATATTGCCCTCCCTGTGTTTACTTCATAATCAGGAACGATTGAGCATCCAGCCTGATCTGCCCATCCGCCAATTCTCCTCCTCCGATGGAGAAAATGATTTCCTTCCCTGTCACATCTGCTTTAACGGCGGCATTTTCCCCGGAAGGATTCAATGCCACCAAGATCTGACCTCTTCGGTAAACAAGGGGCTGTTCTTTTTTCCCGATAATAATCTCCAGATTCGCATCGGCCTGCAGATCCGGCTGTTCCTGGCGCAGAGCCAGAATCGCTTTCACCGTATTGAGCAAGGAAGCCGGATCCCTCTCCTGCGCCTCAACAGTGGGTGCGTCCTGCGCCGGATCCACCGGAAGGTAAAGACTGTCCTGGCATCCTTCTGAAAAGCCGAGATTCTTTCCACTGTTCCACTGCATCGGCGTGCGGGAGCCGGTTCTGGTGTATCCCCCCTCCTTGGTGGGCAGCTGCAGATACCTCATACCGATCTCATCTCCGTAATACAAAAACGGAACGCCCGGCATGGTAAACAGGAACGCATACGCAAGTTTTAATTCTTTATAATCCAAACTATAGCGCGGCCGAAACGTGTCATGATTACAGGTGAACATGGAAATATACCCGGTATCTTTCGTATCCTCATACCAGTCCATGTACTGATCCAGGAAACGGCGGATGTCTCCCTTTCCATCCTTGCGGAAATAGCTGTTATCCTCTCCCGATGGATCCTCATAGTCTCTAAGCAGCGTGGAATAACCATTTCCCCGGTGATTCAGATAAAAGTCCATATCAAAACCTGCCCGCAGGGCAACTTTCGGATTGCACCACTCTGACACCATGGCTGCCTCCGGGAATTCATTGTCCAGCATCCCGCGCACATTCTTCCAGACCTCACAAGTCCCGCTCTTATTCTCGTCATCATATTTGACCAGAGAATCAGCCATATCTACCCGAAAGCCATCACAGCCATGACTGAGCCAAAAACGCATGATGTCCTTGAGTGCCTCCACCGTGGCCTTTACATCCGGATGGTCTACGGGAAGCTGCCAGGGCTTGCGCGGTTTCAGAAAGCCGTAATTAAGCGCCGGCTGACATTTAAAAAAGTTCAGGATATAGGCCGCGTTTCTGTCACTCTCCCCCGCAATGTACGGAAGGCCGTCGCCTCCCTCAAACCATCCGTCCGTCCAGATATAGCGGTTAGAAAATTCGTTTTTTTCATCCTTTTTGCTCTCCAAAAACCAGGCATTCTCCTCGGAGGTATGTCCCGGCACCAGATCAAGCAGCACATGCATCCCCCTGTTATGCGCCTCCCCAAACAGACGGTACAGATCGCTGTTCGTGCCGTAACGCGGGGCAACCTTTTTATAATCCCGTACGTCATATCCCCCGTCCTTGAACGGAGAGTCGTAACACGGATTGATCCAAAGGGCATTGCAGCCAAGATCCCGGATATAATCCAACTTTTCAATGATCCCGTTGATATCACCGATGCCATCTTTGTTGGTGTCATAAAATGACTGGGGATAGATCTCGTAAAATACTGCATTTTTCAACCAAGCAGCTGACATATGTTTGTTCCTCCCTGTTAATCTTGTATTCACGATTCGAGATTTTCTCTCGTCAATCAATGATTATATGATGTAAGAGCAAGTAGCCACGTTAGTGGCGGATTGCGAATGTTTCAGGAGCGCGGGAACACTCAGTGTGGAGCGCTCCGCATCATAGTTGGGGGCAAAAGACCTTTTGACCTCTCACATCATTAAACATAACCACAACCATCAGTATCATCAGAGCCATCAGTCCCGCAAAATGTATCTTGGCCTCTGTTTCCGGATCCAGCCGTTTTCTGCGGATTGCTTCTATGATCAGAAACACAAGACGTCCGCCATCCAGGGCAGGTATCGGAAGAAGATTCATGACGCCCAGGTTTGCGCTGAGCAAAATTGAAATATTCAGCATGTTCAGCCAGATATAAAACGCGCCGTCCTGTCGGCTCTCTTCATAGGTCTCTCCTATCATATCCACCACGCCCACAGGACCGGACACATCGTTTAATGTCACCTGCCCCAGGAACATCATCTTCAAACCCTGAAATGTGGTATCAATCCAAAACTTCACTTCATAGGCGCTGTACGCAAGCACCTCAAGAGAGTCTCCTTTCGTCCGGTAGTTGCTGCTGCCGGAAATGCCCAGGACATAACGGCCATAGCCGTTATCCACCGGCGTAAGTTCCGCCGTTTTCTTTTCTCCGTCATGTATATACTCGATCCTGACCGGCTTTCCGCTCTGGAACTCCTGTTGATGAAACGTCGTATAGTTGGAAATCTCCCGATAAACATGAATTGTTTTTCCATTTATTTTTGTTATGACGTCTCCGGCCAAAATCCCTGCCTCTGCAGCAGGATAACCTTCTGTCACGCCAAGCAGCACCGGTTTATCATATCCGATGCTGGCAATAATAAAAACGGAAAGCACATATGCCAGAATAAAATTAAAGATTGGCCCTGCCGCGATCACTGAGATCCTGGCCCACACAGACTTGCTGCCAAAGGTTCCCTCCCCGGCATCTTCCATGTCCTCTCCCAGCATCATACAGGATCCTCCGAAAGGAAGCAGTTTCCAGGAATAACGCGTACCGCCCTTTACGGTACTCAGGATCCGCGGTCCCATCCCCAGAGAAAATTCGGTTACGGTTATTCCATTAAATTTAGCCAGAAGGAAATGCCCCAACTCATGAAAAATAACGATCAAGCTGAAAATCAGTAACGCAATAACGATTTTCAATTTACCACCTGCTTTCAATCATTTCATATACGCTCTGTTCTGTTTCAAGGATCTGCTCCACGGTGGGATTATCCAACACTGTATGCATCTCCATACAGTAAGCAATAATATCGTAGATTTCCAGAAACCTTATCTTCCGATCCAGGAATTTTGCCACAGCCCGCTCATTAGAGGCGTTAAATACAGTGGGCATGGAGCCGCCTGTACCTGACGCCTGAAAGGCATATTTCAGCCCCAGGAAGGTGTCCACATCCGGATCCTCAAAGGTCAGACTCCCCAGCTTCGCAAAGTCCAAACGATCTCCGCTTAAAAATCTCCGCTCCGGATAATACAGGGCATATTGGATAGGCAGTTTCATGTCCGGAGTTCCCAGCTGGGCAATAATAGCGCCATCCACATATTCTACCATGGAATGGATCACGCTCTGAGGCTGAACCACAACCTGGATGCGATCCAAGTCCACGCCAAACAGCCATTTTGCCTCCATCACCTCCAGTCCCTTATTCACCAGTGTAGCAGAGTCAATAGTAATCTTTCTGCCCATGCTCCAGTTAGGATGCTTCAAGGCATCTTCCACCTGGATATGTCCCAGTTCGTCCCGCTTTTTTCCCCGGAATGGACCGCCGGATGCCGTCAGCAATATCTTTGCGATCTGGTCAGGGTTCTCTCCATTCAGGGACTGGAAGATTGCGCTGTGTTCGCTGTCCACCGGCAGGATCCTCACATCGCATCGTTTTGCCAGCGGCATTATGATGTGTCCAGCAGTAACAAGAGTTTCCTTGTTGGCCAGGGCAATATCCTTTCCTGCTTTGATCGCCTCAATGGTGGGAACAATACCGATCATCCCCACAATGGCCGTCACCAGTATTTCGGTCTCCGGAAGCACGGAGATTTCAATCAGTCCCTCCATGCCGGAGACAATCTTGACCTCAACATCCGCCGTAGAGGCGCGAAGTTTTGACGCATCCTCCTCACTCCATACAGCCGCTATCCTGGGGCCAAATTCCCGGATCTGTTCTTCCAGCTTCCGTATATTATGCCCGGCCGCCAAAGCAGCCACTTTTATATCCCCATTGGCTCTTACCACTTCCAACGTCTGTGTTCCAATGGAACCTGTGGAGCCTAAAATCGCTATTGTTTTTAACGTATCCATATTTCCCTCTATTCTTCCGTCTGGGTTTTTATGCAAACAATGTAGCCAGCAGCCAGATCACCGGAGCAGTGAAAATCACGCTGTCAAAGCGATCCATAATTCCTCCGTGCCCCGGGATCAGCTTTCCGTAATCCTTAATCCCGTGATTTCTCTTGATGGCAGAGGCTGCCAGATCCCCTACCATGGAAATCAGCGCGCCCACAGCGCAAATCAGCGCATAAACAAACATCTTGCTGCAGCCATCTTCCAGATGGCTGCCAACAGCCGCAGCGTAAACAGCACCCAGCAGGGCTGCTCCCAATACGCCTCCCACAGCGCCCTCTACGGATTTTTTCGGGCTCAGCTTCGGTGACATCTTATGTTTTCCCATCAACATCCCCACACAGTAGGCACAGGTATCACAACCCCAGGAGCAGAGAAAAATCAGCCATACTATAAACTTCCCATCCTGCAGATTTCTGGTCTGATAAATAAAGGACAGCATTACCGCTACATAGACTATACCGAAGAAAGCAGCCATCACCTGCTCAGACCGGTAACGGGGATAAGCGAATACATAGACAAACATCAAGGCGATCAGTGCAATGATAAGCCCTGTGATAGTATATGCAGATGTGTTAAAATATAACAGAATGTAGTAAAGGATCGCCCCCAGATAACCTGCGACCGCCAGCAAAGAGACCGTTTCCTCCTCTACCTTCGTTGCCCGGTAAAGTTCATGCATTCCAATCAGCGAAACTCCCAGCATCGTAAAGAACAGAACCGATCCTCCCGTGATGATCGTGACCAGAGCCACAGCCACTAACACAATACCACTGATAAGCCGCGTTACAAACACTTTTATTCCTCCTATGTTTCCTGATCGTTTTTCACCGATCCAACCGTATTCTCCTGCAGGTCAATTCCGCCGTAGCGGCGTTCTCTGCAATTATATTTTTCAATAGCCTTTTTTAAATCCTCTTTCGTAAAGGCAGGCCACGGAACCTCAGTAAAATAAAATTCCGTGTAAGCTAATTGCCACATGAGATAATTTGAGAGCCGCAATTCTCCGCTGGTACGGATCAAAAGATCCGGATCCGGAATTTCTGCCGTATCCAGATAAGAGGCAAATCTTTCCTCCGTAATGTCCTCTTTCCCAAGGTTCCCTTCCTTATAATCCTCCGCCAGTCTGCGTACTGCCCGAACGATCTCATCACGGCTTCCATAATTGATGGCCAGCTGAAAATTCAAGCCTGTATTGTTTTTTGAGCTTTCTGCCAGTTTCACCAGGCTTTCCTGCAGATCCTTATCCAGCGGGGCAGGATCACCCAGTATCCGGACTTTCATGTTATTATCCCTGGCCATCCTGATACAAGTTTTTGTATAACTGCGGAACAGTTTCATCAGCGCGTCCACTTCTTCCTTGGAACGCTTCCAGTTTTCCGTAGAAAACAGATAAACTGTCAGATACTTAATTCCCAGATCAGAGGCGTCCCGGCAGATCACCTCCAGATTCTTTGCGCCTTTCACATGGCCGTAATTGCGGGGCATTCCTTTACTCCTGGCCCACCGTCCGTTGCCATCCAGAATAATCGCCACATGCTGCGGTATTACCATCTTACTTCCTCCCAGATTTTGCCGTACAGAAAGACTGTTGCAAAAGACATAGATTAGGAAACACTTGATGTGTTTCCTAATCTATACATATGGATACGCCAAACTCCTTACCTGTATTTTGCAACAGCCCCTTTTCTATACTGTCAGGATTTCTTTCGATTTTTCTTCCACTGCCTTATCAATTTCCTTGATTTTCTTATCCGTCTCTTTCTGGATCACATCTTCCAGATCTTTGATCTCATCCTCAGAAACATCCGACTTGCCCAGTTTCTTCAGATATTCGTTGGCGTCCCGGCGCACATTACGTACTGCCACCTTGGCCGCCTCCCCCTTTTTCTTCACATCTTTTACCAGATCTTTTCTGCGTTCCTCTGTCAGTTCCGGGAACACCAGACGGATGACCTTGCCATCATTGGTAGGGTTGATCCCCAGATCAGACATATTGATCGCTTTCTCTACAGCCTTGATCATATTGGTTTCCCAGGGCTGGATCTGCAGGATTCTCGGTTCCGGAACAGTAATATTGCCCACCTGCTGCAGCGGCGTGGGAACTCCATAATAATCTACCTGAATCTTATTCAACACATTTGGGTTGGCGCGTCCCGCACGGATCGTGGCAAAACCCTCCAGCATATTTTTGTAAGACTTGTTCATTTTTTCTGCATAAACCTGAATCCTCTCATCCATCTTATTCTTCCTCCTGTTTCTGAATTTACGTTGTTAAACCGTTACCTTTGTGCCGGTAAATGCACCGTTTACGGAACGTATAATGCTGTCTGTTTCGTTCAGTCTAAACACCAGCATCGGCATTTTGTTTTCCATGCAGAGAATGGAAGCGGTCAAATCCACCACGCCCAGCTTTTTGTCAATCACTTCCTGTATCGAGACTTCCCCGTACTTTTTCGCATTGGGGTTGTCCTTCGGATCACTGTCATACACTCCATCAATAGATTTCGCCAGCAGGATCACATCCGCCTCAATCTCGATCGCCCTCAGGACAGTGGCCGTATCTGTGGAAAAATACGGATGTCCCGTACCGCCTGCAAAGAAGGTCACCTCACCGCGGCTTAGACATTCGTTTGCCAGATCCTTGGAAAAGAGTTTTGTAAAACTCCCACAGGAAAACGGAGTCATAACCTGTGTTTTCAAACCAACTGACCGAAAAATCTCAGATACATAGATGCAATTCATGATCGTAGCCAGCATGCCGATCTGATCCGCCATCGTGCGGTCAATATTCTCGCTGGAACGTCCGCGCCAGAAATTTCCGCCTCCTATCACAATGCTGACTTCCAGTCCGGAGTCGATCAACTGCTTCACCTGATCGGCAACACCCATCACCGTAGGTTCGTCAAACCCGGTCTTTTTCGGTCCGGCCAACGCTTCCCCGCTTAATTTCAATAACACTCTCTTCATACTCACACCTCGCAAATCTTTTATCGCATGAGCAGAACATCAGATGTCCCGCTCCGTCTCTTTTCGAAGTATAGCATACTTCAGCCAAAATATCTATATTGTCTGAAGGGTTTTTCTCTCCTGCCATTTCTTTTTAACCCATCTCGCAAAATCCCATATCTTCTGTACCAGGATACTCAGATAACGCAGCGCCGGTTCCGTAATGATAGCAAAGATCACTAGAAGCATTCCACACTTTCTGGACAATGTCGTAATGGCAAAAATCCGGTTCATAAACGTCATACAGAACAGGATGCAGAAGATCATAGCAAACCACAATCCCCAGTGATACTTTGTCATGGGAGACATGATCTTGTAGAGGATCATGATACCCACAATGGCCAGAAGTATGGTACAGGAGGTAGACAGATCCGTATCACCCACTTTAAACTCGTAGCAGAATATAACCAGACCACTGATAACGGCAAAATCAGTCAGACCGGCAGGCAGAGCCCGGAAAAATACATTGTTCAGGAAACGACCCTGAATCCGATTCCTGTTCTGTTCTAATGACATAAAGAACGCCGGAATTCCGATGGTAAACATACTGATCAGGGATATCTGAGACGGCTCCAGCGGATAATTCATCATAAACACAATGGAGAAGATGGACATCAGCAGGGAGAAAATGTTTTTAACCAGAAACAGGCTGGCTGTGCGCTCAATGTTATTAACTACCCGGCGCCCCTCCGCTACCACGGAAGGCATTTTTGAAAAGTCAGATTCCAGAAGTACCATCTGCGCTGCATGGGTCGCCGCGTCGCTGCCGGAAGCCATGGCGATACTGCAATCTGCGTCTTTTAATGCCAGCACATCGTTCACACCGTCTCCGGTCATAGCCACCGTATGGCCTTTTTGTTTTAACGCGGCAATGAGCTGACGCTTCTGCTCCGGTTTCACGCGTCCGAATACCGTATATTGCTCCGCAGCGTCCAGAAGTTCTTCTTCTGAGCGGAGCATAGATACATCAATGTAAGCCTCTGCATGTTCTATACCGGCTTCTTTCGCCACCTCAGAAACGGTGACCGGATTGTCCCCGGAGATCACCTTGATGGCAACTCCCTGCTCCGCAAAGTAACGGAATGTCTCCGGCGCATTTTCCCGTACCGGGTTCGCCATCAGCACCATACCTCTGGGGAGAACCGGCGCACTCAGCGCTCCACCGTCCAATGTCCCCTGGTATTCTCCAAACAAGAGCACACGGTAGCCCTGGGAAGAATACTGCTCTATCAGGGACTGATAATCTTTATAGCTGGAACGGAGCAAAAATTCCGGAGCCCCCATCACATAGCTGCGCTCACCAAATACCGCGCCGCTGTATTTATGCTCTGAGGAAAATGTGATTACATAATCAGGTCTCCTGCCGGTGTGCTTCTGGAAATAAGCCTGCAGAGCCTTCATGGTGATGTTGTCACTGTTCATCGCCGCCACAAAATCTCCCACCTGCAGTTCAAGAGTTGCCAGCTCCTCCGGAGAAAAATCGGACTCCTGCACCTGAGACTGTTCTTTTTCCAATGTCACGTCTGGCAGTCCTGTTATATCAGCTGCATCCGGCAAAATCTCTGCTGACCCTTCTCCTTTCGTTGTCAGCTCATGAAGAGGAACTGCCTTCTTTACAGTCATGGTATTTTCCGTAATGGTACCAGTCTTATCCACACAAAGCACATCTACCCTGGCCAATGTCTCAATGGATTTCATACTGTGCACCAGCACCTTGCCAAATGCCAGCCGCATCACACTGACGGCCATAGCCACACTGGCCAAAAGATAGAGTCCCTCCGGAATCATGCCGATCACCGCCGCCACAGTGGCTGTAACACTGCCCTTCAGAGATTCGCCGTTAATAAAATACTGCTGGGAAAATAACAAAATTCCAATTGGAATGATCAATACTCCTATGATTTTTACCAGACGGTCCAGAGAACGGATCATTTCCGACTCTTCCCCGTGTTTTCTGGCTTTTGCATCCAAAGTCAGCTTCGATATATAAGAATCCGCGCCTACCTTATCCAGTCTTGCCTTGCACTGGCCGGAAACAATAAAACTGCCGGAGAGCAGGCCGTCTCCCGGTTTTTTTAAAATTTCATCCGCCTCACCGGTAAGCAGTGCTTCATTGACCTGGACTTCACCCTCTTCCACAACAGCATCCGCCGGTATCTGATTTCCCGATTCAAAGATCACCAGGTCATCCAGAACAAGTTCTTCTGCCGGAACAGTTTTTTCCACACCGCTGCGCAGTGTCCTTATCTTCGGAGCGCTCATGATGGTCAGCTTATCCAGCGTTACTTTTGAACGCCATTCCTGAAAAATACCGATCAGAGTGTTGGCAATGATGATTGGCAAAAAGGTAAGATCCCTGTACGAGCCTACCACGATCAGCAATATTGTGATGATCAGAAAAATGAGATTGAAATACGTCAGCACATTCTGCTTCACAATATCTTTCATGGTCACATTTTCCGCGTCCACCGGCTTGTTATACGCGCCGTGGGCCATACGCAGACTGACCTCCTCATCTGTCAGTCCGCCGCTTAAGCTGGGACGTGTTCTAACCAGCGGTTCCAGCATCACTGGCTCTATCTCCCTGGGCAGTTCCGACACTTTCTCATCTTCCCTGCTCCCTGTTTCCTTCAAAAATCCGGCATCGATTTCCAGAGCGATCTCCTGCTGCATCCTGCTGTCCTTCGCCTCGTCCTGCACAGAAGCTTCCTGATTTTCTTCCATTGTCACCGCTTCTTCTGTTTCAGTTTTTCTCTTCCTGGGGAAGCTAAATTTTCTGTTCACGCTGTCTCATCCTCTTTTCGATGTACTGAATTACGCGTTATTGTGGTTCTATGTCAACAGCGACCCGGGAACCACCTGCAAATACCCGTATGCACTTCATTCTAGCATACCTGTTCCATTATTATAACCCCCGAAATTATTAAAATTTTGGTAATAATCGGGCACTCCCGTAATATGTGAAACATTTTGAGTCTGAAGCGCTGTCAAAACAAGCGGCTTGATGGTTCACTGTCCGCATAATTAAGAAGAAGCCGCCCCGGCGGCTTCTTCTTAATTATGTTCCACATTGCATACTATCATACGCAGCTTTCCATTTTTGTCCGGTGGTATGGAATCCATCCATTCAAATTCAAATTCAAATGGTTTTTTGAAAATCCTGTTCAGATTTTCTTCCAGATAATGTTCTAATTCTTCCCGGCTCATCTTTGCCTGATCGTCCCGGACGATCTGGACATGGATCAGATCATATGTCTCTTCAATGAACCGGATCTGCAGTATATCCGCACAGTGGGCGATCACCGGCGTAATTTCGAAGAAACTGGTCACTTCACCGCTGCGGTAATAGAAATAGTCATTCATACGTCCCTGGACACTCGTGATAAAGCGAACGCCGTTTTCTACTCTGCAGGTGGCCTTATCACCAATGGAATAGTTGATCAGCGGTAAATCTGTCTTGTAAAGAGGAGTAATCACCAGTTTTCCTTCCTGCGCCGGTCGATTATCATCATCCAGAACATTCACCACAAATGAATCATTATGCACCACATACTCATCGCTGCCCGGCAATCTCACCATACAGGCCCCTGTCTCCGCGCTTCCGTAAGAATCAATTATCCCTTCTCCCAACGTCTTTATAAACAGTTTGCGGTTATTTTCATCTACTTTTTCGCTGATGGGATCATAGAACTTTGGATGAAAAATTTTCTTTCCGGTCTTATTGCTGTAAAGCACCAGCCGCATCAGCTCCGTCTTATTCATATACAGCCAGTCCGGCTGATAGGCATTGATCTCGTCAATCACCTTTTCCTCCGGAGCATACTGATCCACATATTTTCTGCGCAGGATACCAAATCTCTGAAGAAAGGTATCTCTTCCTCCTGCGTTTTCATCATGGGCATTGATACGGCTCATAGTCTTCCCCCGAAAAGGATTATAACCAGCCACCATCATCACGCGGAACCAATTGGCTTTCATATACGCCTTTTCCCGGGGAGAAAAGATAATAGACAGCGGCTTGCCCGTAGAACCGCTGGTGGTATCAATGATCCATTCGCTGTACTTTGGATTGCCCTGCTCCCTGTTCATCCACTCCCGCAGTTCATCTTTTGTCAGCAGAGGAAGTTTTGTCAGATCATCCCCGGTCTTTATATCCTCCGGTCTGATGCCGGCCGCGTCAAAACGCTCCCGGTAAAAAGGGATCTGATACGCCTTTTTCACCAGCTTTTGCACGCGTCTGGATTGGGTACTCATTACCCCGGAGAAATCCTCGGGGATTTTTTTCTTCATCTTTGTCAGGTCAAAAAGCAGATAGATATTCTGCAGTTTTTTCTGTGTCTTTTCAAACATGGCCGTTTCTTTCCTTTCCTGTCCGCGGCATACCCGGTCACTCTACCCGGATCTCAATATTTTTCAGCGCCATCTCCAGGGTTTCCGTAGCTTCTTTCAACGTATTGCCCTTGGTGATGACATGACCGATCCGGTTGGGTCCCACATGAAACTTCTTAACAGCTTCCCCCACCCGATAGTCAAACATGACCTCATAAATATTCTCATTTTTTTCATTATTGTCCGCCATAGACCGGATAATACCGTCCCTGTCGCTCATCAACAGCTTGCTGGCGTTGGGTACCGCCCTATCCTGCGGAAATTCCGGTGCTTCCCCCAGAGCTGCCTGGATGATCTTCTCATAATAATCATACCCATAATAGATAGAAACCAGTTCCGCCAGGCAGGTTGCCCCTGAGCGGCCGCCTATCTCCAACACGTAGGTTTGATTATCTTTCATAATAAAATCGGCGTTAATAGCGCAGTTGTCCAGCTTCATTGCTTTTACCGCCTTCTCTGTCTGCTCATACACATCCTGGAGGATCTCTTCACTCAGCTCATAGGGAGCGAAATGTCCTACCGGAACCCCGGTATCCCCAACAAACACATAATCTCCATGGGGCAGCACAAACTGGAGTTTTCCGTCATAAACAAAAGCCTGTGCCCCAAACTCCTCGCCGATAATAAATTCTTCCACAATATAGTAGTCTTTTCTGGTGGTTCTCTTTACAGCCTCCACCGCCGTTTCTATATAATCCGGTGTGTTTACTCTGGTAATGCCGCGGCTTCCCGACGAATCCACTGCCTTGAAAATCAGAGGATATTCCAGATCCTCAATGGCTTTCTGCAGATCTTCATCAAAACGCACTTTGCGGAACCGCGCCGTGCGCACCCCGTTCGCCTCATACCGCTCTTTCATCAGCATTTTGTCAGAGGCAATTTTTGCCGCCTCAAAACTCAGGCCTTTAAGTCCCAGTTCATCGCATACTTTCCCGATGGTGATAACCGCCACGTCCGTCCCGGCGGTCACGATTCCATCCACCTGTTTTTCTCTGGCCACTTTCAGAACCGCCTCATAGTCTACTGTATTAATATGACAGACCTCATCCGCCACGGCAAATCCCGGATAATTACCGGGAATGCTCACCGCAATGGTGTAAATACCCATATCTTTCGCTTTTCTGATCAGCGGAACCTGATAGATCCCCGCCCCCATTATCATTAGTTTCTTCATAAGTACCCACTTCCTTATATATATATTATTTCACCTTTTCAAAAACGCTCCCATCATCATTGATCAAAAAAGGTGTCTTTCCGTGTTCATCGATCTGGCGTACTACAAACTGCGGATTATTGCTGATACCCAGAAAGATTCTGCCTATGTACTCTCCGATCAATCCCAGAAACAGCAAATTCACCCCCGCAAAAAAACAGATACACGCCATCAGGGACGGCCAGCCGATGGCTGTCACCGGGCGAACCAGCTTCCGGATAATGACAGCAATGCCCCCTATCGCACCCAAAAACGAAAACGCATACCCCAGATAGGTAGCCATCCGCAGCGGTACCACCGAAAAACCGATGATATTCCCCCAAAGCTGCAGCAGTTTTTTCATTGTGTAATTAGAGGTCCCCACTTCCCGTTCAAAATGCTGGATGGGCACGGAACCGATATTTCTGGTGATCCGCAGAAACACTCCCTGCAGGTGGGTATACGGGCTTCGATATTCTACCGCGTAATCTCTCACAAACTTCCTGATCGCCCAGAAACTGGATGTTTTCAGATCCTTTGGTTTTTTTAACAGCACACGCACAGTCAGGTAATTGACGTAGCTTCCAAAGTTGCGGAATCTGCTGTGCTTCTTTTGCGGGTAATATCCATAGACAATATCGTACCCCTTATCCAGCTCTTCCAATATCACCGGCAGCTGGGAAGGATGGGTCTGCATATCATCATCCATAGCGATGAGAATATCTCCGGAAGCATAATTGAGGCCTGCCATCACCGCATTGTGCTGACCTGCGTTTTTTGCCAGCTCTACAGCCTTTGCACAGTCATAGTCCCGAACTAATGCTCTTAATGCCGCCACCGTTTTTCCGCCGTCCGGCGAATAGTCATCCACCAGGACAAACTCATAATTGTTTCGTCCCATTTTATTAAATTCCGCCATCGTCAGTTCTACTACCTTCCGAATGGTCTGATCTGACTTATAACACGGAATGATCACCGAATACAGCATCTTACGCCTCCCAGTTCCCACTTCTTACAAACATCATTCATAGCAAATAATTATATGGCAGTTTCACCTCAAAGTCAATAGAGCGATAGCCAACCCGCGCCCGACAACCGTGTTTTCTTTCTTGACACTCTACCAAATATTGTTTATATTTATTTTAAGAAATTATTAACGCTTTATTTTTCATGGAGGCTACCATATGCAACGTTTTTATCGTCCATTATTTACCATGTGCATCGCAATGCTATGCATTTTTTTTGTTCCGTCCAAGGTACAGGCTGCCAATTATACGCCGGCACAGGTGACCGGGCTGAAGGCCACCGCAGGCGAATCCCAGGTTTCCCTGAAGTGGAAGAAAGTTGCTAAGGCAACCGGTTACTATATCTATTGTCTGGACGCCAAAACAAAACAGTTTGTTAAAATAGGCCAGACAGACAACACTACTTATACCGTGAAAAAACTGAAGAACAAGACGAGCTTCACCTTTAAGGTTTGCGCTTACCGTACCAGAAAATCTCAAACCTATATTGGATCATTTTCCAAAAACGTAACTGCTGTACCTATGGTAAAAAAGCCTGCACGGCCTAAGCCATATCTTTCTTCCTGCACCAGCCAGAGTGCAACTCTGACATGGAAGACGATCGATGGTGCCACCGGTTATCAGATTCTTCAAAAAAGCAGCACTACCGGAAAATTTATCGCCATCGGGAAAATCAAGGGAACCAGCGTAACGATCTCCAACCTGGAAAGCGATGTGACTCACGTCTTCAAAGTACGGGCGTATCGGAAGGTAAAGGGTGTTACACGTTACAGCAAATATTCTTCCGGGGTAAAAGCCACCCCGATGAGCGTTGCAAAGGAAGTAAAATCGATTCAGACCATGTATTACAAAGCCACGATAAATGAAACTGTGAACGCTCCGATAATTGTGAAGAATAAGACAACTTCCCAGACAGTGCAGCTCAAAGCCGGAACTACTGTGACTGTCACCAGCCGTTCACTGACGGACTGTATTGTTCAGATCAGTGGAAAAAAGGCTCTGGTTAACGCAAGCAATCTGACTTATGTCAGCTGTGTTTATAACAGCAGGATGGACTACTCTGATGCAGCGAAGGAAAATTTCGTAAACTCTAAAGGGTACACAAGCCCCACCAATTACCTGATTTGGGTAAGTCTTTACCGCCAAAAAGTATATCTGTTCCGGGGAAGCAGAAAAAACTGGAAGCTTTTCCAGACGTATCCCTGTTCTACAGGTAAAGCGAAAGACGCCACACCAGCCGGACAGTTTTATCTTTACGCGAAGTCGCCAAAATTCGTGTTTGATGAGTATTCTTATGCCGATTACGCTTGCTATTTTAATGGCAGCGCGCTTCACTCCTGGCTGAAATATACCGCTAATGGCCAGTCGGTACCGGACGGCACGCTTGGCCACCCGGCCTCTCACGGCTGCGTCCGCCTGAAGACAGAAGACATTTTCTTTATCTATGAGAATATACCGATGTACACAAGGATTGTAATGTTCTAGTATAGAGTCCAGTCATTTCGAAGCAGCTATACTAGTTATTTAAAGCGAGGCTGCTGCACTAAATGATACTTTGTTTGGTGCAGCAGCCCCGCTTTACTTTTCCGTCTCCCCCTGCCAGTCCAGAATGCCTCCAATTTCCGTGATGTTCGTATATTCCATACCACACAGTTTCTGCGCAGCTTCTTTGCTGCGTCTCCCGCTCCGGCAATACACATAAATAAGCTGTTCCTTATCCAAAAGCAGTTTATCTGCCTGCTGTTCCAGCTCTTCATTAGGAATACAGATTGCTCCGGGAATATGACCCTGTGCATATTCCTCTCTGGTACGCACATCCAAAAGAATATATCCTACTTCATAACTCATATATTCCGCCGCCTGCTCCATCGTAATCTGCTCGTAAGGCAGCCCTCGGCTTGGCCGCAGTGATTTATACAAAATAAAAACGGAAAAAACACCCACCAACACAATACAGGTTCCTATAATATAAAACGCTTTTCTTGAATTCTCCATTCTCATGCTCCCAAATAACCGTACTATATTACGATGTGATTTCAAATATTTGTCTATATTATCACACTTTTCCATATAAATCTATACCTCATTGTTTTTTCAGATACAAGCTGCCAAGCCCTGTTACTATTCACGGATTAGACGGCCGTGAATAATGGCTTTGGTTTACCATGTAAAATCGCCTTGCATTTTCTTAAATTAAATGGTAACATTTCATTATTATCAACAAAGGAGACTGCAAAATGAGTTATGTAAAACACAAATCAGAAGAGTCCATGGAAGACTACCTGGAGACGATACTTATTTTGAGCAAACGCCTGCCTGTGGTACGTTCTATCGATATAGCAAATGAATTGAATTACTCTAAGCCCAGTGTCAGCGTTGCTATGAAGAATTTGAAAGCCCGTGAATTTGTTACCGTCTCCGAGGAAGGGTATATCCGTCTGACAGATTCCGGAAAAAATCTTGCAGAGTCTGTGTACGAACGTCATTCCGTTTTATCTGACTGGCTGATCCGTCTGGGAGTAGATCGTGAAATTGCCATTGCTGATGCCTGCAAAATGGAACATGACATCAGTCCGGAAAGTTTTGAAGCAATGAAAAAATGTATTGCGGAAATGCTCTCGTAATATTCTGCCAAACAATGAAGGGGTCATGACTATGCAGTTGTTAGAAACGATTCTGGATAATTTTGTCAGTGTGGCGATGCTGCTGTTTGAGTACATCGGCATAGCTGTTATCACCTGCGCCGGCATACAAGGAATCATAAATTATATCCGACGCGCGCCGGATACACGCCTCCTCTTGGCCAAAGGCCTGGCTATGGGATTAGAGTTTAAACTGGGAAGTGAGATTCTGCGGACAGTGGTGGTCCGCAGTCTGGATGAGATTGCTATCGTAGCCAGCATAATAGCGCTTCGCGCACTACTGACCTTTTTGATCCACTGGGAGATCAAAAATGAGGAAACAGAGGTGCAGGAGAAAAAGTGAACATATTAGCGGCCTTCTGGAACACCCACTACCTTACAGAGGATTGCAGCCAGTATACTTGTACAAAAAACACGTCTATCTCGTTCCCCTTGCTGCAAACCTATCTGCACGCCGCTCAAATGCGATAGAAGCATATGCATTTTCGCGGCGGCAAGG
>CADCMM010000029.1 GCA_902802515.1 uncultured Lachnospiraceae bacterium
CTGGCGCTTCGCATGGAAAAGCGCCTTGGCGCAGTGTATGAAGAGATCAGTGACGAGACAGCAGCGCTGAACACTGTGGCGGAAGAGAACCTGGCAGGGGTACGCACGGTAAAAGCTTTTGCCAAAGAAGAATTTGAGTTGAACAAATTCCGGAAACGGAACCGGAGATTTTACGATCTGAACATGGAGCAGGCGCATCTGGTGGCGTCTTATCAGCCGCTGATCTCGTTCCTGGGAAAAGTGCTGCTTTTGGCAGTAGTGATCGCCGGAGGTCTGCTGGTGATCCACGGGAATATGACTCTGGGAACGCTGGGAGCATTCTCTGAGTATGCCAACAATATTATCTGGCCCATGGAGATCATCGGATGGCTCAGCAACGATATTGCCTCGGCCGCGGCTTCCTGGAAAAAGATCCAGACGATCATGGGAGAGAAACCGGTGATCAAAAACCAGGAAAATGCTCTGGTGCCGGAAGAAATCCAGGGAAGGCTGACTTTTGACAATGTAAGCCTTAAACTGGATGGCCAGCAGATTTTGGAGAACGTATCGTTTGATCTGCAGCCGGGAAAAACCCTGGGAATCATGGGTATGACCGGCGCGGGTAAGAGTATGCTGGTAAGTCTGGCTCAGCGTTTTTATGACCCCACAGAAGGGCGTATTTTGCTGGATAGCATGGATGTGAAAACGCTTTCTCTGGCCAGCCTTCGCTCTTCCATGGCGGTGGTTTTCCAGGATGTATTCCTGTTTTCGGACACAGTCAACCAGAATATCCGGATGGGGCAGAAGCGGCGGATGATGCCGGAGACGGTGCGCTGGGCGCTGAAATTAGCGGATGCCCTTGGGTTTGTCAGCCAACTTGGTGAGCAGGAGGAAACCCTGATCGGAGAGCGCGGCGTGGGTCTCTCGGGCGGACAAAAACAGCGTATCAGCATTGCCAGGGCTATGGCGAAAAAAGCACCGATTTTGATATTGGATGATTCCACATCCGCCCTGGACATGGAGACAGAGAGACAGATCCAGTCGGATCTGAAAAAGGTAGAACATATATCGAAAATTATTATCGGGCACCGGATATCCGCGGTTCGTGACGCGGACGAGATTCTGATCCTGGAGAACGGAAAAGTGCTGGAGCGGGGAACCCATGAAGATCTGATGCGCAGGAGGGGCCAGTATTACCATACCTGGTGTGTGCAGTACGGGGAGGAAGCGACGGCTCAGAACCGGCCATTATCAGGAGGGGAGGCGCAGCTATGTCAGTAAATTCTATAAGGCAGGATGAGGTACAGAAGGAAGTATCCAAAAGGCAGACGCTGAAGCGGCTGTACCGCTATCTGTTTGCCTACAAAAAGCAACTTATGTTGGTGACCTTGCTGCTGGCGCTGACCGTGTCCATCAGTCTGATCTCCCCACTTTTTATTGAGCGGGCCATCGATGTACATGTGACAAACGGAGACTGGAAGCGGCTGCTTATGCTGGGAGCCGTGGTACTGGCGGCCTACCTGGCCTTTATGCTGGGAACCAGGGTACAGACCATTCTCATGGCCAGAGTCACCAACCAGGTGCTGCTCACTATCCGGGAAGAACTGTATGCGCATATTCAGACCCTGAGCTTTCATTTCTTTGACAGCAGACCTACCGGAAAAATCCTGGCAAGAGTCATCGGGGATGTAAACTCTTTGAAAGAACTGCTCTCGGACAGTGTTACCCAGCTGGTACCGGAATTTGTCACCGTGGTGGGAGTGGCCGTGATCATGGTGGTAAAAAATGCCCGCCTGGCCCTGTCCGCCCTGATCACCCTGCCCTTCCTGGCAGTGGGATTGTTCGCGATCATGACGATTTCCCACAAGAGATGGCAGCTGTTTCGAAAGAAATCTTCCAATCTGAACGCCTTTGTCCATGAAGATATGGCAGGAATTCAGGTGATTCAGAGCTTTGCGGCGGAGGAAGAGACCAGAGAAGATTTTTATCTGCTGGCGGATGAACACCGGCAGGCGTTTGTGAACGCGGTGCGGCTGGCAGACTGCTTTGGGCCGCTGGTAGATATCACCTGGGGCATGGGAGCATTCCTGCTCTATTTTATCGGCATAAAGATCGTGGGAGTAGATGAGGTTGGCATAGGGACTTTTCTGGCTTTCTCCACCTATCTTGGCATGTTCTGGAATCCCATCCGGAACCTGGCCAGCTTCTATAATAAACTGGTGACAAACCTCTCTGCGGCTGAGCGGATCTTTGATATCATGGATACCGCAGCCGATATTACGGACCGCCCGGACGCGAAGGAGCTTCCTTTGATTCAGGGAGAAGTGCGTTTTGAGTATGTCACCTTTGCCTACCGCGATGAGCCGGAACGCAATGTGCTGGAGCAGGTAAGCTTCAAAGTGGAGCCGGGACAGACTATCGCCCTGGTAGGGCCTACCGGAGCGGGAAAGACCACCATTGTAAATCTTATCAGCCGTTTCTATGATGTGACGGCAGGAAAGATATTTATTGATGATCACGAGATACATGAGGTGACCATGAAGAGCCTGAGAAAGCAGATGGGAGTCATGACCCAGGAAAACTTTCTCTTTACCGGGACCATTCGGGAGAATATCTGTTATGGCAGATCAGGCGCGACGGAGGAAGAGATGATTGCCGCCGCCAAGGCCGTGAATGCCCATGACTTTATCATGAAGCTGGAGAAAGGGTATGATACACAGATCAGCGAGCGGGGAGCCCAGCTATCCATCGGGCAGAGACAGCTTTTAGCGTTTGCCCGCACCATGATCTCGGATCCGCGCATCCTGATCCTGGATGAAGCTACCTCCAGCATTGATACCCACACGGAAATCTTGGTGCAGGAGGGCATCCGGCATCTGCTGGAAAACAGAACCTCCTTTGTAGTGGCTCACCGGCTTTCCACCATCCGGAATGCCGACCGCATTTTTGTGATCGATGGGAAAGGCATTCTGGAGGATGGAAACCATGAGCAGTTAATGGCAAAGAAAGGAGCGTACTACGCGCTTTATCAGAGTCAGTTTGATATCTGACGTCCCTCATGGTCGATGCGATAATTCTCCCGGTACACCAGCTGGGAGAGGGGCACCAGCTCATAACCGGCCTCCTGTAGCTTTGTAATCACCGTATCCAGCGCCTGGGCAGTGTACTTGGCCCCATTGTGCATCAAAATGATGGAACCATTACCCAGATGCGGATTTTCAGTAATGGTCTGAACAATAGAATCTACACCGTAATTCTTCCAGTCCAGGGAATCTACATCCCATTGAATGGGCAGATAGCCGCAGGACTTTGAGGTTTGTATTAACAGGGTATTGTAGTCGCCATAAGGCGGCCGGAAGAGATTCATGTCGATACCGGTGAGGGTTTTTACCTTATCATGTACCGACATAATCTCTTTTTTTTGCTGCGCCGCGGAAAGCTTACTCATATTTTTGTGATTTTCGCTGTGGTTGCCCAGATCGTGTCCGGCTGCCGCGATACGTTTTACATCCTCCGGGTAGTTGTCAACCCATCCTCCGGTCATGAAAAATGTGGCTTTTACGTTGTGGGCAGCTAAAATATCCAGCAGTTTCCCGGTATCTTCATTTCCCCAGGCAGCATCGAAAGTGAGCGCTACCCGGGGCTTTTCCGTCTGTACACAGTAGACAGGCAGTTCTTTTGCAGCCTGCATATTGCTGACGGCTACCATCTGATCTTTCGTATAGTAAGAGCCTGCCAGAAACAGGAGGGCGCAGAGCATTACCACCCCCGCGCCTCGAAGATGAAAGATCAGGCTCTCCGGTATCTGTCTTTCCGGTTTCTTTTCTGTCATATGATGTCCGTCCTTTGCGAAAACTTCCTTACTATAAGATATATTGCGGTTTCTTGCAAATAGAATAGATTTATGTGCCGAATCTTGCGAAAAAATATGCTTGCAACTTTTCGGGAAAGCGGTATTATAAAAAGGAACTGTTGAAAAGAGACAATCATCAGAAGAGGATAAGTCATTGAATTACGAAGAAGCAGTGAATTACATATCGGAGGTTCCGAAATTTACGACGAAAAATAAAGCAGAAAATACCCTGGAACTGCTGCGGCGGCTGGGACACCCGGAGGAACAGTATAAAGTGATCCATGTGGCGGGAACGAACGGCAAGGGATCCGTCTGTGCGTTTACCGCGTCAATTCTGCAGCACGCAGGCTATCGGACCGGATTGTTTATCTCTCCGCATCTGGTGAAGATCAACGAGCGGTTTCAGATCGATCAGGAACCGGTTTCGGACGATTGTTTTCTGGAAGCGTTTCGCGAGGTAAAGCGGGTCATCGATGAGATGGTGCAGGATGGGTACTATCATCCGACGTATTTTGAGATCCTGTTTGCGGTGGGAATGCTGATCTTCGCATGGGAGAAGGTGGAGTATCTGGTGATGGAGACCGGACTTGGCGGAAGACTGGATGCCACCAACACGGTGGCGCACCCCGTGGCAACGGTCATTACCTCCATCAGCCTGGATCACACGGAATACCTGGGAGATACGGTGGAACAGATTGCAGGGGAGAAAGCAGGCATCATCAAGGAAAGCGTGCCGGTGATCTATGACGGTCAGAACCGTGCGGCAGAGAAAGTCATTCTGAAAAAGGCCCGGGAAATGCATGCGCCCGCGTATCCGTTTTACGGAGAGATGTGTGAGATTCTGGAGAGAACGGATAAAAGCATTGATTTTGTGCTCAATAACAGGTATTATGATTACAAAACTGTGCATGTGCCCTATCTGGCGGAGTATCAGATCACAAACAGTTCGCTGGCAATGATGACCATTCGCGTTCTGGATCCCCATAGAGAGATTTCCGATCAGACTGTTTTGCAGGGGATCGCGAATACACGCTGGAGCGGAAGGATGGAGACGGTTCTTCCCGGGGTTGTTCTGGACGGGGCGCACAATGCGGCCGGAATTGAGGAATTTTTAAAGACGGTTCGCAGCATGCAGCATAAGCACAAGGTTTCATTGCTGTTTTCTGCGGTGGTGGAAAAGGATTACAATAAAATGATCCGGGAGATCTGTGAGGGAGCGGATTTTTCCTCTGTTGTGGTTACGCAGATTGAAGGCAGCCGGAAGGTCACAGCGAAGGAACTGGCGGAAGTATTTCGCAGTTATACGAAAGCACCGGTAGCGGAAAGCGCAGATGTGCGGGACGCACTGGAACTGGCCATGGAACAAAGGCAGGACGGCATGCTGTTCTGCGTGGGTTCCCTGTATCTGATCGGGGAGATCAAAGCCATCCTCGACAAGCAGAAGGTACAGCAGCATTAAGGGAGTATAAGGAGAATTCAAATGATCAATTATGAAGAAGAACTGAAAAAGTTTCATCCCAGCATGGATGTGAACGAGGCGGAGGATGCCATTTACAGCCGGGATCTGACGGATGTGACAGATATTCTGAAAGAAATGCTGAAAGAAGAAAAACAGAAGAAGAAATAGGGGAAAATTATGAAATGTATTTACTGTAACTCTCCCCTGGCGGCGATTGATTACTGTCCCGGCTGCGGGGCGGATGTGACTATTCTGAAGCGAATCGTCCGTATATCCAATCTTTTGTATAATCAGGGGCTGGAGAAGGCATCGGTGAGGGATCTCTCAGGGGCTATTGCCTGCCTGAAACGAAGCCTGAAATTTAATAAGGAAAATATTGACGCCAGAAATCTTCTGGGTCTGTGCTATTATGAAACCGGAGAAGTGGTGTCAGCACTCTGCGAGTGGGTCATCAGCAAGAACCTGCAGCCGGAGGATAATCTGGCGGACTATTATATTACGAAGCTTCAGAACAATAAGAATCGGCTGGATACCATTAATCAGACCATCCGAAAGTACAATCAGTCCATTGAGTACTGTCGGCAGGATAATGAGGACATGGCCGTCATCCAGCTGAAAAAAGTCATAGCCCAGAATCCGAAACTGGTTAAAGCACATCAGCTGCTGGCACTGCTCTATATCAAACATCAGGATTACGAGAAGGCCAGAAGATTGCTGAAAAAAGCGGCGGCAGTGGATAATACCAATACCACCACGCTGCGGTATCTGACTGAAATTGAAGAGATGACAGGGAAATCCACATCCTTTGCTGCCAGAAGACGCCATTTGGAAATGGAGCCAAATGAGGGACTGGGAGGCACGCTGCGCTATGTCAGCGGCAATGAGACCATCATTCAGCCCACCACGTTCCGTGACAGTTCCACGGTAGCTACCTTTATCAATATCGCCCTGGGAATTTTGCTGGGGGGAGCTATCGTGTGGTTTCTTGTAGTTCCAGCCAGCCGCCAGAGCGTCAAGGAAAGTGCGAACCAGCAGGTGGCGGACGCCAATACAAAGCTTGCTTCCGAGTCCGCCAGGCTTCAGGATCTTCAGGATGAGATTGACTCCTATATCCAGAAAGCGGATGAGGCTGCTTCGGAGAAAGAAAATGCTCTGAACAAGGCGGAAAGTTATGAAGAACTGCTGGGAGTGGCGGATCTCTACGTCAATGGTTCCCAGACGGCGGCGGTGGATGAGATCGGTAAGCTTAACGCGGACGATTTTGAGGGCAATGCGAAGAAGCTGTATGATGACCTGATGGGAGCGGTGAGCAGCGCTCTGTTTACTGAATATTATTCGGCAGGAACTACCGCATATGTAGCGGCAGATTATGCCACAGCTGCTGAACAATTGAAAAAGGCAGTGGAATCTGACCCGGAGAGAACCAATTCCTATCACTATGACGCGATGTATTATCTGGGATTTGCCTATTTCAATATGGGGGACTCCCAGAACGCAGACGCAGTCTTTAATGATATTATAGCACAGT
Organism: uncultured Lachnospiraceae bacterium; assembly: GCA_902802515.1. Taxonomy (GTDB): domain Bacteria; phylum Bacillota; class Clostridia; order Lachnospirales; family Lachnospiraceae; genus Merdiplasma. Next base: position 6,820 of record CADCMM010000029.1, read on the forward strand.
ATCCGGCCAATGCCGCCAATGTGCAGCCGTACCTCAGTACTAATGCCGGAGACCAAAGCGCAGGGACGACATCTTCGCAGGAGAGTGTAAGCCAGGGAGAGGCTTCCATGCAGAACGGAGGAGAAGACATCACTATTTATGGTGACAATGGTAACAGCAGCGGCAATAATTTGGGTTACGATCCGGCGGATGTGGCCTGGACCGATCCCTATACGGGTCTGAACTACGATATGTACGGAAACCTGTTAGGGTAATTTTCTATACATACGAGAAACCTCGCAGAAGGGGCCGTCGCATAAAATGCGGCAGCCCCTTTGTTCTCGTATAGGAAACTTCGTCTCCTATACGAGAAAGCCCTTCGGGCAAAGATGCGCACGCCATAAATGTCCATGCGGCGCATTGAAATGGGACTGTTACAGTAAAATAGGAATATTTAGAAAGGAAAATGAAAAATGGAAGACAATTTTCAGATATCGGGAACTAATCTGACCATCCGTCTGCCGGCGGAGGTGGATCATCACAATTCGGAGGAGTTGAAACGAAAAGCGGACAGGATGCTTATGGAGAATAACATTCGCTGCATTATTTTTGATTTTGGACGAACCAATTTTATGGACAGTTCCGGTATTGGCATGATCATGGGGAGATATAAAAATCTGAGATTCATGGGAGGCGTTGTGGTAGCCATACGGGTTAACGAGAGGATGAAGAAAATTCTGAACATGTCCGGAATTTATAAGGTGATGGATATTTATGAGGATCTGCCGGAGCAGTCCTGTTTGATGTAAGGGGGAGCAGAATGATTACGGAAAATGAGATGAAACTGGAGTTTGACAGCCGTTCCTGCAACGAGGGCTTTGCGCGGGTATCTGTGGCAGCTTTTCTGACTCAGCTGAATCCCACGCTGGAAGAAGTGGCGGATGTGAAGACCGCCCTGTCGGAGGCGGTGACGAATGCCATTATCCACGGTTACGAGGGTAAAGTTGATAAGATCATCATTACATGCAGAATCTATGACCAGACCATTGAAATTCAAGTGATGGACCGTGGGGTAGGAATTGTGGATATTCCCCAAGCGATGGAACCGCTGTTTACCACAAAACAGGATTGTGAGAGGGCCGGTATGGGATTCTCCTTTATGGAAGCTTTTATGGATACATTAGAGGTGACATCTTCTCCTGGAAAAGGAACCATTGTGAAAATGACAAAGAAAATTCTCCACACGGACAACAGATATGAGGGGTGACAACTGGTTGTTATGGATCATACACTTGCATTGATTGAACAGGCACACCAGGGGGATAAAACTGCGAGAGAAATGATTGTGGAAGAAAATCTGGGACTGGTCTTTACCGTGGTCAAACGGTTTCTCGGAAGAGGCTGCGAGATGGAGGATCTGGTCCAAATAGGAAGCATAGGGCTGCTGAAGGCGATCGATAAATTTGATCTGGGATTTGAGGTAAAATTCAGCACCTACGCTGTGCCATTGATAGCAGGAGAAATCAAGCGGTTTCTCCGGGATGACGGTATGATCAAGGTAAGCCGTTCTCTGAAAGAAATGGCGGCTCAGATTTACAGCACGAAAGATCAGATGGAGAAGCGTCTGGGGAGGGAACCAATGATGGAAGAACTGGAACTGGAACTTGGACTCTCAGGAGAAGAAATGATGCTGGCGCTGGAATCCTGTTCGGAGATCGAGTCGATTTACCGACCGGTATATCAGGGGGACGGTAATGCCGTGCTTTTAATGGACAAACTGGAGGAAAAGGAAAACGCGAATGAAAAAGTTTTAAATCATATGCTGTTGGAACAGCTGCTGAAACTGTTGGAGGAGCAGGAGCGGCGGCTGATCGACCTGCGGTATTTCAGAGATAAGACACAGATGGAGACCGCCAGGGAACTGGGACTTACCCAGGTACAGGTGTCACGAATGGAGAAAAAAATACTGAAAAAAATGCGGGGACAGGTATGAGGAAATAAACAGAAATAGATCAGGCTGCATGCATAATTTGGCGGATTTATCAAATACTGAGAGTGTAATAGATCAGAATAACGCATTAGAATATGCATTTATGAAGAAGGAGCCTGAAGTGATGAAAAAGATGATATACCATGTAGGATTAATTGTGATCATACTGGCTTTGACTGCCGGTATTTTTTATTATTTCTGGACCATGAAATCAAAGAATATGGGAGAAAACGGCACTCTGGTGAAAAATATCTGTGAGGAGGCGAAACGACGCCTATGACAACGGTATATCTGCAGATAGATAAGAATGTGAAAATATCGGGCACCAGTTTTGCGCTGAAGGAGATTGCCAAGGTAAGCTGCAGTGATAAGGCGCTGGAAACAAAGCTGAAGCTGCTCAAGATCCCCTCCTCTCAGATCAATGGACCTGGCCGTTACGTGTTCTCTGTAATGGATTTGATTGAAGTAATTCAGAGAGAATACCCTACGGTAGAGGTCAGCAACTTGGGGGAGGCAGATTTTGTGGTCACATTGGAAAAGAAAAAACAGCCTTCTCTGGTCTGGCAGTGGACCAAGACGATTTTTGTCTGCCTGTTATCCTTCTTTGGGGCAGCCTTTTCCATCATGGCTTTTAATAACGACGTGGATATCACAAAGCTGTTCGGACAGATGTATCAATTGTTTACCGGCAATACTTCCAATGGTTTTACGGTGCTGGAAGCTTCTTATTCCATAGGACTGGGTTTCGGTATTATACTGTTCTTTAACCACTTTGCCGCAAAAAAGCTGACTGCAGACCCTACGCCGCTGGAGGTGGAGATGCGGACTTATGAGGATGAGATTGACAGGACGCTGATTGAGGCGGACAATAGGAACCCGGGAAATAATCAGTAGAAAGGAAACGACAAGGTACGAAAGGTGGGTGTGTATCAATGCAGAAGGTTTTAACCGGACTTATTGGGTTCGCATCCGGGTCATTGGTGGCAGGAGGCGTGGTAGCCCTGATGGTGGGATTGGGAATTATCACACGGTTTATAGGGATAAGCCATACAGCCAGGCACGCAAAAATATATGAAACCTTTATTTGTATGGGAGGAATAGCCGGTAATCTGGTAACCGTATATTTCCCCATACTTTCTCTGGGTTGGCCTGGACTCTTGCTTCTTGGACTGTTTTGCGGCATTTTTGTGGGCGGCTGGATCATGGCGCTGGCAGAGCTGCTGAATGTCTTCCCGGTCTTTACCCGCCGTCTGAACCTGACGAAAGGAACCAGTTGGATCGTAGTGAGCCTTGCTCTGGGGAAAACTCTGGGAAGTCTGATGCAATTCTACAAGGGATGGTGAAATTGTGATTTGCAAAAAGGAAACAATGCTGTATGATAGATATCAGAGGAGATGATAGCGATCAAAAAATACATTTTATTTCTGATTATCAATTTTACAGCATTGCTTTTTGTGTGGAAAAATTTGTTTACAACGGACAACACGGCGGTGCTTCTAAGCTACCGCTTTACTTTCGTGTGCCCTCAGATCTGGGAGCAGGTAGGGGAGGGAATGCGCAGCGCGGATCAGGATCTTGGAACCAGCACCAGGTGCATCGGGCTGAGAAACGCGGATGAAAAACAGCAGGCAGCGGCTATACGCAAAGCGATCTATTCCAGGGTGACAGGGATTATCACCGCCGGAAACATTGCGGATGAAGAAGTAGCCGAGGCTATCCACATGGCGCAGGAAGAGGGGATACCGGTTCTTCTGATTGATTCTGATATTCCCGTTTCCGGACGTTGTGGGTACGTAGGACCGGACAATGAGGCCGTAGGAACCCAGGCAGGGAAGGAATTGAAAAAGAATATGGAATCGGGGGCGAATATTGCGGTTATTCTCTCCAGCCTGGAAAATCAGAATCAGGAAGAAGAGGGAAAAATCAGAAAAGCAAGCGTCTCTTCAACGGCAGATTGGAGAAATGAATGAAGTTCTGGGAACGGAATTTCTCTCGTCTCTTTTGTTGGGAGTCCCTGATATGGCAGGCTTTGAACAATATGTATCCTACCTTCCTCAGAACTATCACGGAGCAGTGATGCTGCTGCTTACCGGGGTGCTGGAGGAAAAGGAATCCGGCAAGAAGATAAAACTTCCGGAACGGCAGATTACGGAGGAATTTCGAAAATACTGCAGATGCATTTCCCGTTCTCTCAGAGAGGAAATCTATGTTCTGGTATTTCCTTCCAGGGGTGCAGACCAGACCAATGCAGTGAAATGGTTGGAAGATATGTGCCAGATGGTGTCCAGAGTGTTCAGGGAGAGGAATCATATTTTGTTGGATGTGGGGGTCAGCAGCTGGAAACTGCGGGTGGAGGATATGACGCTGATGCTGGATGAGTGCAAAATAGCAGCTCGTACGGGGGAAGGCATCGGTGTCCATTTTTATACCAGAATGGAAAGCGAAGGGGAAGAGGATCCTCTGGCAAATGCGTTTTTGGAGTGCAGAGGATTTTTGAATGACGGTGACTGGAAAAGGTGTATTTCCATATTAGAAGGAGCATTCGATCAGCCGGAAACGGCAGCTTGCGGTCCGGACAGGCTGAAGGCATATGTTATGAGAGGAGTCATCTTCCTGATGGAGGGGCAGGAGAGACCGTTTTCCACCAGATATCAGAAAGAGAACGGTGTTGACTGGACAGGGCTTACGGCCTGCCGGGAAACGGAACAGATCCGGACATGGCTGTTGGAGCAGGTCAGAAGATCGGTGGAAATCAAACAGGATGCCATCCGGTTAGAGGAACATGTTATGAGAGCGCTCCTCTTTATGGAAGAAAACTACGAAAAGGATATATCCCTGGATCAGACAGCGGGCAGTGCCGGAATCAGTTCTTTTTATCTGAGCCGCCTGTTAAAGCAGGAAGTGGGGAAGACTTTTGTGGAAATCCTGACCGATCTGCGGATGAGCCGGGCCATTGTTCTTCTTCAGGAGAAAAAATATCAGGTGAAGGATATTGCCAGGATGACCGGATATCCCAATGTAACTTATTTTTATAAAACGTTCAAAAAGTATACCGGAATGAATGTGGGTGAACTTCGCCGGATGTGGGAAACGGCGGATAAGGCGCAGGAGGGGCAAAATTAGACATAAACGCAAAATTTGGCATTCTCCAGTTTTAAAACTTTCATATTGGTGTCAAAATATTTCAATGGGCGGGCAGAATGGTTTGTGATATGATAATAATATCTAAAAACAGCTGCCCGCATGCGATTCATTTGTGGAAGATATCGGTAAGGCGGGAGCGAAAAGGTTCGTTTAATGATATAAGAAGGAGGGTGTGTATTATGAATAAATCCAGAATCCTTGCCGGCGCAATGGCTGCCGCATTGGCGGTGTCCGGCTGTATGACCGCCTATGGGGCCAACGGAGCTGTGACTTCCGACGAAATAACGGAGCGGGAGCAGAAAAATTCCGATCTTTCCATGGAATTGGCAACTCAGGGTATGGTTTTGCTGCAAAACAAAGATGCGGCTTTGCCGCTGGCAGCGGAGGGCAACATCGCAATATTCGGCCCGGGCGCTCAGCGCACGGTGAAAGGCGGTACCGGATCCGGTGATGTGAATCAGAGAGAGACCGTATCTGTGGCAGAGGGCTTCACAAACGCAGGCTACAATGTGACGACTACATCGTACATCCTGGCATATGAGGAAGCACAGAAGCTGGCGGAGGAGTCTGCGGGGAACAGTTTCTGGAGTACCCCCAGGGCGGAAGAGATCGAGATCACGGATGATATGATGGCAGAGGCGGCAGCGGACACGGATACCTGTATTTACGTTCTGGCCAGAAATGCCGGTGAGGGCGCTGACCGCACCAATACCCCGGGAGATTATGAACTCACCGATATCGAGCGCGCAAATCTGGAGAAGATAGCGGATGCTTTTGACAAAGTGATCCTGGTCATCAACGCTGGCGGCGCCATTGATACAAAATTCATCGGTGAGATCGAGGGAATCGATTCTGTGCTTGTGATGGGCCAGGCCGGACAGCGGGGCGGCGATGCTCTGGTGAAGATCCTGGACGGTGAGGTAACTCCTTCCGGAAAACTGGCAGCTTCCTGGCCGGTCAATTATTCGGATCTTCCGGATGCCGAGACCTGGGGCATGAATGACGGCAATGTGGATCAGGAAGATTACACCGAGGGTATTTATGTTGGATACCGCTACTATGATACCTTTAATGTAACTCCGGCGTATGAGTTTGGTTACGGACTTTCTTACACCACATTTGAGACAATGGTGGACGCGGTAGAAGCGGACGCTGAGCATGTCACAGTAACCGCTACCGTGACCAATACCGGCGAAAACTATTCTGGAAAGGAAGTTGTCCAGGTTTATTTCTCTGCCCCGGCAGGCGAGCTGGAAAAGCCGTACCAGGAGCTGGCAGGCTTTGCCAAGACGGATGAGATCGCTCCGGGCGAGAGCCAGACACTGAAGATCACGTTCAATACTCCGGAGATGTCTTCTTACAGTGAGGAGAAGGCAGCCTATATTCTGGAGGCCGGCGATTATATTATCCGCGTAGGCAACAGTTCCAGAAATACCACGGCGGCGGCAGTGATCAGGCTGGATGAGACCGCTATTGCCGAGCAGCTCAGCAATCAGCTTCACCCGGACAAAGAGATAGAAGAACTCAGCAATGAGGGTGCAGAGCCATATTCCTACGACGGTGAGGCGGATGAGATCGCAGCGGCTCCGGTCATCGAGCTTGCGGCAGCAGATATTGTTACTTTGGACAATGCCTCTCCGTACGATGATGAGAACGTAGATGTTTACGTTTCGGATACCACAGAAACGGAATATCTGAATGAGAATCTTGGGTATGTCCTGACCGGTAAATACCATGACCATCCGGATTACACGGAGAACGTGGTGGAACTGGCCGGTGATTTTAGCGCAAATACTCTGAAGGATGTCTATGACGGTACCATCACGATGGAAGAGTTCGTTTCCGGGCTGACGGTGAGCCAGATGGCGGACATCGTGATCGGCGGAAACAAACTTCCTACCGCCAACGGACAGTCAGCAGGCGCTGCTTCTGAGAACGCGGCAGATGCGTCTGACGGAACCATGATCGGCGCACAGGCCAACGCGGTATCCGGTGCGGCTGGTGAGACCGCCGGCATTTACATTGAGTCCAAGGCTATTCCCAACATTGTTCTGGCTGACGGACCTGCAGGGCTGCGTATTACTCAGCAGGAAGAAAGAGAAGATGGAAACACCTATTATCAGTATTGTACCGCATTCCCGTCCGGGACAGTAATGACCCAGACCTGGGATATTGATGCCATGGAGGCCTTTGGCAACGCTGTTGGAGAAGAGCTGGAAGAGTACGGTATTACCCTTTGGCTGGCGCCGGGCATGAACATTCAGAAAAACCCGCTGTGCGGACGTAACTTCGAGTACTACTCTGAGGATCCGTATCTGGCAGGTATGATGGGTCTCTCCGAGACCAAGGGTGTGCAGAGCCATCCGGGCGTAGGCGTTACCATTAAGCATTTCTATGGCAACGATCAGGAAGATAACCGTAATGCGGTGAACAACACCATCAGCGAACGGGCAAGCCGTGAAATCTATCTGAAACAGTTTGAGATGGTTGTAAAGGGCGCGAAACCCATGGCGATCATGTCTTCCTACAACTTAAACAATGGTGTTCCGGATGCCGATGACTATGACTTGTTAACAAATGTTACCCGTGGTGAGTGGGGCTTCGACGGTCTGGTTATGACTGACTGGGGCGGCGGACAGTCCACACCTTCCATCTCTATGCATGCAGGCAATGACCTGATCATGCCGGGCAGTTCCGTGCAGGATATTACCATCCGTGCTTTCACGGACGAGGAGCCGACCTTTGCGGAAGATGATATTTATCCGGAAGTGACCGTATCTCAGGGATGGTTTGGTCCGCAGGCTCGTACCGCATGGGGCGAGTTCGTCAACGATGCACAGGGCGATGTCACCATTGAGAAGACCGTACCTACGGCGGATCTGGATGCTGCCGTTCGTCCCACGATCACGGATGGCGAGGAGGCAGAAATCTCTGTGAGAGATCTCCTGGCACAGCTTGGCGATACGGTGGAAATCACTGAGGACGGCGATAGCACCACCATTATCTACAAGGGATATTACAAAGATAACAACATTTCTCTGGGTGACCTGCAGAAATCGGTGATCAATATCCTGAACGTGGTTATGGCATCTGACCAGTTCGCGACTCTGTTTGATGATGTGGAAGCAGTGTCCTGGACCCAGGCCCGGGCAGATCAGCTGCATAACTATCTGACCATTGAAAGATAAGAAAAAATGAGGCTGCCGCACTAAGCATTTTACTGCATAATTATAGTTTTTTGAGGCCCATCATACGTAATGGGTACTAACCTGCCTGCTGCGCATAAGCTTGCAGCCAGGAAGTACCAACGTATGATGAGGCTCTCAAAAAACTATATTTATGCAAGGTATGCATTTAGTGCGGCAGCCTCTCATTTTTATATGCATATCTGCGTCAGGACTGATTCTGTTTTTCTACCAGACGTTCACCGCAGTAGATTTCCCGGAGCTTCGGCTTGTCGATCTTGCCGGTGGCGTTGCGGATCACGTTGGCGAAAATAATCTTGCGCGGGCGTTTGTAGCGGGGAAGGTCTACACAGAACTGGTTGACTTCCTCTTCCGTCAGGTCGGAGCCTTCTTTCACCTGAATGATGGCGGCAGGGATCTCCCCAAGACGTTTGTCCGGCAGGCCAATGACGGCCACATCATGAATTTTACTGTTTGCGGCCAGGAAAGCCTCGATCTGAACGGGGTAGAGGTTTTCACCGCCGGAAATGATAACGTCCTTTTTGCGGTCCACCAGGAAGATAAATCCGTCTTCATCCTGACGTGCCATATCTCCGGTATGTAACCAGCCCTCTTTGAGGGTTTCCGCCGTGGCGGCAGGGTCATTGTAATATTCTACCATGACGCCCGGCCCTTTCACACACAATTCCCCGACTTCGCCCGGGACAACGGGCTGATCCTTTTCATCCACGATCTTTGCTTTCCAGCCAAATCCCGGAACACCGATAGCGCCAACCTTGTGAACATTCTCCAGTCCCAGATGAACACAGCCGGGACCGGTGGATTCAGAAAGTCCATAGTTGGTATCATATTTGTGGTTCGGGAAATACTCCAGCCAGCGTTTGATGAGGCTGGGCGGAACCGGCTGAGCGCCGATATGCATCAACCGCCACTGGCTTAAGTGGAAGTCTTCTATTTTCAGTTCTCCCCGATCCAGAGCGGCCAGAATATCCTGCGCCCAGGGCACCAGGAGCCATACAATGGTGCAGCCCTCGTTGGATACGGACTGAAGAATGGATTTCGGAGAGTTTCCTTTCAGGATGACAGCGCGGCTTCCTGTGTAAAGAGAACCAAACCAATGCATCTTCGCGCCCGTGTGGTACAGGGGCGGGATGCAGAGAAAATTATCCTGTTTTGTTGTCTGATGATGTTTTGCTTCCATCCGGGCAGACTGGCTCAGCGCCAGGTGTTTTAACAGAATGGCCTTTGGAAAGCCGGTGGTACCCGAAGAAAAATAAATCGCCGCATCATCCGTATCTTCGATCAGGATCCTCGGCGCGCAAGACGAACTGTTGGAAACCTGGCGGTAATAGTCCTGTGCATAGGACGGACAGGAATCACCGACAAAATAGAGCAGGGTATTCTTTTTCAGATGTCCGGCGATATCTTCAATGCGCCCGATAAACTCCGGACCGTAGAATAAAACATCCACGTCTGCCAATTTCAGGCAGTAATCAATCTCATCCGAAGTGAAACGGAAGTTCAGCGGGACAGCCACAGCTCCCGCTTTTAAGATACCGAAATAGATGGGCAGCCATTCCAGACAGTTCATCATCAGAACCGCGCATTTCTGTCCGCGGCTGATCCCCTGCTCCAGCAGCATATTAGCCACGCGGTTTGCCTTCTCGTCAAAGACCGCCCAGGTGATCTGACGGCGGTAGAAGGAGGGAGAGGTGGGCTGGATCAGCTCATATTCTTTCCAGGTGACACGCTGTTCTTCCCGGATTTCCGGATTGATCTCCACCAGGGCAACCTCGTCACCGTACAATTTGTTGTTTCTCTCTAATAGATCCGTAATAGGCATGATAGAATCTCCTCTAAAACTAATGCTTTTTCACAGTATGTTTTTTTACTTTAAACTGCTAAAGAATCATAACTGATTTTAGGCAAAAAGTCAATAGTTTTGGTTTACTTTGCCGTGTTGACCTGTTAAAATAAACAGAAAGGATTTTGTTTGTTTTGAATATGAGTAAGAGGAGTGAACGAAAATGAAAGAGTTAATGCTGGGCAACAAGGCGGTTGCCCGAGGACTGTACGAAGCCGGGGTCTGTATGATCTCCAGTTATCCCGGAACGCCCAGTACAGAGATTACGGAGGAAGCAGCTAAGTATGATGAAATCTACTGCGAGTGGGCGCCCAATGAAAAGGTTGCCATGGAGGCGGCTTTCGGCGCCTGCCTTTCCGGCCGCAGATCATTCTGCGGTATGAAGCATGTTGGCCTGAACGTGGCGGCAGATCCGCTTTATACTATGTCTTACACCGGTGTGAATGCCGGAATGGTTATTGGAGTGGCGGATGATGCGGGCATGCATTCTTCCCAGAACGAACAGGACAGCCGTCATCACGCCATTGCCTCAAAAGTGCCGATGCTGGAACCATCGGACTCTGGGGAAGCGCTGGAGCTTACGAAGCTGGCTTATGAGATTTCAGAAAAATTTGATACGCCGGTCCTGATCAAGATGTGTACCCGCGTAGCCCATTCCCAGTCAGTGGTAGAGCCGGGAGAACGCATCGTTCCGGTAAAAGAATATGAGAAGAATATTGGGAAATACGTTATGATGCCGGGCAACGCGAAGAAGCGTCATCCCGTGGTGGAACAGCGCACGCTGGATCTTATCGAATACGCGGAGACAGCTCCTGTAAACCGGGTAGAAATGGGAGGAACCGGGCTTGGCATCATCACTGCCTCTACTTCCTATCAGTATGTGAAGGAAGTCTTTGGAGACAGCGTCAGCGTCCTGAAGCTTGGCATGACCAATCCCCTTCCGGAAAAACTGATCCGGGATTTTGCCGCAAAGGTGGATCGTCTGGTGGTGGTGGAAGAGCTGGATCCGATCATTGAAAATCATGTCCGGGCGCTTGGCATTCCGGTTTCCGGGAAAGATCTGCTGCCGCTGGTGGATGAATTCTCCCAGAATCTGATCGCCAAAACGCTGGGAGGAGAAGTCCATGACGGACAGACATTGGAGGAAGCTATCCCGATGCGTCCGCCGGTGATGTGCGCGGGATGTCCCCACAGAGGATTATTTTACACATTAAAGAAAAATAAATGTACTGTTCTGGGAGATATCGGGTGTTACACACTGGGAGCCGTACAGCCTCTGGGGGCAATGGAGATGACTCTGTGCATGGGCGCATCTATCGGAGCGATCCACGGTTTCAATAAGATGTTGGGGGGGGGAAGCGAAGGAAAGACGGTGGCCGTCATCGGTGATTCTACGTTTATGCATTCCGGCATGACCGGTCTTGCGAATGTAGCCTACAATCAGTCAAATTCCACAGTGATCATTCTGGATAACTCTATCACCGGTATGACCGGGCACCAGCAGAATCCCACCACTGGCTACAATATTAAGGGGGATCCGGCGGGTAAGATCGATCTGGAAGCACTGTGCCGCGCCATGGGCTTTGAACGTGTGAGCGTGGTTGACCCCTACAATCTGGAAGAATGCGACCGGGTACTAAAAGAGGAACTATCAGCGAAGGAGCCGTCGGTGATCATTTCCAGACGTCCCTGCGCATTGCTGAAATACGTGAAACACAATGCTCCGCTGACTGTAAATGAGGAAAAATGCATTGGCTGTAAGTCCTGTATGAGGATCGGATGCCCGGCTATTTCTATGAAAAATGGCAAGGCGCATGTGGACAATACTCTTTGCGTAGGATGTGAGGTCTGCAGCCAACTCTGTAAAAAGGACGCATTTGAATCCACAGCAAAGGAGGGACAAAAGTAATGGAAACAAAGAATATTATGATCGTGGGCGTTGGAGGCCAGGGTTCTCTGCTGGCCAGCAAATTGCTGGGGCATCTGCTTTTGTCCCAGGGATATGACGTGAAGGTTTCTGAGGTGCATGGAATGTCCCAGAGAGGCGGCAGCGTGGTGACTTACGTGCGCTACGGAGATCATGTGTACTCTCCGGTGATTGACCGGGGAGAGGCGGACTTCATTGTGTCTTTTGAACTCCTGGAAGCGGCCAGATGGCTGCCTTTCCTGAAAAAGGACGGTCAGATCGTGACGAATACCCAGCAGATCGATCCGATGCCGGTGATCACAGGGGCTGTCGAATATCCCCAGGATCTGGTGGAAAAGCTGAGAAGCGCGGGAGCAAAGGTGGATGCCATGAACTGTCTGAAGCTGGCGAAGGAGGCAGGCTCCGCCAAAGCAGTAAATATTGTGCTGCTGGGCAGGCTGTCGCATTATTTTGATCTGCCGCAGGAAGCGTGGATGGCTTCACTGGAAGCCAATGTGCCTGCGAAATTTTTGGAGATGAATAAGAAAGCGTTTGAACTTGGGAAAAACGCGGTGTAGATAGGAGAGAGAGATGGAAAGATACTTTCAGGAAGACATTGAGTGCGCGTCGCGCGAAAAAATCAAGGCCATTCAGGATGAACGTCTGGTGAATCAGGTTCGTCATGTTTGGGAGAATGTACCGTACTATCGGAAAAAGATGGAAGAGAAGGGAATTACACCGGAAGATATAAAATCCAGTGATGACTTGTACAAACTCCCGTTTTTATCCAAAGCCGATCTGAGGGAGGCTTATCCTTACGGGCTGGTGGGTGTGCCGCTGAAAGACTGCGTCCGTATCCAGTCTACGTCAGGTACTACCGGAAAGAGGGTAGTGGCCTTCTATACACAGAAAGATATTGACCTGTGGGAGGAGTGCTGTGCCCGCGCAATCATGGCAGCAGGCGGAACGAATGAGGATGTCTGCCAGGTTTCCTACGGCTATGGACTGTTTACCGGGGGTCCGGGTCTTAACGGAGGTTCCCACAAGGTAGGGTGTCTTACTATTCCTACAAGTTCCGGGAATACGGATCGCCAGATCATGTTCATCATGGATCTGCAGGCTACCATTCTGTGCTGCACTCCGAGTTATGCGGCGTACATTGGTGAGCGAATGAAGGAATTGGGTTACGGACCGGACGATATTCCGCTGAAGGCGGGTATCTTCGGTGCAGAAGCATGGAGCGAAGAGATGCGCTGCGATATTGAAAACACTCTCGGTATCAAAGCGTATGACATCTATGGATTGACGGAACTGTCCGGACCGGGCGTGTCTTTCGAGTGTTCTGCTCAGGCAGGTATGCACATTAACGAGGATCATTTTATCGCGGAGATCATTGATCCGGATACCGGAGAAGTGCTGCCGGAGGGAACTCAGGGTGAGCTGGTATTTACCTCCGTTGACAAGGAAGCGTTTCCGCTGATCCGTTACCGCACAAGAGATATTTGTACGCTGACGAGAGAGAAGTGTTCCTGCGGACGCACTCATGTGCGCATGACGAAGCCGAAAGGACGCACGGATGATATGCTGATCATCCGCGGTGTCAATGTCTTCCCCAGTCAGATAGAAACGGTATTGCTGAATCATGGATACGCGGCCAATTATCAGATTATTGTAGATCGGGTAAATAATACGGATACGCTGGATGTGCAGGTGGAGATGACGCCGGAGATGTTTACAGATAATATCGGTGAGATTGAAACACGCCAGAAAGAACTGGTGGACGGACTGAAGGCGATGCTGGGACTGAAAGCAAAAGTTTCCCTGGTGGCTCCAAAGTCCATTACCCGCAGCGAAGGTAAGGCAGTCCGCGTAATCGACAAGCGTAAAATCTAGTGCAGCGTTAGCCAAATAACAGGACTAGACACTGACAAGCCCATAAAACAGCAAAAGGGCAATATCAATTGGGAGGTACGATTATGAGTATCAGACAGATTTCTGTATTTTTGGAGAATAAGCCGGGAATGTTAAATAAGATGACAGAAGTTCTGGCGGAGCACAGCATAGATATGCGCGCTCTTTCCATTGCAGAGACCAAGGATTTTGGAATCGCGCGAATGATCGTGGATGATGTGTATGCTGCAACAAATGTGCTGAAGGAAGCTGATTTTGTAGCCAGTCTGACACAGGTTCTGGCTTATCAGATCCCGGATGAGACAGGGGGACTGAATAAGCTGCTGCAGACCTTCACAGACGCCAAAGTGAACATAGAGTACATGTACGCATTCCTCGGGGCAGGTACAGCCAAGGCCTACATGATCTTCCGTGTGGCGGACACCAGAGCGGCGGAAGCGGCGCTGGCAGCTAAAGGATTGAAGACATTGACCCAGGAAGAAATTGCGCAGATTTAAGGATCGTGCGAGTGAACTCTTGCCAAAACCTTGCCGCCGCGAAAATGCATATGCTTCTATCGCATTTGAGCGGCGTGCAGATAGGTTTGCAGCAAGGGGAACGATTAGGAAACACATCAAGTGTTTTCTAATCGTACTCGCCTAGGCAATAAAGTGCATTAGTACGACAGCTCATTTTATTATTTGAGGTTCAGCAGCTTCAGGGCATTGTCGCCCAGTATCTTCTCCCGGTCTGCCTGCGGCAAGGGGAGGTTTTGGATAAACTCCAGGCTCTCCTGCGGATCGCTCCAGGGGCTGTCTGTGCCAAAGAAGATGCGTTCCGGTCCAAATGCATGATAAAGAGTCATAAACTGATCCGTATCCATCATGTCAGTTTCTTCTTTTGTTTTCCAGTGCCCGTCATCCAGTGGATGAAAGGAGCCGGTGGAAAATGCAGTATCGATATAGACACCGGTGTCAGCCAGAAGCTGGGGTACCTCGTCCCATTGCCTCCAGCCGCCCATATGAGCCAGTATCAGACGAAATTGACCTATCTGGTCAATGACATTTCTTGCCATCCTGGGGGAGCAGCGGACTACCCCCGGAAATCCGATATCATATCCCGCATGGGCAATGACTGCCAGATCCAGCTCAGCGGCCCGATCCAGAATTCTCAGGAAACGAATATCGTCCAGGTTCACTCCCTGGTAGACAGGGTGGATTTTTATCCCCTTCAATCCCAGCGTTTTGACACGGGCCAGTTCTTCCCGATAACATTCATGATCCGGGTGGACACATCCGAAAGAGAACAATCCTTTATTTTCATACTCTTCGTTCAGCCTTGCAGAGGAAACGTTAATATGTTCCACCTGCCGGGCAGCGGTAGCAACGGGCAGGATGACCGATCGGTCAATTCCTGCCCGCTGCATATTACTCAGCAATCCTTCCGGGGTTCCGTCTGAAAAAGGAAGAGTATGGGATGTGCGGCTCAGCTTTTCGACAGCCAAGGCCGCAATTTTTGCCGGAAAGGTGTGGGTATGGATATCTATAATCATTTCTTGCTTGATTCTCCTAAAGCAGCACTCTGGGGAACCAGAACCTTTTCATCATAGCAGGAGAAAGCGTCGTCTACCACCTTGCGGTCTGGCTTGGGTGTAAACAGTGATACTACCGGAACAATGATCAGACCTGCGATCATGCAGAATGCGCCTGCATTGATGGGGGACTGCAGCAGGGTGGGGAAGCTGGAGCGGACAAACATATTAGCCAGCATAACAACGGTGGAGAAGATAAAGCTGCACCATACGCCAATGCGGGAAGCGCCCTTCCAGTAGAGTCCGTAGAGGAACGGCGCCAGAAACGCGCCGGCCAGCGCACCCCAGGAAACGCCCATCAACTGCGCAATAAAGGTTACATTGGAACGATACTGTACTATGGCAATCACTACAGAGATAGCCACAAAGACTACGATCAGAACCCGCATAATGAATACCTGGCGTTTTTCATCCATATCTTTGATTACATTGTCCTTCAACAGATCCAGCGTCAGCGTCGAACTGGAGGTCAGTACCAGGGAAGACAGTGTGGACATGGAAGCGGAGAGTACCAAAATCACAACAATGGCGATCAGCATATCCGGGAGTCCTGCCAGCATGGTGGGCACCACGGAGTCGTATCCATTGGCGGCGATATCAATTTTATCAGAAAACAGACGGCCGAAACCTCCCAGAAAATAGCATCCGCCGGCAACAATAAACGCAAAGGCCGTAGATACCACCGTTCCGGTGGAGATAGACTTTTCACTCTTGATAGCGTAAAATTTCTGCACCATCTGCGGAAGTCCCCAGGTACCGAGAGATGTAAGGATCACGACGCCCAGAAGGTTGACAGGATCGGGGCCGAAGAAAGATGCAAACACCCCCGGGGTTTCGGACACGGAAGTGTCCACCACATGGCCCATGCCGTCCAGCGCAGCCAGGAAACCGCCCTGGCTCTTCAGCACCGCCACCACAACGGCGCAGATACCGAAGATCATGATGATGCCCTGAATAAAATCATTGATGGCGGTAGCCATATAACCCCCGGCGATCACATAGACACCGGTGAGTACTGCCATAACGATAACACATACCGTATAGTCGATGTCAAAGGCCATTCCAAACAGACGGGAAAGTCCATTGTACAGAGAGGCAGTGTAAGGAATCAGGAAGATAAAGGTAATGACAGACGCTGCAATCTTCAGCGACTTGCTTCCATATCTTGCTTCAAAAAATTGAGGCATGGTTGCGGAATTCAAATGCTGCGTCATAATCCTGGTACGGCGTCCCAATACCACCCACGCAAGCAGAGAACCGAGAAGCGCGTTTCCGATACCGGCCCAGGTGGCTGCTATGCCGTATTTCCAACCAAACTGTCCGGCGTATCCTACGAACACAACTGCGGAAAAATAGGAAGTCCCATAAGCAAAAGCGGTGAGCCAGGGACCCACAGAGCGGCCGCCCAGAACGAAACCGTTCACATCGGTAGAATTTCTGCGGCAATACAGACCAACGCTGATCATAACCGCAAAGAAGATAAGTAACAGTAGAATTTTAATTAACATTATTTTTCTCCTTTCACAATCCCGTGTTCGCGTCCTGCATCGAAACTCTGCAACACTTCGACGCGCCAACGCGTTTATGCATTAAAGTATACAGGATAGTATAGGAAAAAGCAAGTATTTCTTTCGATCGTCATACTTAACCTTTGCGCACAGTGATGCCGTTTACCTGCACCTGATCGGTAATGGGGATTACCAGGCAGGGGCGCCCGTCAATGATGCGGGTCTCCACCAGATCAGACCGGTCAGGACTTACCTGTATAGTGACGTCCGGGGTCTTTACCTCAAACTTCCGGGCATTCATGACGTTAGAAGCCAAAAAGGTAGCGTTAGCTCCGGCAGTCTCTTCAAAGTGCTGGTCAAAATGTTCCAGTTTTTCATTTTTTACGCCGCTGATGGACAGCAGGTTTTTTACCTCCTCCTGGTTTAAAATGACAGGATCGGGACTGTCCTTCTTTTCTTCCGCCAGCTCGTGCAGGTTTTCGTGGATGCTTTTAACCACCTCATAATCACAGGAATCGCCCAGAGTTTCTTCGATCAATGTCTGGAATGCTTCTTTTTGTCCCCCAGCGGACAGCGGGAGCACACAGCCCAATAGACTGTCCGTGAAATCAAAGTGCAGCTCTTCCGCGTCCTTCGAGTAATAAAGCAGACTGTGCAGATCCGTACCGCGGTCATTAAAAGCAGGGAAGAGAAAACCAAGCTGGGGCATGTCCACGATCCAGTCCCGGATGCGGTTCTGGAAACACTTATCCTGCGGATTGTAGGATAGAGCAGGTTTCGCCAATTTCACAGGACAGATGCAGGAGAGGATATAGTGGTAAACTTCTTCGGATGCGTCAAACATTTCCAGATTGTCCGAGGATTTTCCCGGCACATCATAGGCCGCGTCAATCAGAAGGATCAAATAATTTTCGCCATATGTATAGGATTCGATAACCTTATCGTAATATTTACTCAACAGTTCGTCGTCTTTTAAATTGCTGTCGCGAAGCTGCTGCAGAAATTTCTGGGTGCCGCCCTCGCGTTCCGTATCCAGCGGAAACTCCATATTCAGCAAATTTTTTCCCAGCGTACCGGAGAGCGCCTTGCGGAAAATTTCAAAATATTTAAAGATTTCCTCCTCCTGGAGAGAGAGGAATGCTTCCTTGAATTCCGTCAGTTTATTTTTTTCACCGTCCACATAGCAGCCGCAGATGCGCGAAATAGCACAATTGGCAGGAGTAAACTGTTTCTTAATCTCAGCGATTTCTTTCTTATTCATAATACATACCACGCCTTCCTTTTTTTCGAATGGTAACAATCATATCATCTTTGCCGGACGATTACAACACCTGAACAAAAGATAAGAGGCCGTCGCGCTAATTATGCAAAGTATGCATTGAGTGCGGCAGCCTCTATATTATTGTTCCATCTGTTTTCCCATAAATCCTGCGGCGCATTTTGCCAGCATCTGTTCTGTCTCGCCCAGGTGGCCCTTGGTGTCGCGGCTTCTTAAGATCACGGAGCCGATCACATCGCCCTCGCAGAGAATGGGGCTGATGACCTGAGAGTGGTCGTTATCCGCATCCTCGTTGGTGATCTTCACATGCTCCTTTTTGTTTCCCGTGGAAACATTTTCCCGTTCATTCATGACTTCTTCCAATTGCCCGGTCACCGGGTGGCCAATGGTATCTTTCTTAATCCCCCCGGCGGCAGCAATTACCTGATCCCGGTCTGTGATGCACACGCTGTGACCGGATGCGGAAGCCAGCGCCTCGGCATATTCTTTGGCAAAACTCCCAAGTTCTCCGATGGGAGAGTATTTTTTCAGGATGATTTCACCCTCCCGGTCTGTAAAAATTTCAAGAGGGTCGGCTTCCCGGATCCTCAAAGTGCGGCGGATTTCTTTCGGGATAACTACGCGTCCCAGATCATCTATTCTTCTCACAATGCCTGTAGCTTTCATATAACAATTCCTCCATCATTAATGTATAATGTAGTATTTGTATATGGAAGAATTTATATTCATGATTTTTTTCGTAATTTGCGCGGTTACAGAGCGTGGAATTCCGGCGTCATTTTCGTGAAAGTACAAATAGAGCGAAAACCGATCTGCCGAAGAATCGGCTTTGCGTTTTCTACAGGAGGTATTTACCTCAATTCCTTTGCCTTCTTTGATTGCCAGCCGGAGTATCCGTTCTATGATATCCAAAATTTTTTCATCGGGATATGGTCCTACCAGATCGTATCGTTTGATCATATCCAGATGACCCAGGATGGAATAGTCATGATACAGATTCATGACTTCATAAATCTGTTCATAATATCTGCGCTGGAATTCTTCCTGAGTTTTTCCTTTTTGGAAATCCTGTGACCAGAACTCCAGATCATCTACCTGATGATTGCTGAGAATGATAAAATCAAACTCATACATATCAAATATTTTTTGAAACTGAGGTATCGTATGGGGCTGTATGCCGAATTCCATCCCCGCTTTTACCGTAATTTTATCTCCGAACCTGCGCCGGATATCCGCCAGCTCCTGAAAGTACAGCCTGCAATCACAGTTCCTGCGCTCCGGGGGACCGTCATCCGTTTTTACCCCGTAGTCAATGTGGTCCGTAAAACAGAGTTCATTTAAACCGAGCGCGAGAGCTTTTTGGACCATCGTTTCCATGGGCGTTTGCGCATCATCACTGAGATGGGTGTGTACATGGTAATCGTATTTCATTGACAGAGCCTCACTTATTCTTATTAACATTCTTATTAGTAGCTTTTACCAGCATCTCATGCATCAGGAACATTAATACCAGGAGAAGCATCAGGTAAAGCGGCAGCAGCCGAATGGAAATGTGTCCGGCGATCCATCCGAAGATGGGAGGCATGATGGAAGTCCCGATGTATGCGCAGGCCATCTGCACTCCCATGATCGCCTGGGAGTTCGCCGCGCCAAAATGATCCGGTGTGGCGTGCAGCAGGCTTGGGAAAACAGGAGCACAGCCAAGACCGATGATAACAAAGCCTGCCAGAGCGATCCTGGTTCCCAGCGGAAGAAGAATACACAGGATCCCCAGAAGCGTTAAGATTTGCCCAAGACGCACCATTTGTTCGTCAGAAAGCCGAATAGAGAGAAAACCATTGATGGCACGGCCGACGGTGATCCCGATAAAGAACAGGGAGGCAAAGCGCGCCGCAGTACCGGCATCGATTCCTTTTGACAGAACAAGATAGCTGCTGGTCCACAGACCGGTAGTCTGCTCCAGGGCGCAGTAGGCAAAAAAGCAGAGCATAGCGTATTTGGCGCCGGGGAGAGAAAAGATCTCTTTCAGGGAAAGCGGCGTTTTCCTTTCAGGAGCTTCATTGCCTTCGGAGTTGGAGGCGACTTTTTTCCAAAGCGGGAGGCTGATAAAAAGAATCAGAACAAGGACAGTCTGCATAATACCGATAACGCGGTATCCCTGATTCCATGTTTTTCCTCCCATCAGCGCAGCCCCCATAATATAGGGCCCCACCGAAGCGCCGATGCCCCACATGCAGTGAAGCCAGCTCATGTGACGGCTGGCAAAATGTAATGCAACATAGTTGTTTAGTGCGGCATCCACACTTCCGGCACCTAGTCCGTAAGGAATAGCCCACAAACAGAGCATAATAAAGGAATGGCATGTAGAAAAACCAAAAAGCGCAGCGGCAGTCATAGCTACGCTGATAAGTGTTACTTTTCCGGGGCCAAGTTTTCTGGTAAGCCGGTCGCTTTGAAGACTGGAAATGACTGTTCCAATGGCGATGATCATAAATACAATGCCGGACCAGGACACGGGCACATTTAGTTCCTGATAGATGGTAGGCCATGCGGAGCCCAGGAGGGAATCCGGAAGGCCAAGGCTGATAAAAGCAAGATAGATGATGGCAAGCAATAATTGAAACATAACGTTATCCTTTCTGTAGACGTAGTTTTATTCTCATGATACAATTATATCGTCATAAAAGAAAAAACGTTAGAATTATTCAAACAAGATGGTAGTATAAAACCGTCAGAATGGGGGAATATAAATGGCATTATCGGAATGTGCCACCGTGACGGATGAAAACAGCCGCGAGATCAACAGCCATGGAACGGAAGCATTTCCGGTTGCCTGTTATCATGATGACCTGCAAATAGAGTCGGTTCCGTGGCATTGGCATGATGAGTGGGAGGCGGTGGTGGTGGAGTGTGGAGAAACAAAGGTATCTATTGGACAGGAGGAACATACCGTAAAGGCCGGCGATGGCTTCTTTATCAATTCAGGGATTCTGCATGGGTGCTGGAATGACAGACCGGAGGAATCGTGTTTATTTCACTCCATCGTTTTTTCCCCTTCCCTTATCGGAGGAACCGCGGACAGTATTTTCTGGGAAAAGTATCTGATGCCGATCCAGAAAAATTATGGCATGAAACTGGTACTTTTGCATCAGGAGGTATCCTGGGAAAGAGAAGCGTTGGAAGCATTGGAAAATGCCTGGCAGATATGCAATAGAGAACCGGAGGAATATGAGTTTCGCATACGGGGGGAGCTTTCCCACTTTGCCGCTCTGCTTTTCGCGCATAGGAACCCGGTGAAGGAGAGTTATCCCATGGCGGAGCAGCGCAGGGAAGAGCGTATCAAGCAAATGCTGACTTTTATTCGGGAACATTATGCCGAGGATATTAATACTGGAAAAATCGCGGAGAGCGCCATGGTGAGTGAAAGTGAATGCCTTCGCTGTTTCCGCAGCATGCTGGGGACAACGCCCATTCAGTATTTAAAAGAATACCGGCTGGAAAAAGCAGAAGAATTGCTGAGAACTTCAAAAATGAAGGTGTCGGAAATCGGAGACCGCTGCGGTTTTCGGGAGATGAGTTATTTTGCCAGAAGTTTTCGCCAGCGGTATGGCGTCGTGCCGTCAGAGTATCACAGATGTATCTGAATGAAAAGAAAATAGAGAAAAAATGGAGGAAAGCCGCATGAGACTATTATTTATCCGACATGGAGATCCGGATTATGAGCATGACACTTTGACAGAGAAAGGACGGAGAGAAGCGCAGCTTCTGTCTGACCGTATGGTGAAAGAGACCGTTCGTGATTTTTATGTCTCTCCCCTGGGACGTGCCAGGGACACCGCTGCTTATACGCTGGAGCGTCTGGGCAGAAATGCCCGGGTGAAGGACTGGCTGCAGGAGTTTCCCGCAAAAGTAGATGTTAATTTATCTGAAAATATGCAGAAGGCCTACCCCAACACGAGAAGAAATGAAACTGGGTTCAAAAACCGGATTGCCTGGGATATGGTGCCGTCCTATTGGAAAAATAAACCGGAGTATTATGATCGTGAGGGGTGGCACCATTCCGAGATGACACTGTACAGTAATATCAATGAAGTGTATGACAGAACCTGCAAGGGGTTAGATGAACTTTTAGCACAGTACGGCTATATCCGTGAGGGATATCTGTATCACACAGAGATGGGAAATAACGATACCATTTGCTTTTTTTGTCATTTTGGGGTGACCTGCGTCCTGCTGTCTCATTTGTGGGGAGTTTCACCTTTTACAATCTGGCACAGCACGGCCATGGCGCCTACCTCCGTAACAGAGGTTTACACGGAGGAGAGGGAAAAAGGTATCGTGAGTTTCCGGGCATCCAAGATCGGGGATATTTCTCATCTCTATGCAGGAAATGAGCCCCCCTCATTCTCTGCGCGCTTCTGCGAGAAGTACGAGAATGATGAGAGGCACTGACTATCTGTACTTACTTTGACGAAAACTGTTCCCGGTAATCCTCCAACAGTTTAGTCTGCCTGCGTTTTTGCAGACAGAGGGCGATCAGCTTCTGGACAAGGTCATAGATCACAGCAAACAGAGGAACGCCGATCAGGATGCCCACCAGACCCCAGAGGGAGCCGAAGAACAGGATGGCGAACAGTACCCAGAAGCCGGACAAGCCAAGTTTGTCTCCCAGAATGTGCGGCCCGATGATATTTCCGTCAATCTGCTGAAGGATAATGATAAATACTAGAAAAATCACACATTTGTAGGGACTTTCCGTCAGGATCAAAATGGCGGAGGGAATGGCTCCCAGGTATGGTCCGAAGAACGGGATCATGTTGGTGACGCCTACGATGACACTGACTAAGACGGTATAAGGCATCCCCGCAGCCCAGCAGAAAACGAAAC
This sequence comes from uncultured Lachnospiraceae bacterium, assembly GCA_902802515.1. Taxonomy (GTDB): domain Bacteria; phylum Bacillota; class Clostridia; order Lachnospirales; family Lachnospiraceae; genus Merdiplasma. Next base: position 30,043 of record CADCMM010000029.1, read on the forward strand.
AGATTCCTCCCATGATGGCGGAGTCCAACAGCTTTCCGGTGATGAATCCAATAAACATCCGGTCAGCCAGGTGAAGTTCATTTAGGATTCGCCGGTTCCACTTTTCCGGGAAGATGCTGTAGAGCAAAAGTTTTCCCTGGGCCAGGAACTTTTCCCGGCTGCCCAGCAGGTAGATGGAAACGATGCAGCCAAGACCAAAATTTTTCAGAAAACTCATCAGGCTAAGAAAGCTGGAGGTGATATTTGAGATAATATCCTGCATATTGGTCAGCACATTGTTGGACAGATAATTCTGAAGCCGATCACTCAGGGTGGTGATGATCTGGTCAACATAACTGATGACCTCCCGGCTCATCTCTCCCCGCTCCCAGGTGCCGATCCAGGCCTGAAAGCGGTCAATGATATCGGGCAGCTGCGATACAATACTGGAAATGCTGGTGATCAGCTGGGGGATGATCAGGCCGAAAAGGAAGATAATGATCAGTATGGCGATTACAAACGTCACCAGAATAGCGCACATCCGGTTCAGTCCTGGGTGCGCTTTTTTTGCGATTCGTTTATTCAATGCCGCGAAGCCGTTTTCAAAAAATTCGCAGGCCGGGCGAAGCACATACGCGATGACCAGACCGTAGATAAAGGGCATAAGGATGCTGGCCAGTCCATGAAAGACATTCATAATGGAGGACGGGCGAAATACCAATAGGACCACAAAGCATCCCACCAGAAGAATGCCCAGAAGAGCAGCTAAAAAAAACAGGTATCTTTTCCAAATCGTATTTTTCAAACGGATCACCTCATGACAAGTCTATGTTTTGAGTATACCCAATTTGGAGAAAATAGTAAATAACATCTACGGAATTTCTTGCCGAACCGGCGGGATAATGATATGATTACTGTAAATGTCATGAGTGGTGTTGAAACGCTGATATGGGAATTTAGACAGAAATAGGGATACAGCCAGTCGGAAAGGAGCATGATATGCGGGTTGGATTGGGTTATGATGTGCATAAATTAGCTGAAGGTCGGGAGCTGATCATGGGAGGCGTTAAGATCCCTTATGAGAAAGGACTTCTTGGCCACTCGGACGCGGACGTGGTAGTCCATGCGATCATGGACGCCCTGCTGGGAGCGGCCGCTCTGGGAGATATCGGACAGCATTTTCCGGATACGGATCCGCAGTATGAGGGAATTTCCAGCATCGCTCTGCTGGAGCATGTGGGGAAACTGCTGGAGGAGAACAATTATGTCATTGAAAATATAGACGCTGTGATCATCGCGCAGCGGCCTAAGATGATGCCGCATATACCGCAGATGCGGGAAAATGTGGCGGCGGCTTTGGGAATTGAGATGGGACAGGTCAGCATCAAGGCGACCACCGAGGAGGGACTTGGCTTTACCGGAAGCGGAGAGGGTATCTCAGCTCAGGCCATTTGTCTGCTGCTCCCTTTGATGGATCTTGTGGCGAATGATGTGATGGTAAGCGGCCCGGGATGCGCCGGGTGCAGCGGATGTAACCGTTGACAAATCGTTTAGGATTGCATAGACTAAAATCCAGAGGATTATAAAATAAGTTAGGGAAACGCTGGTCAAATCATCGTTTCCTTAGAAAATGCAGATTTAAATTCAGGAAAGGTGAAGAAAGATGAAGTTTTACAATACCCTGACGAAGAGAAAAGAAGAATTTGTGCCGTTAGTGCCGGGGAAGGTTTCCATGTACGTCTGCGGACCCACGGTATACAACTTTATTCATATCGGAAATGCGAGACCTATGATCGTGTTTGACACGGCCAGGCGGTATATGGAACATCGGGGATATGAGGTAAATTATGTTTCCAATTTTACGGATGTGGATGACAAGATCATCAAAAAGGCTCTGGAGGAGAGCGTCAATGCTCAGGAAATCTCTGAACGTTATATCAAAGAGTGCAAACAGGATATGGCAGATATGAATGTGAAACCTGCTACTACTCATCCGCAGGCCACTCAGGAGATCGACGGGATGATCGAGATGATCTCTATCCTGATGGAGAAAGGCTACGCCTACGAGGTGGAGGGAACTGTCTACTTCCGCACCAGAAAGTTTGCGGAGTACGGAAAACTGTCCCACAAAAATCTGGACGATCTGCGTTCCGGCAACCGCTCTCTTCTGGTGACCGGAGAAGACCAGAAAGAAGATCCATTGGATTTTGTGCTGTGGAAACCAAAAAAAGAAGGAGAACCCTACTGGGAGTCTCCCTGGAGCCAGGGACGTCCCGGATGGCATATAGAATGCTCCGTGATGGCGAAAAAGTATCTGGGAGAAGAGATCGACATTCATGCCGGCGGCGAGGATCTGATCTTCCCGCACCATGAGAATGAAATTGCTCAGAGTGAGTGCTGCAACGGTAAGATTTTTGCCAGATACTGGCTGCACAACGGGTTTTTAAATATTGATAACAAGAAGATGTCCAAGTCCCTTGGCAACTTTTTCACAGTTCGCGAAATCAAAGACAGATATGACCTGCAGGTGCTGCGTTTCTTTATGCTGAGCGCCCACTACAGAAGCCCGTTGAATTTCAGTGCGGAGCTGATGGAAGCCTCCAAAAACGGGCTGGATCGTATCGTAAACGCAGTGGACAATCTGAATTATCTGCAGGAGAATGCTGCAGTCGCGGAATTGACCAAACAGGAGGCGGCTGCGCTTTCAGAGGTGAAGGCATTTGTAGAGCGGTTTGACGAAGCGATGGATGATGACCTGAACACGGCGGATGCCATCTCTGTGATCTTCGAGCTGGTAAAATATGCCAATTCCAATGTCACCGCCCAGAACTCCAGGGCATTTATCCAGGCGGTAAAGGACGAAATTCTTGAACTTGGTGATGTGCTGGGACTGATCCTGGAGAAGAAGGAAGAGATTCTGGAGGCCGATATCGAGAAACTGATCGAGGAACGTCAGGCAGCCAGAAAAGCGAAAGATTTTGCCAGGGCTGATGCGATCCGGGGCCAGCTTCTGGATATGGGTATCGTACTTTTGGATACCCGCGAAGGAGTAAAATGGAAGAAGGCATGATGGAAGAATACCTTGCGGAGCGGTTTGGTTTGCAGAGGCGGGCCTGGGATCAGTACTCTCCGTTAACCCTGGCCTATATCGGGGACGCAGTGTATGATCTGATAATCCGCAGCGTGCTGGTCAAGCGGGCCAACTGTCAGACGGGAAAACTGCACCTGCGCGCCAGCAGTCTGGTGAAGGCAGGCACACAGGCCGAGATGATCACGGCTTTGCAGCCGCATCTGACGGAGGAAGAACAGGGCGTTTATCGCCGGGGACACAACGCCAAACCTTACAATACAGCGAAAAACGCTACCCGCAGAGAGTATCTGGAGGCCACAGGTTTCGAGGCTCTGATAGGTTATTTATACCTGAATGGTGATCATCAGCGAATGATCGATCTGGTAAAACTGGGATTGGAGGAGAGCGGGCATGCGTTATGAGGAATTGACGATCGAGGGAAGAAATGCAGTAATGGAAGCGTTTCGCTCCGGCAAGACCATAGACAAGCTGTACGTTCAGGAAGGTCTGCAGGATGGTCCGGTCCTTTCCATTCTGCGGGAAGCGAAAAAACACGACATCATAATAAATAAAGTAAAGAAGGAACGGCTGGATCAGATGTCTGAGACCGGAAAGCATCAGGGAGTGATCGCCCAGGCGGCGGCTTACGAGTATGCCCAGGTGGAAGATATCCTGAATGCGGCCAGGGAAAAGGGAGAACCTCCCTTTATTATCCTGCTGGATAATATTGAAGATCCCCATAATCTTGGAGCTATCATCCGTACCGCCAACCTGGCCGGTGCCCACGGTGTGATCATACCGAAGCGCCGGGCAGTGGGTCTGACCGCGGTGGTGGCCAGGACTTCCGCCGGAGCGCTGAATTATACGCCGGTGGCAAAGGTGAGTAATCTGGGCAATACCATAGAGGAACTGAAAAAGGAAGGGCTGTGGTTTGTCTGTGCCGATATGGACGGCGAGCTGATGTACAATCTGGATCTGAAAGGTCCCATCGGTCTGGTGGTGGGCAATGAGGGAAACGGTGTCAGCCGCCTGGTAAAAGAGAAGTGCGACTTTGTAGCCTCGATCCCAATGAACGGTAACATCGATTCCCTGAATGCCTCTGTGGCAGCGGGGGTGCTGGCTTATGAGATCGTGCGGCAGAAAATGCAGTAATGTCTACAGGATAATTATTTCAGAAAGTCATTGACAAATAACTACATCTGTGATATTATCATTATTCGTAGCGGATAAAACCGCTCAGGCTGCTGTGGCTCAGTCGGTAGAGCGTCACATTGGTAATGTGGAGGTCACGGGTCCGATTCCCGTCAGCAGCTTTTTATATTGATATTATCAAGGAAAGATCCTGCGTTGCGCAGGATCTTTTGGCGTATAGAAAGTAGTGGAGGCGGATCCGTGATGAAAAAAATTTGTATTCTCTATACCGGAGGAACCATTGGTATGATTCGGAGCGAGAAGGGGTATGTTCCGAATTCCGAGGGGTTTCGGAACATGCTGGGCCAGCTCTGGGACTTGGATAATTCCGAAATGCCCCAGTGGGAGCTTGTGGAATTTTCCCCTCTGCTGGATTCCTCTGATATAACCGTAAAAGAATGGAACAAGATGGGACAGGCCATTGCGGAGCGGTATAATGATTATGACGGGTTTGTGATCCTTCACGGAACGGATACCATGGCATACTCCGCGTCGGCATTGTCCTTCATGCTGGAGAATCTGGGGAAACCGGTGATATTTACCGGATCCCAGATCCCTTTGTGTGAACTTCGGAGCGACGGAAGGGAAAATATTGTAAATTCACTGGTAATCGCAGCTTCCGATAAAGTTCATGAGGTATGTTTATATTTTGACGGAAAACTGATGAGGGGGAATCGCACTACCAAAAGGTCTTCGGATCAGTTTGGCGCGTTTGAATCACCAAACGCGGCGCTGCTGGCGGAGGCTGGCATCAAGATCCGGTACAATGAGGCAGTATTGAGGCCAGCCAGTAAAAGGGCGTTTCATTTGCAGGAATTCCAGGAAATTCCCATCGGGGTGCTGAAGGTATTCCCGGGCATTCAGTTTGAACTGTTCGAATCAATTATGACAGAAAAGCTCAAAGGAATCGTGCTGGAAACATTCGGCGCCGGAAATATTCCCAGCTGCAATGACTCACTGCTGCCCATCATAAAAAAGGCATATGAGAGCGGCACCATTTTGACAGTGTGCTCCCAATGCCTTCAGGGAACGGTCAGCCTTGGGGCCTATGCTACCAGTAAAGCTCTGCAGGATATCGGAGCGGTGAACGGAAAAGATATGACCACGGAGGCTGCGGTAGCCAAATTATATTATCTGTTCAGCCGCTGCCTGGAAAAGGAGCAGATTAAGGAGGAAATGGAAATGGACCTGAGGGGAGAGCTGAGTGCATAGAGGATAAAAATACTTTTTGTAAAACTATTGTAATATTTTTAAATATATTGTAAAATATACTCGTCCTTGAAAAAATTACTTTTATACAATAGACGAGGAGGATGTGTTTTGAAGAAAACAGGCAAATTATTTCTTATTATCCTGTTGCTGCAGATCTGTTGTCTGATTCCTGCGGGGAGGTCGGAGGCAGCCACAGCAAAAAAACTGTTTTCCATTGTGGTGAATGATGGGTTTACCTCCCAAACGGTTCCCGTGTACCTGTACACGGAGGATGGAGGAACAGTGTATGCGGCGCCAAAGGCAAGTATGCGGACGCTTTCCGTGTATGCAGGCGCGAAGACTGTCAGCATCCGCGTAAAGAGCAAGAGCAGTTTGTACAAGAATACCTTCATAAGCGTCAGCTATAAAAAGACGGTTGCGCTCTCAGATATGAATACCCTTAGATTTACCCTGAAAAAGCAGGATGGCAGTAAGCAGTCGGCGGTATTGAAGCTGGTGCGCCCGTCGATGCCAAAGATCACAGCGTTGTCAACAAATTCCGGCAGCGCAGGGTTTATTCCCGGAGATAATAATCAGTTGGTGATCAAACTTGCAGTTCGCTCCGGAGTGGAAGTTCAGGCTGGTTATAAGATAAAAAACAGCAAGGGGAAGGTGGTTTACGAGCGGGAACTTCAGAAAAAGAAAAATGTAAACTATACAACCTACTGGGGAGGGAAACCCTCTTACAATAACCCGGCCGGGCTGCCGCTTTCCGATTATGTTCCGGCAGGGACATATAAGGTTACGGCTTATATCCAATATACTGTTGGCAAAAAGACCGAGACGATCAGCAAAACGATAAAGATCAAGGTAAATGAAAAGCAGCCGGATGAGACAGACAGCACTCAGACAGACGATACAAGCACAAAAAACTGGAGCTGGAATGTTATATTGACCGGGAATGAGACGGTTGATTACATGGCGGAGACGATCTGCCGGGAAGTCCTTTCGGACAATATGACAGAGACTGCCCGGGCCAGGGCATTGTACCAGTGGGTGGGAAATAATATGACTCACAAAAATCCATCGCCGCTGACATCGGGCAAGACTTACATGAAAATTACCGGAAAGGCTGCCAAGGCAGCGATCGCCGGTTACAAACAGCAGACGGATGCGCTGATTTCACAGAACAAGGCGTCAGTAAAAACCTATGATAATTACTTTAATAATAGCAGCCTGAAACCGATAAGATATAACTGGGCAAAATCCGGCATGCTGTACAGGGGCGGAGACTGTCTGATCATGGCTCTGGTGTACAGCATACTCTGCAATCATGCCGGTATTGAAGCAGATATCATGGAAAATACCCTGCCCAGCGGCGGCGGTGGGCATCATTTCTGGAACGTGGTGCGCGTCAATGGAACTTACTACTTTGCGGACGCGGATATGGTTACATACAGTGCAGGCGTTTCCAGTTACGACTACTTTCTGAGAGGTACCAAGTATTTTAATAAATTTGACCGATACAAAAAAGTGAGGACGAATGGAGGTTACTCTATTGTAAGTAAGGTGAGCAAGACCGATTGTCCTGGAAGGTAAGAATAACGGTTGAGTTATAAAAGGAGTTATTTGAAGAAATACAGAAGAAAAAAGAAATATATATTATCAAAAAGTCTGCTGATATTAGCGCTTCTCTTTGCCCTGAAAACATTCCTTGCCGGAGGGACAGATCCCATGCCCCTGCGGGGTGTAAGCGGGGAGCTGACAGTGGACTTTTTGGATGTCGGGCAGGGAAGCTGCGCGCTGATCACGCTGGATGGACATGCCATGCTGTATGATTGCGGGCCGGATGATAAAGGTACTTATATTCAATATTATCTGCAAAAACAGGGGATCAGCAGATTAGATTATGTGATAGGTTCTCATCCCGACGCGGACCATATCGGCGGAATGGATGTAGTGCTGACTAAGTTTGAATGTGATACGGTGCTTATGCCGGATCTGGAGCGGGATACAGCGGCGTATCGGGATGTAAAAGAAGCGCTTCGCTACAGAGGTTATCGATCCATACAGCCTTTGGCCGGAACGGTCTATGATTTTGGCGATGCGCAGTTTGTGGTGCTGGCGCCCATTCAGCTATATCCGGAAGAACCTAACAATAACTCCATCGTGATCCGTCTGAAGTACGGTTCCAATACATTTTTATTTACCGGCGACGCCCAGACAGAGGAGGAGAGGGATATATTGGAGAGCGGAGCGTATCTTCGTTCCCAGGTATATCTGGCAGGGCATCACGGAAGCAGAAACGCTTCTTCCCCGGAATTTCTTGAGGCGGTGCATCCGGAATACGCGGTGATCAGCTGCGGCGCGCAGAATGATTACGGACATCCCCATGAGGAGACATTGAAACGCCTGCAAGGCACAGGGGCAGAGGTTTTTCGCACTGACCTGCAGGGAAATATCCGGGTGGTTTCGGACGGAGAAAAACTAAATTGGTACAGTCAGTGATAAGATTGCTTTTATGTATTGCCAAATGATGATCCTATGATTTATACTAAGACAGTTTGAGGATTTGAGTATGAGGAGTGTTTATCATGTCGATTGAAAATGCAAGAGAGCATCTGAGAAAATGGAATGTGGAGGACCGCATTCAGGAGTTTGATACATCCAGCGCCACGGTGGAACTGGCAGCCCTGGCAGTGGGCTGTGAACCGGCCAGGATCGCAAAGTCCCTGACCTTTAAGGTAGAGGATCATGCAGTAATGGTGGTGGCAGCCGGGGATGTAAAAGTAGATAATGCAAAGTATAAAGCACAGTTTCACACAAAAGCCGCCATGCTGAAACCCGATGAAGTGGTCCGGCTGGTGGGACATGAGGTGGGAGGCGTCTGTCCCTTTGGCATTAACCCGGGGACAGAAGTATATCTGGACGAATCACTGCGCCGCTTTATCACAGTCTATCCGGCAGCAGGCAGTTCTAACAGCGCCATCCAACTTAATCTGGAGGAACTGGAACGAATATCCGGCAGTCTGGGTTGGATCGACGTATGCAAAGGGTGGCAATAAACAAAGTTTTCCAGACCATTGTAATTTTACAAAAATTATAGTAAGATGGTATGAAAGTTACCGTCAGTGAATGTACAGTGATTACGCTTGCGTAAAACACTGTACATTCATTAGACGGACTGATCCGCATGAGCAAGTAGTGCGATAGCACGAATTGCGAATGCGGGCAGCGATGACGGGAATGCGAAGCATGGAGTCATCGAGTAACTTTCATGTAGAAGCAACGGAGCAATTCGTTACGTCATATAGAGACGGACTGATCCGCATGAGCAAGTAGAAAGGGGTGCATAATATGAATATTCAGTCAATCGTGTGGCTGGCGGTTCTGGTAGTTTTGCTGGCTATTGAACTGGCTACGCTGGGACTCACTACAATCTGGTTTGCAGGCGGCGCGCTGGCAGCGTTTTTTGCATCCATGTTTGGGGCAAATCTTCCGATACAGATCATCCTGTTTGGCGCAGTATCCGTAGTCCTGCTGTTGTTTACGCGACCCTGGGCAGTGAGGTACGTGAATAAGGATCGGATAAAGACCAACGCGGAGAGCCTGATCGGAAAGACGGCAGTGGTTACAGAGGAGATCCAAAATCTGGCCGGAACAGGTCAGGTGCAGGTGGGCGGTCAGGAGTGGACGGCCAGAGCAAAGGATGAAAGCATGACCATACCGAAAGGCGCAAAAGTATGTATCTTAAGTATCAGTGGAGTAAAACTGATCGTGGATAAAATTTAAAATATGATGAAGGAGGCAATGAATTATGAACTTGAACAACGACATTTCTTTGGAGTTTCTGGGACCGATACTACTGGCAGTGCTGGCATTCATTGTAATCTGTGTCCTGATCTCCTGTATTAAGGTGGTTCCACAGGCGCAGGCGCTGGTGGTGGAACGTCTCGGCGGCTATCAGGCAACCTGGGGCGTCGGTCTGCATTTTAAAGTGCCCATCATTGACCGTGTGGCTAAGCGGGTGCTGCTGAAAGAACAGGTGGTGGATTTTGCTCCACAGCCCGTAATTACCAAGGATAATGTTACCATGAGGATCGATACGGTAGTATTCTTCCAGATCACAGATCCAAAGCTGTTTGCTTACGGCGTGGAAAATCCCATCATGGCCATTGAGAATCTGACGGCGACTACACTGAGAAATATCATCGGTGACATGGAACTTGATCAGACCCTGACATCCCGTGAAGTCATCAACACAAAGATGAGAGCAAGCCTGGATCAGGCGACGGATCCCTGGGGCATCAAGGTAAACCGTGTGGAGCTGAAAAATATCCTTCCTCCTGCACAGATAGTGGACGCCATGGAGAAGCAGATGAAAGCGGAGCGCGAACGAAGAGAAGCGATCCTGATCGCGGAAGGTGAGAAAAAATCCTCCATCCTTCGTGCGGAAGGTAAGAAAGAGTCCGCGATTCTGGATGCAGAGGCGGAGAAGACCGCAGCGATCCTCAGGGCTGAGGCTGCGAAAGAAAAGATGATCAAAGAAGCAGAAGGTCAGGCAGAGGCAATTCTGAAAGTGCAGCAGGCTAATGCGGAAGGTATCCGCCTGGTTAAGGAAGCGGGCGCAGATCAGGCTGTTCTGACACTGAAGAGTTTTGAGGCGCTGGAGAAAGTGGCGGATGGCCAGTCTACAAAGATCATTATTCCGTCGGAACTGCAGAATGTGGCCGGGCTGGTAAAGGCTGCGACTGAGGTGGCCAAAGACTGATAAGCGAAAATATCCTTGTCAGAGGGTTGATTATGAGAAATAGGTTTTGAAATATGAGAGAGGGAGAACAGGTTACATGAATTTAAAAGGACGCAATTTTTTGACATTAAAGGATTTCACACCGGAGGAGATCACATACCTTCTGGATCTTTCCGCAGAACTAAAGGCGAATAAAAAGAGCGGAAAGGCAGATCTGAGACATCCAGGAAAAAATATTGCTCTGATTTTTGAAAAGACCAGCACCAGGACAAGATGTTCCTTTGAGGTAGCTGCCCATGATATGGGAATGCATGTGACCTATTTGGATCCTTCTGCTTCCCAGATCGGGAAAAAAGAAAGTATTAAAGATACTGCCCGGGTGCTTGGAAGAATGTACGATGGAATTGAGTATCGGGGCTTTGAGCAGGGCATCGTGGAGCAGCTGGCAGAGTACGCCGGTGTGCCGGTGTGGAACGGATTGACCAATGAGTATCATCCCACTCAGATGCTGGCGGACATGCTGACCATCCGGGAACATTTGGGAGAACTAAAAGGCAAAAAATTGACGTATATGGGAGATGCCCGTTACAATATGGGAAATTCTCTGATGATCGTTTGCGCAAAGCTGGGTCTGCACTTCACAGCCTGCACCGCGAAAGAATATTTTCCAAATGAAGCTTTGGTGGAGGAGTGCCGGGAGTACGCAAAAGAGAGCGGAGGCACAATTACACTGACCGAAAATGTGGATGAGGGAACGAAAGGCGCGGATGTCATTTATACAGACGTTTGGGTCTCCATGGGAGAGCCAGACAGTGTGTGGGAAGAGCGAATCAAGGCATTGCTCCCCTATCAGGTAAATAAGAAGGTGATGGAGAACGCAGGACCGCAGGTTATTTTCATGCATTGTCTTCCGGCATTCCATGATCTTGACACAAAGATCGGACATGAGATTCATGAGAAATTCGGACTGGATGCCATGGAAGTGACAGACGAAGTGTTTGAGTCACCTCAGTCCGTTGTGTTTGATGAGGCGGAAAACCGCATGCACACCATCAAAGCGGTAATGGATGCCACATTGCAGTAACCCGGAAAGAAAAGTTTGAAGGGAAGCAAAAATGAAGCAGGAGAAAAAACGGGAGCGGGATCAGGAGAGAGAGAGGCATCTGTCTGTGCTGGAGGATCTGAGTGTGGTGAACGCGCTTCTGATCCTGGTACTTTCATTGGTCTTTCTGATTGATATCGCCCGGTATCAGTGGGTACTGTTCATTGTCCTGCTGTTGGGAATTGTACTGAACCTGAGCATCACCCTGCGCGGTCTGCTGAGACGGCAGTGGTTCCTTTGGATACCGGGGCTCTTACTGAGCATTGGGTTGCTGGTTGGAGTCGTTATTTTACTGTATTAATTGGAGAATGATGAAAACAAAAATTTTGAGCGCTCTGCGGGAGAACGATGACTATGTCTCCGGACAGGAGTTATGTGAAAAACTACAGGTATCCAGGACTGCTGTATGGAAGAAGATCAAGCAGCTTCAGGAAGAAGGATATGAAATTGAAGCGGTATCCAATCGAGGATACCGCATTGCCTTCTGCCCGGATATTATTACGGCGGAGGAAGTGGAGAGCCGCCTGAAAACCGCATGGGTGGGACGGCCTGTGAAATATTTTCCGGAGATCACCTCCACTAATCAGTATGCGAAAAAGATTGCGGAGGAAGGAACGCCGGAGGGCACTTTGGTGGTGGCGGATGAACAGACCCAGGGGAAAGGACGCTCCGGCAGAATTTGGAGAACACCGCCGAAGACGGCCATCGCCATGACCCTGGTACTCAGACCCAAACTGCCGCCGGATAAAATTTCCATGGTAACCCTGGTTATGGGGCTGGCGGTAGCCAGAGCCTGCCGGGAATTGTACCACCTGGAGGCCGGCATTAAATGGCCCAACGATGTGGTCATTAACGGAAAAAAACTCTGCGGTATCCTGACGGAGCTAAGCATGGAACTGACCGCCATCAATTATATTGTGATCGGTGTGGGTATTAATGTGAATATAAAAGAATTCCCGGAGGAAATCGGGGGTATAGCTACTTCCCTTGCATTAGAACTTGGACACGAGACGAACCGGGCACAGTTGATCGCCGCATGCATGCAGTACTTTGAAGAATATTATGAAAAGTTTCTGGAAAGCGGGGATCTGTCACTTTTGATGCAGCAGTACAATGAACTGCTGCTGAACAGAGATCAAAAGGTGAGGGTGCTGGAGCCGGGGGGCGAGTACACCGGGACGGCCCTTGGCATTGACAGGTACGGGCAGCTGCTGGTTTGCCGGGAGGATGGAAGCGAAACGCGGATCTGCGGCGGGGAAGTATCGGTAAGGGGAATCTATGGTTATGTCTGAAAAAACGGATAATACAGTATTGTGCGCCGCCAGCGCTTACGAGGAAAAATACTATCTTAACCCAATGTTCAAAAAACTGCCGGAGGACATTCAGAAAGAACTGCGGATCATCAGTGTACTTTTTGTCAATGAGATCGGTGGGATTTTTCTGATGGAATTTGATGAAGAGGGAAACCTCAAGTTCCGGACGGAAGCGAAAAATTCCGATTATTCCTATGATGAGATCGGCGCGGCGCTTATGGTCAAGGAAATACAAAAAAGCCGGGGAGAACTGCTGCGCTCCCTGGAACTTTTTTATAAAGTGGTAATCCTGGGGGAAGCGCTGGAATAGAACCTAAGGGGCTGTCGCACTAAGCATTTTATTGCATAATTACAGTTTTCTGAGGAACGCTTTCGCTTCCCATCATACGTAATGGATACTAACCTGCCTGCTGCGCATAGGCTTGCAGCCAGGAAGTACCAACGAGGAGGCATACAAAACGTATGATGAGGCTCTCAGAAAACTATAATTATGCAAAGTATGCAATTAGTGCGACAGCCCCATAAATAAAAATAAAAATTGTCTGGGGGGACAATAAAAGCATGTGGATAGGGAATGTAGAACTTCAGAACAATATCATACTGGCACCCATGGCAGGAGTTACGGACCTGCCATTTCGTTTGCTATGCAAGGAGCAGGGAGCGGGGCTGCTGTGCATGGAAATGGTAAGCGCGAAAGCCATTTCTTTTCATAATAAAAATACAGAAGCGCTGCTGCATATTGACCCGGCGGAGCATCCGGTGTCCCTTCAGCTGTTTGGCGCAGATCCTGACATTATCAGCGAAATGGCATCATATATTGAGGAAAGGCCCTTTGATATCCTGGACCTTAACATGGGCTGCCCGGTTCCTAAGGTGGCAGGTAACGGAGAGGGTTCCGCGCTGATGAAGAATCCGAAGCTGGCGGAGCAGATCATAAGAAAAACAGTGAAGGCGATAAAAAAACCAGTCACGGTAAAAATTCGAAAAGGTTTCGATGAGAACCATGTCAATGCGGTGGAAATTGCAAAGATCGCGGAAGATTGCGGAGCTGCCGCTGTGGCGGTACACGGCCGTACCAGAGAACAGTATTATTCCGGGAAAGCGGACTGGGAGATCATCCGTCAGGTAAAAGAAGCAGTATCGATCCCTGTGATAGGGAACGGAGATGTGGATTCACCGGCCAGCGCCAAAGCAATGTTGGAACAGACCGGCTGTGACGGTATCATGATCGGCCGCGGGGCCAGAGGAAATCCCTGGATCTTTCACCGCATTCAAACCTTCCTGGAGACAGGGAAGGACGAGGGCAAGCCATCCTTCGCTGCAGTGCGGGAAATGATGCTGCGGCATGCAAGTATGCTTCTGGAATACAAGGGGGAACACACCGGGATCCGGGAGATGCGAAAGCATATCGGATGGTACACGGCAGGTTATCCCCATTCGGCAAAATTGCGGGCGGCGGCCAATGAATTGGAAAGCCTGGAGGAACTTCAGGAACTCTTGACAAAGGTGGAGCTTTAGGCTATAATACCATGGCTATAAAGGGAGAAAGGTATGCAATATTTTCCATCCGGGATTTGTGCAGGATGGTTATGAGGATATGAAAAAGTTTAGAAAGAAAGGTGTAGGAGAAATGGAGACAAAGAAGAACTTACTGACTTATGAGGGGCTGAAGGCTCTGGAGGATGAGCTGCATGACCTGAAGGTCAACAAGAGAAAAGAAGTGGCAGGTAAGATTAAAGAAGCCAGAGAACAGGGCGACCTGTCAGAAAACGCGGAATATGATGCTGCCAAGGATGAGCAGAGAGATATCGAAGCCCGCATCGAAGAAATTGAAAAAATCCTGAAAAACGCAGAAGTGGTAGTAGAAGATGAGATAGACGTGGACAAGATCAACGTCGGCTGTACCGTATCCGTGTTTGATATGGAGTTCGATGAGGAGATGGAATTTCGTATCGTGGGTTCTTCCGAGGCAAACAGCCTGAAAGGAAAAATTTCCAATGAATCACCGGTGGGTAAAGCTTTGATGGGCAGAAGCGTGGGAGATATTGTGAATGTAGAGACCCAGGCCGGAGAATTTCAGTATAAGATTTTGAGCATTGAGCGTTCCGCGTAACATAGATACGGGACAAAGAGTGTATTTAAGAAGATTATAAATTAAAACTAAGATAGGAGTGAACATCGTGGGAGAACAGAAGAATGCACAGGCACCACAGACGCAGGACGTAAACCAGCTTTTGAAGATCCGCAGAGAAAAACTGGCAGAATTGCAGGAAAACGGAAAAGATCCGTTTATCATCACCAAATATGATGTGACCCATCACAGTCAGGAAGTGAAAGATCACTTCGATGAGCTGGAGGAAAAAACAGTAACCATAGCGGGTCGTATGATGTCCAAACGCGTCATGGGCAAGGCTTCTTTCTGCAACATCCAGGATCTGAAAGGAAATATTCAGTCTTATGTAGCCAGGGACAGTATTGGAGAGGACGAATACAAAGCATTCAAAAAGATGGATATCGGAGATCTGGTGGGTCTGAAAGGGGAAGTGTTCAAAACCAAGACCGGCGAGATTTCTATTCATGCGTCAGAAGTGACACTGCTGTCTAAAAGCCTGCAGATTCTCCCGGAAAAATTTCACGGTCTGACCAATACCGACATCCGCTATCGCCAGAGATATGTGGATCTGATCATGAATCCGGAAGTAAAGGACACTTTTATTAAGCGTTCTCAGATTATAGCTGCTATTCGTAAGTATCTGGCCGGTCAGGGCTTCATGGAGGTAGAGACTCCTATGCTGGTTTCCAATGCCGGAGGAGCGGCAGCCAGACCCTTTGAGACCCACTTTAACGCGCTGGATGAGGACCTGAAACTGCGCATTTCCCTGGAACTGTATCTGAAGCGTCTGATCGTGGGCGGACTGGAGCGTGTGTATGAGATCGGCCGCGTTTTCCGTAACGAGGGACTGGATACGAGACACAATCCGGAATTTACTCTGATGGAACTGTACCAGGCCTACACCGATTACAATGGAATGATGGATCTGACAGAAAACCTCTACCGCTTCGTGGCACAGGAAGTTCTGGGCACCACCACCATCGTTTACAATGGAATAGAAATGGATCTGGGCAAGCCTTTTGAGCGCATCACCATGGTGGATGCGGTGAAGAAATATACAGGAGTCGATTTCAATGAGATTCATACTCTGGAGGAGGCCAGAGCCGTGGCCAGGGAGCACCATGTGGAGTATGAAGAGCGCCACAGCAAGGGAGAAATTTTAAATCTGTTCTTTGAGGAGTTCGTGGAGGAACACCTGGTTCAGCCCACGTTCCTGATGGATCATCCGGTGGAGATTTCTCCGCTTACAAAGAGAAAACCGGAAAATCCGGAGTATGTGGAGCGTTTTGAGTTCTTCATGAATGGCTGGGAGATGGCTAACGCATACTCCGAGCTGAACGATCCCATCGATCAGAGAGAACGTTTCAAAGCCCAGGAGGAGCAGCTAGCTCAGGGCAACGAGGAAGCGAATACCACAGATGAAGATTTCCTGAACGCGCTGGAAATCGGCATGCCGCCCACAGGCGGTATCGGATACGGCATTGACCGCATGGTGATGCTGATGACGGATTCGGCGGCAATCAGGGACGTGCTGTTGTTCCCGACAATGAAGTCCATCAAGGAATGACCACAAGATATTGTACCGTAAAGAGATAAAAAACCACTATATGATGTGGTTTTGGCAAAAACAGTCTCCCTTAGTACATATTTAGTACATAAAATTAATGCCCGAATATGTACCAATACGGACGGAAATCAAGATAAAGATTGTAGGAAGAACACAATCTGCAGAGAGATATTTTCCAAAAAACACGGAAAATATCTCTCTTTTTTATTGTCTTGTTATTGTCTGAAGAAACTCGTACATAAAGTACATATTTTGGAAAAGGAGCAGGAAAATGGGAAAGGTAATCTGCGTAGGAAATCAGAAAGGCGGCGTGGGAAAAACAACAACTTGTGTGAATCTTGGCGCTGCACTGGCATTATCAGGCAAAAAAGTGTGCTTGATCGACCTGGATCCGCAAGGAAATCTGACTCAGAGTCTCGGTTATCGGAATCCGGATGAGATGGAGTACACGATAGCGGAGATCCTAAAGGATGAAATTCAACTTTGTGACAATTTGTCACAAGGTTGCTCTCATGGCTCTGGTAGGAATATAGACCTTGTAGAGAAGAGTGTGATCTGTGGGAAAGGTGCAGATGATCCTGAAGTATGTGACAATTTGTCACAAAGTTTCAGGGCAGCCATTTTGCACCACGATGAAGGACTGGATTTGATCCCGGGGAATATTGAATTGGCAGGGCTTGAAGTTTCGATGGTGAATCTGATGAGCAGAGAACTGTATTTGAAAATGGCTATTCATGACTTACGTGAGCAATATGACTATACATTGATTGATTGTCAGCCTTCTCTAGGGATGTTGACGATCAATGCTTTGGCAGCTGCAGATGAAATAATAACCCCGGTTCAGGCAGCCTACCTTCCGGCACGGGGCCTGGAGCAGTTTTTGCTGACAGTGAGTAAGGTTCGAGGCAGATCAATCGGAATTTGAAAATGGAAGGAATTCTGTTGTCTATGGTGGATGGTAGAACAAACTATGCAAAGGAGATAACAGCCCTAATCTATGAAACCTACGGAACACATATCAGAATTTTCCAGACACAGATCCCGCTTTCTGTGCGAGCCGCGGAAGCAAGTGCATCTGGATGCAGCATATTATCCTATGATCCGAGCGGGAAGGTGGCGAAAACTTATAGGCGGTTGGCAGAGGAGGTGACGGGCGATGTCCGGTAGAACAATAAAACGATCTACGGCAGATATTAAGCTGAGCTCCTATGATGAATTATTTGGAGAAACTCCGGTGCATGCTGATGCGGTGGAGGTGATGATCAAGGAGTTGTATGATTTCGAAAATCATCCGTTTCACGTCAATGATGATGAGGATATGGCAGAGCTGGTACAGAGCGTTCGTGACAAGGGCATTCTGGTTCCGCTGACTGTCAGACCAAAGGATGGCGGCGGATACGAAATTATTTCCGGTCACCGGCGAAAGCATGCAGCAGAAATAGCGGGACTGTTTAAGGTTCCGGTTCTGATCCGCGAGCTTTCTGATGAAGATGCGGTGGATATTATGATCTACAGCAACATTCAGCGGACAAATATACTTCCTAGCGAAAAGGCGATGGCCTATCGACTTCAGATGGATATGATGAACCACCGGGGGAGAAAAGGAACATTATCTTCGGATGTGATAGGCAAAAAATACGGAGATAATACCAGGAAGGTATATAGATATATTCGCTTGACGTATCTTCACAAAGATCTGCTGGATCTGGTTGATAACGCCAAGATGACAATGCAGGCAGGATATTGGCTTAGCTATTTGGATGAGCAGGGACAGGGTTGGATTTTAAAAATCTTTCGCCAATACAGAAAGCTGCCATCCGGAAGAACAGCTCAGCAACTGAAAGAGCAGCAAGAAGACCATGTTCTGACTCTGGACAGCGCAGAAACATTAATTCTGGGAAATAGCTATCGGAGGAAGGTCAGCCTGAAGCCGAAGCGAATTGACAAGTTCTTCTCGCCGGAATATGACGCAGAGCAAATTGAAGAGATTATCTATGAGCTGCTTGAACAATGGAAGAACGAGCAGGAATAAAGCGACAACGATAAAAGAACCATGAAGGGAAGGGGGTGATCTCGTGAGTCGCACGGCAACATTTGATTATTATTACGGAATGCAGGCGGAGGCATACAGCTTCTATCGGATCCCGAAGATCCTGTTCACGGATCCCTTTTTTAAAAAGCTGTCCTGTGAGGCCAAGGTGCTCTATGGGCTGATGCTGGATCGTATGTCATTGTCTGTCAAGAATAAATGGTTCGATGAGCAGGATCGGGTGTACATCATTTTCACAATTGATGATGCCAGAGAGATGCTTGGATGCTGTAAGCAGACGGCCGTTAATCTGATGGCGGAGCTTGATACGAATAAAGGGATCGGCCTGATCGAAAAGAAGCGCCTGGGGCTGGGCAAGGCAAATATCATCTATGTGAAGAACTTTATGATCCATGAGGATGGGCCGGAAGCCGCGGAAAGCCCCCAAAATCCACTGAAGTCTAAAAAACAGACTTCAGGAAGTCCAGAAAATAGACTTCAGGAAGTCCAGAATGCAGACTTCAGGAAGTCTGAAAACCAGACCTCTGAAAGTCCAGAAAATGGACTTCAAGAAGTCTGCGAAACAGACCGTAATAATACTGATATCAACAAGACTGATG
>CADCMM010000030.1 GCA_902802515.1 uncultured Lachnospiraceae bacterium
CGATCGTCGTGCGAGTGAACTCTTGCCAAAACCTTGCCGCCGCGAAAATGCATACGGCTTAATCGCATTTGAGCGGCGTGCAGATAGGTTTGCAGCAAGGGGAACGAGATAGACGTGTTTTTGTACAAGCACACTGGCGCAATCCTCTGTAAGGTAGTGGGTGTTCCAAAAGGCATGAATTTTATGACATCGGGGAAGACGGGGAAGAACATCGCATTGCGGTAAGCGATAGGACGGAATATATAATCCAAGAGATACAGATATCGGAAAGAGTCGGCGAAATGGTGAAAAACATTACCTGTTGTAATCATAAAAAAGTTGTTGACAACGTATAAAATATAGTGTATCTTTGTTTTCAAGCGATAAACATATAATACCTACTTGAATAGTAGGAATAAGGAGACGGGCATGAGAATCACCTTTATTTCAGCCGGTGGGCTGATCCGATGTTAAGAAACTAAGAAACATTATTTTTTAGACATAATTTTTTTTGAACTTTTATACTATTAAACATATCGGAAAAGGAGAATATTAATCATGAAAAAGAATATCAAAACAATTGTTGCTTTGGGACTGACAATGGCACTTTCTGCTCAGGGAGTTGCTGCTTTAGCATCGGATGCAGATGTTCAGAAGGTGGTTGTTGCGCACACAAATTACTATGTACCATACGATTTTGAAGATGAAAATGGAAATTCTGACGGATATGAGGTCGCAGTGCTGAAGGCAGTAGATGAACTCCTGGACCAGTATGAGTTCGAATTTGTTCCCACCACAGATGATGATCTGCTGATCGGCGTAGAGTCCGGCAAGTATGACATTGGCACCAAGGGCGTCTGGTGGACGCAGGCTCGTTCCGAGACTTATGTATTCCCGAAAAACTATATTGGCGCAAGTATCATCGGCATCGTATTCCGTGCAGAGGATGTAGAGAAGTATACAGATCTGGAAGCATTTGCGGCTGACGGCGGTCTGCTGGTCCCTATCGCTCCCCAGAACGCCCAGTACGACATCATCCAGAACTTCAACAACGCCCATCCGGATACCCCGATTGAACTGCTGGCATCCGACCAGTTCCAGGTATCTGACGCATATCAGTGGGTACTGGAAGGCAGATATGATGCATATTTCGAGATCAAGACCAGCTTTGAGCACAACGTAGAGGATGAGGATGGCGAGTATCACGATTATGCAGATGATCTGGCATATGTTCCTTACGAAGGTATTCCGACCTGGCCGCTGTTCAACATCAACAACCAGGAACTGGCAGATGCTTATGATGAGGCCATCGAACAGCTGAAAGAAGACGGCACGCTGGAGGAACTGGCTCAGGAATACTTTGGGTACAGCCTGTTTGATTATGTTCCGGAAGGATACGAGATCGGAGATACTTTGTAAGAGAAAAGAATCTGGATTCGAAATTTGTGGTTTAGCATAAGGAGACAAAAAATGGGTAAAAGAGAGCTGGTTTTAGATGCATTTGACGGAAAGAGAGTGGAGCGGGTTCCGGTAGGTTTCTGGTTCCACTTTGTACCGGACGGTCTGTTTGAGGAGACTCCGGAACATATTCAGAAGAATATTGAAGGACATCAGGCATTCTTTGATGGGTTTCATCCGGATTTCCTGAAGCTGATGAGTGACGGTTATTTTACTTATCCCAACCCGGCTATAGCCGAGGTTCGCAGTGCGGCGGATCTGAAGAAGATCAAGGCGGTGAACCCGGAGGAGTGGATTGCCAAACAGGTTGCTCTGGTAAAGGAACTGACCGGAAGATTTGGGAAAGAGGTGGCCTCCTTCTATAATATCTTTTCTCCAGCCACATATCTGAAATGGCAGCTGGAGCAGGTTAATGTAAACTTTGGCCAGCTGCTGGATGAGGATCCCCAGAGCACGAAGGAGGCGCTTCTGGAGATTGCGTCGGACATCGGCAAGCTGGCGGACAGCGTGATCAAGGAAGGCGGAGCGGATGGAATTTACTTCAGCGCTCAGAATATTCAGGATTCCAAGCTGGATAAAGAGGGCTATCTGAAATACGTTGCTCCCGCAGAATTGGTGGTGCTGGAGGCGGCACAGGCGGCGGGCGATTACAACATCCTGCATGTTTGCGGCTATGAAGGAGCCCGCAATGATCTCACTACCTATGCAGATTATCCTTCTAAAGTAATCAACTGGGCTGTAACCGTTGAGGGGGTGAGTCTGAAAGAAGGTAAGAAAATTTTTGGCGGAAGAACGGTGCTGGGAGGCTTTGGAAATACAGAAAAGGATATTCTCTATACCGGAGACAAAGAGAGCATTGCCAATTACACAAAGGAATTGCTGAAAGATGCAGGTACACAGGGCGTCATCATCGGAGCGGACTGTACCATTCCGGGAGACACACCTTATGAGCATCTTGAATGGGTAAGAGAAGCAGCCGGAGCGATCTAAGTATGAGACCTTTTCATCCACAATTAATATTAACCGCATTGTCAAAAACATTGCCTTACCTGTGGGTAACAATAGCGGTTATGATTGCCACCGTGGTCATCGGGAGCCTCATCGGGCTCCTGTTGACCAGGGCAAATATACGGAGGCGGTTGATCGGAAGATCCATCGCCCAGATATATATTTATGTGACGAGATGTATCCCGTCCATTGTTCTGTTATTTATCGTCTACTACGGACTCCCGGAGCTCCTGCTGGCCTTTGGTATCAATATCAACAATGCCAGCCGGGCAGTATTCGTGATCACCACGTTCTCCATTCTCTTTTCCGCCAATATGGCGGAGGTATTCCGATCCGCTTATGAGGCGATCGATCCCGGACAAAGGGAAGCTGCCCTGTGTGCGGGGCTCAGCGAATGGCAGACCTTTCACCGGATCCTGCTGCCCCAGTGTACTGTCATTGCCCTGCCTAACTTTACCAACGCTCTGGTGAACCTTATGAAGGAGGGGTCTTTGGCTTACACCATTGGTTTGCTGGATATTATGGGCAAGGGACAGGTGATGATCGGACAGAACAACGGATCTTTTGCGCTGGAGACCTATTTGGCACTGGCTATTGTCTACTGGTGTATGACCCTGCTGATTGAAAAAGTGTTTGCTACACTGGAAAAGCATCTGACGAGAGGACAGAAGATCCTTTCTGATGCGCCGTAAGGGGGCGGAGTATGAATCTGAATCTATCTTTTATGGCTGAAACCTTTGTCCATGCGCTTACAGGAATACCCACCACCCTAAAAATCACGCTGGTAACTATGCTGATCTCGGCGCCTCTGGGATTTTTCATGGCACTGGGACGCATGAAAGGAAACAAAGGGGGAGGGCGTCTGGCGGCACTTTACGTATCCTTTATCCGAGGGACGCCGGTAGTGCTGCAAATTCTGTTTATGTACAGTTTGCTGCCATCTCTGTTAAATTATTTATTTAAATCTATACTACACTTAAATATCAATATATTTCGGATGGATCCCATTGTCTATGCGTATATTGTATTCAGCTTGAATACTACGGCAATTTTGTCGGAAGTGTTCCGCTCGGCGCTGATGTCGGTGGGACACGGCCAGATGGAAGCGGCTCTGGCATCTGGTTTGTCCTCATCGCAGGCTTACCGCAGGATCATTATTCCCCAGGGACTGGTGGTGGCGCTTCCTAATATTTGCAACACTACCATTAATCTGCTAAAGAGTACATCTCTGGCTTTTATGATGACGGTAAAAGATATTATGGCTATTGCCAAGATGGATGCGGCATATGGATACAATTATATCGAGGCCTACCTGGTGGTACTGGTGATCTACATTATCCTCTGCACCCTGGTGCAGATCTTGTTTAAGGTGATGGAGGGATCCCTTTCCGGATACCGCAGAAGGATTACGGCTTAAGGAGAAGAAGATGCTGGAAATTAATAACGTTCATAAATCATTTGGAAAGAATCAGATTCTGAAAGGGGTTGACCTTAACGTTGAGAAGGGAGATATCATCGTTATTCTAGGCCCCAGCGGTTCCGGAAAGACGACCCTGCTTCGCTGCATCAATTTCCTGGAACGGGCAGAGGAAGGCACCATCAATTTTGACGAGATTCATACTTCTTTTAAGGGGGCTTCCAAACAGGATATAAGCCGTATCCGCAAGAGAACTGGTTTTGTATTCCAAAATTACAATCTGTTTGCCAACAAAACTGCTCTCCAGAATGTGACGGAGGGTCTGATCGTGGGAAGAAAGATTCCCAAGGATGAAGCAATCCGCAGGGGAAAGCAGGCGCTGGACAAGGTAGGACTTTCTGATCGTTATGACTATTATCCGTCCCAGCTCTCCGGCGGCCAGCAGCAGCGGGTAGGTATCGCCAGAGCGATTGCTGCGGAACCGGATGTGATTCTCTTCGACGAACCCACTTCCGCATTAGATCCCGAACTGGTGGGAGAGGTGCTTGGCGTTATGAAATCACTGGCAAAAGAGGGAGCCACTATGATCGTTGTGACCCATGAGATGGGCTTTGCTCAGGATGTGGCCAATGAGGTGGTGTTCATGGATGGAGGTGTAATTGTAGAAAAGGGAACACCCAGTGAACTTTTCTCCCGCCCAAAGGATGAGCGTACGATACAGTTTTTAAAACGCATCATTAGGGAGGACTTTGACTATTCCATCTAGAAGGAGCTTATATAGTAATTCTTATATTAACACAGGGGCTGTCGCAAATACTGAATAGCTCAGTTCCGATATCCTATGTTCGCACGGAGATGCGTACATATGGACATACGGACCCCCTTATCTATTTTGCGGCAGTCCTTATTTTATACTTATCTCAGCATGTGACAATCGGCATTCGGGAGGATATTGACAAATATCCGTCGATGTATGACAATGTAAAAAAGGTCTGTGAAACAGATCTCTTTCCGGTATTTGAAGCGGGCACAGAACACAGCGTGGAAGTGATTATGGGAGGAAATGCGGAATGATACATTTTGGTACAGGGGGCTGGCGTGCTGTGATCGGAGATGAGTTTACAAGAAAGAATATTCAGCTCCTGGCAAAAGCCATGTCCATGAAGATGAAAGCAGAAAATGTGGCCGAGGAGGGTATTGTCATCGGTTACGACCGAAGATTTCTCTCAAAGGAAGCGGTCAAATGGGCATGCGAGGTATTTGCTGCGGAAGAGATTAAATGTCTGTTTGTGAACCACTCCGAACCGACTCCGCTGATCATGTTTTATGTAGAGAAGCATAAGATGCATTATGGAATGATGGTGACTGCCAGCCACAACCCGGCGATTTACAATGGCATCAAGGTGTTCACCTACGGCGGACGGGACGCCAGCGAAGAACAGACTAGAGAAATCGAGGAGTATGTCAGGATGGCCGAGGCTGAGGGTCAGATCCAATATGTTGACTATGAAGAGGTAAAAACAAGGGGCTGGGTAGTGGAATTTAATCCACTGAACGAATATTTGGACAATATTATCGCCAACATCAATATGCAGGCAATCCGTGACTGTGGTCTTCATATTGTGCTGGATCCTATGTACGGTGTGGGTCAGGACGCGATAAAGACCATTCTTTCTACTGCCCGGTGTGAGATCGATATCATTCACGGAACGCATGATACGCTGTTCGGGCGCAGAATGCCGGCTCCCAGCAAAGACGCGCTGACAGAACTGCGTACTTACGTGACCGAGATGGAGTGCGATCTGGGTATTGCCACCGACGGCGATGCGGATCGCCTGGGGGTGATTGACGATAAAGGACATTACCTGACAGCCAACGATATTCTAAGATTGCTCTATTATTATCTTCTGAAGTACAAAGGCTGGAGAGGCCCGGCCGTGAGAAATGTGGCTACCACTCATATGCTGGACCGCATGGCGGAGGCCTTTGGCGAAGTTTGTTATGAGGTGCCGGTGGGCTTCAAATACATATCCGCCAAGATGCAGGAGACCGGGGCTATTATCGGCGGCGAGTCCTCCGGCGGCTTGACGGTTCGAGGTCATATCAATGGAAAGGATGGGGTTTACGCAGCTTCTCTTTTGGTGGAAATGATTGCTGTAACCGGCAAAAAATTATCCGAATTGACAGAGGAGATTGAGGAGCGGTTTGGAACGACATATATGGAGGAACGCTCCTACAAATTCACCCCGGAGCGAAAGGCAGAATTGATAAAACTTCTGTTTGAGGATAAGAGACTTCCGGAGCTTGGCATTTTGGCAGAGAAGGTATCTTATCTGGACGGGTGTAAGGTGTACTTAAAAAATGGCGGGTGGATCATCGCCCGCTTCTCAGGGACAGAACCGCTGCTGCGCATCTTTTGCGAGATGCCAAAAGAGGAAGAGGCGAAACGATACTGTGATGAGTTTGCGGATTTTTTGATGCTGTAATATATGGGATAAATATTAAATGAATATATGAGGAGGTTGTGCCTGATGAAGATTTACAGAGCGAAAGATTACAATGACATGAGCAGAAAAGCGGCAAACATTATTTCCGCACAGGTGATCATGAAACCGGGCTGCGTGCTGGGCCTGGCTACCGGCTCCACACCTATCGGGGCGTACCGGCAGCTGGTAGAGTGGTACAAAAAGGGCGACTTGGATTTTTCGGAAGTGACAACGGTAAATCTGGACGAGTACAGAGGGCTGACCAGGGAAAATGATCAGAGCTACTATTACTTCATGAATGAGAACCTATTTGACCATATTAATATCGATAAGTCACGCACCTTCCTGCCCGATGGCATGGAGGCGGACAGCGATAAGGCATGCCGGGATTACAACGAGATCATTCAGTCGGTGGGCGGCGTGGATCTGCAGCTCCTTGGGCTTGGGCATAACGGGCATATCGGCTTTAATGAGCCGGGCATCGCCTTCGAGACGGAGACGCACTGTGTTAATCTGACGGAACGCACCATCAAGGCAAATATGAGGTTCTTTCCCGCGGAGAAGGATGTTCCAAGGCAGGCGTACACCATGGGGATCAAGACGATCATGAGCGCAAAGAAGATTTTGGTGGTGGTGTCCGGGGAAGATAAAGCCGACATTGTGAAAGAAGCGTTTTTCGGGCCGGTGACCCCGGCTGTTCCCGCGTCCATCCTGCAGCTGCACAATGATGTGATCGTGGTGGCGGATGAGGCGGCGCTGGCGAAATGCTCGGACACAGCGGATGACAAGTGAGATCAGACATAGAATATAGAATGCGAACGTGAAATTAAGATGGCAGAGGACAGCGGTAGAAGACAGATTATGGAAAAGATTCGGATACAGGGCGGAAAAGTTTTTGAAGAAGAAGGCAGGTTCGCGGAAAGAACTCTCTATATAGCAGGGGAGCGGATCGTGACCGAAGAGGAATATTTTGCTGCGGGGGGACAGGAGGAAACCGTGCATGCGCAGGGCTGCTATGTCATCCCGGGACTGACAGACATTCATTTTCACGGCTGTGTGGGATACGACTGCTGCGATGGAACTGTGAAGGCGCTCAGGGCCATGGCAGAGTATGAATTAAGTCATGGAATTACTTCCATCACCCCGGCCACCATGACCATGCCGGAAGAGATCCTGTTGCAGGTGGCCCGGTCAGCTGCCGGGTATGATTTTAAGGATGGCGCGGATTTCTGCGGGCTGTACATGGAAGGACCGTTTATCAGCGCAAAGAAGAAAGGGGCCCAGAAAGAAGAGTATGTGAGAAAGCCGGACGTGGAACTATTTGAACGGCTCCAGAACGCATCCGGGAATCGGTTCCGCACGGTAGTGGCAGCCCCTGAGACGGAGGGCGCCATGGATTTTATACGGGCGTTGAATGGCAGAGTGAGGATATGTCTTGGTCATATGACCGCGGACTACGATACAGTCTGTGAAGCGTTAAGAATGGGCGCTTCCCAGATCACTCATCTTTACAATGCTATGCCGCCTTTTACTCACCGGGAACCGGGGCCGTTGGCTGCGGCTGCGGATGATGAAACCTGCAGGGTAGAACTTATCTGTGACGGAGTTCATATCCATCCTGCGGCAGTGCGCGCCACGTTCAAAATTTTTGGTGATGACCGTATCATTCTGATCAGCGACAGCATGAGGGCAACCGGTATGCCTGATGGCGAATCGGAGCTGGGAGGCCAGACGGTATTTAAAAATGGCAGGTACGCGACGCTGGCGGACGGCACTCTGGCCGGTTCCGTGACCAACCTGATGGATTGTGTGCGCAGGCTGGTGAAAGAGATGGGGATACCCTTGGAGAGCGCGGTGAAGTGTGCTGCGGCAAATCCCGCAAAGGCGGTGGGAATTTATGAGAATTACGGAAGTCTGACCCGCGGGAAATATGCGAATGTGGTTATTCTGGGCTCAGAACTGGAGCTGAAGATGGTCTGTCATCATGGAGAAATTGTATAAAATTAGTATTGTTAATTTCGTGACGATATGTTATGCTAAGAAACAGTTAGAAAAGAAGTTGTTTTGTACAAATTGCGGCAATGTGAAAGATATAATTTCACATTGGAACTATGGTATAGAATAACGTCTTTTTCTGCTGTTCTATTTTTTGCTTTAAAATTGTTAAGAAATAGACAAAGATTTCCCGAAAGCCTGCTCTGGTTGCGGCACAACAGCAGATTCTCAGGGAAAAACTTAATGCAGAGAGGAGAAAAGGAGGAAATAATGGATTATCGTGTGGAACATGACTCGATGGGCGAAGTACGGGTACCAGCGGATCGGTACTGGGCAGCCCAGACACAGAGAAGTCACGAGAATTTTAAGATCGGCGTTGGGATTGAGACAATGCCCAGGGAGATCACACATGCGTTCGGCATCCTGAAAAAGGCGGCAGCCCTGGCAAACCATGAGCTGAAGCCTGAGAAGATGACAGACCGCAAACTGGATGTTATTTCTGCAGCGTGTGATGAGGTGATCGGAGGGAAATTGAACGATCATTTTCCATTGGTGGTATGGCAGACAGGATCGGGTACTCAGTCCAATATGAATGCCAACGAGGTAATTGCCAACCGCGCCAATGAGATTGCGGGAGAAAAACTTTGCCATCCCAACGATGACATCAATATGAGCCAGTCTTCCAACGACACGTTCCCTACGGCTATGCACATTTCTGCTGTGCTGGTGCTGGAGGATAAACTGCTTCCGGCAGCGCAGGGTCTGGTAGACGAACTGAAACGTCTGGAGGCGGAGAATGCTGATGTAGTCAAATCCGGAAGGACGCATCTGCAGGACGCGGTTCCGATCCGTTTCTCCCAGGAGATCAGCGGATGGAGAAGTTCGGTGGAACGGGACATGGAGCTGCTTCGGCTCTCTCTGGCGCCGCTGAAAGAACTGGCCCTTGGGGGCACCGCAGTGGGAACCGGGCTGAACGCGCCTAAGGGATTTGATGAGAAAGTGGCGCAGCAGGTGGCGCGGATCACCGGAAAAGAATTCCGGACCGCGGCGAATAAGTTCCACGCGCTGACCAGCAAGGATGAAATCGTGTTTGCCCACGGTGCGGTGAAGGCCCTGGCAGCGGATATGATGAAGATCGCTAACGATGTGCGCTGGCTCGCTTCCGGACCGCGGGACGGTCTTGGAGAGATCCGCATTCCGGAGAATGAGCCGGGATCATCCATCATGCCGGGCAAGGTCAATCCCACACAGTGCGAGCAGGTGACGATGGTAGCCGTCCAGGTGATGGGCAATGACACAGCCATCGGAATGGGAGCATCCCAGGGTAATTTTGAATTGAATGTATTTATGCCGGTGATAGCGTACAATTTCCTGCAGTCTGCAAGGCTTCTGGCGGAGTCCATCGTTTCTTTCACGGTCAACTGCGTGGTGGGAATTGAGGCAGACCGGGAAAAGATGCATCACAATCTGCACAACTCCCTGATGCTGGTGACGGCACTGAACCCGTACATCGGATATGAGAACGCTGCGAAGACCGCGCATCTGGCATACGAGGAGAACGTATCCCTGAAAGAAGCATGCGTAAAACTCGGTTTCCTCACGGAGGAAGAATTCGACAAGGTATTCCACCCGGAGGAAATGGCTTAAATAATTTGAGACGCGCACCATACGCGGCTCAAAAGGCAAAATGGGAAACACATCCGGTGTTTCCGGATATCATAGAAACTGAGAATGAGAGGATAAAACGATGAAGTATAGTTACTTTCCAGGCTGTACGCTGAAAAACAAGGCGCAGGAACTGGACCGGTACGGCAGGGACGCTGCAGCCGCTCTGGGCATCGAACTGGAGGAACTCCCGCAGTGGCAGTGCTGCGGAGGCGTCTATCCGCTCTCCCATGATGAGATAGCAATCAAACTGTCCTCCGTGCGCGCGCTGGCCGCCGCACGGGACGATGGGACTGCACTGGTTACTCTGTGCAGCGCCTGTCATAATGTGATCAAGCAGGTCAATCACGACATGCAGACTGATGATTATGTGATCACCCGGGTAAATAATTATCTGGCAGAGGATGGAATTGCGTACAATGGCGAGACGAGGGTCCTGCACTATCTGGAACTGCTGCGGGACGAGATTGGATTTGATGAAATAAAACAGAAGGTGGCAATGCCCCTGAAAGGGCAAAAGATTGGCGCGTACTATGGATGCCTGCTTCTTCGTCCTTCGGGTGTGATGGCAATGGACGATCCCGAACATCCCACGATCATGGAGGATCTGATCGCAGCGCTGGGCGCGCAGCCAGTGGTCTACGCTCAGCGGAATGAGTGCTGCGGCGGATATCTGACATTGGAGGATGAGAGCATTCCAAAGAAACGCGCAGCCGCGATTCTGGAGAATGCCCGCGCCCAGGGAGCAGAGACGATCATTACTGCCTGTCCCCTCTGCTATTACAATCTGAAAAAGCATGCGGACGGAACCGGAGTGGAGGTAAAATATTTTACGGAGCTGCTGGCGCGGGCATTAGGTGTAAAGGAGGGAGAATGATGGCATCGACTTACACGGTGACAAAAGAACAGATCCTGTCGATCTCCGGCGTTGATCCGCAAAAATGTATGCGCTGCGGAAAATGTTCCGCCACCTGCCCGTCCTACGATGAGATGGAATACCATCCGCATCAATTTGTTGCGATGGTGGAGAAAGGCGAGATTGAGAAACTGATGGGCAGCCCGTCCATTTACAAATGTATGTCCTGCATGGCGTGCATCCAGCGCTGTCCGAGACAGGTGGAGCCGGCGAAACTGGTAGAGGCGATCCGGCTCGGCGTCATCCGGCAGCAGGAGCGCAATCATCTGAAACCGGATGATATACCGGCACTTCTGGATCCCGAACTGCCGCAGCAGGCAATCGTGAGCGCAATGCGCAAGTACACCAAATAAGAAGGAGAAATTATGCAGAAAATAGGCGTTTTTGTCTGCTGGTGCGGCAGTAACATTGCGGCGACAGTAGACGTGAAGGCAGTGGCGGAAGCTGCCCGGAAAGTGCCGGGAGTTGTGTTCTCCGCGGATTATCAGTACATGTGTTCTGAGGCAGGACAGGGACTGATCAAAGACGCGATCAAAGAGCATGGGCTGACCGGAGTGGTAGTCTGTTCGTGTTCCCCGCGCATGCATGAGGCGACGTTCCGCAAGGCAGTACAGGCGGTGGGTCTAAACCCGTATATGCTGGAAGTGGCCAATATCCGCGAACAGTGTTCCTGGGTACATAAGGACATGGCCACCGCGACGGAGAAGGCAATCGCGCTGATGCAGGCGGCAGTGGCCAAGGTAACGCTGAATACTCCGCTGACCGCGGGTACGACGCCGGTAACGAAGCGGGCTCTGGTGATCGGTGGGGGTATCGCCGGCATGCAGACCGCGCTGGACATTGCGGATGCCGGATACGAAGTGGATATCGTGGAAGCGAAACCCACCATCGGCGGTAAGATGGCGCAGCTGGATAAAACATTCCCTACCCTGGACTGTTCTTCCTGTATCGTCACGCCCAAGATGGTTGAGGTGGGACAGCATGAAAAGATCCACATCTATTCTTACAGTGAAGTGACGCAGATAAAAGGCTTTGTGGGTAATTTCAACGTGACCATCAAGCGCAAAGCCCGCTATGTAGACGAAGCGAAATGTACCGGCTGCGGAGCCTGCACGGAGAAATGTCCGTCCCGCAAAGCACCGAATGAGTTTAACATGGGTCTGAACAACCGCACGGCGGTCTATATTCCCTTTGCGCAAGCTGTTCCCAAAGTGGCCACCATCGATCCGGAGTACTGTATCAAACTGACAAAAGGAAAATGCGGCGCCTGCGCGAAGATCTGTGAGGCAGGAGCCATCAACTATGAGGCAAAGGACGAGTACATTGAGGTGGAGTACGGCGCAATTGTTGCGGCCACCGGTTTTGAGATGATCGATGTGAGTCCATACGATGAATATGCTTATACTCAGAGCCCGGATGTGGTAACTTCCCTGGAGTATGAGAGATTAATGAATGCTGCCGGACCCACCGGCGGACATCTGCTCCGGCCCTCTGACGGGAAAGAACCGAAGACGATCGTATTTATACAGTGCGTGGGAAGCCGTGAGTCCTGCAGCAGCGGAGAGATGCGGGGCAAGCCCTACTGCTCCAAGGTCTGCTGCATGTACACCGCAAAGCACGCCATGCTGACAAAAGACCATTATCCGGACACGGATATTTATGTTTTTTATATTGATGTGCGTACACCGGGAAAGAACTTCGATGAATTCTACCGCAGGGCAGTAGAGCAGTACGGTGTCCATTACATCAAAGGAGCAGTGGGCAAGGTCACGCCGGAAGGCGGTAAACTGAAAGTCCAGGCCAGCGATCTGATCCTGAATGAGCAGCTTCACATTGACGCCGATATGGTGGTGCTGGCCGGAGCGATCGAGCCGAATAAGAGCGCACGCCCGCTGGCAACCATGCTGACCGCATCCATGGATACCAATGATTTCTTCACAGAGGCGCATCCGAAGCTGCGTCCGGTGGAATCTCCCACGGCAGGGGTATTCCTTTCCGGTATGTGCCAGGGACCGAAGGATATCCCTGAGACGGTGGCGCAGGCAGGCGCGGCAGCTTCCAAGGTGATCGGCCTGCTGGCGAAGGATCATCTGGTAGGAAATCCCTGCGTTGCGCACTCAGATGAGTGGATGTGCAACGGATGTTCCCAGTGTGAGACTGTGTGCCCGTACGGCGCGATTACCTATGAAGAGAAAGAATTCAGAATGCCTGACCGCACCACGAAGGTGCGCCGCGTAGCGCAGGTGAACCCGGCAGTCTGCCAGGGATGCGGAGCCTGCACCGTGACTTGTCCGTCCGGCGCGATGGATCTGAATGGCTTCTCCAATGCGGAGATTATGGCGGAGGTAGATGCATTATGCAGATGAACGATAAGGAATGGAAACCGAAGATCATAGCCTTCTGCTGTAACTGGTGCTCCTACTCAGGGGCCGATCTGGCCGGAACGAACCGCCTCAGCTATCCCGCCGAGGTAAAAATTATCCGCGTTCCATGTTCGTGCAGAGTGAACCCGATGTTTATTCTCCGTGCTTTCCAGCAGGGAGCGGACGGAGTCATCCTCTGCGGATGTCACCCCGGGGACTGCCATTACAGCACAGGCAATTATCACACGAGGAGACGAATGACACTGTTGTTCTCAATGCTGAATTATCTCGGTGTTGAGAGTGCAAGAACCCGGGTCGAGTGGGTATCCGCAGCTGAGGGCGCGCGCTTTGTAAGCGTCATGGACAGCTTTGTGGCGGACATCACAAAACTTGGACCAAACAGGAGACTGGAGGACTTAAGATGCAAAACGAACTGAAATGGCGCGGCCTCGAGCTTCTGAAGGACGGTGCGGTTGACCGTATTCTGGGATGGCGCGCGGGGCAGTTTGTCTATGATATTACTCCGGATGTTTTTACGGATCCGGAGGATTTGGAAAAGAATTTTATTTACAATGAATTTTGCGGAGCCAATCTCTCCAAATATCTTATTGCTGAGAGCGCAAAAGAGGGAAAGGTTGCGGTATTTTTAAAACCCTGCGACACTTACAGCTTCAATCAGCTCTGCACGGAACACCGGATCCACAGAGAAAATGTATATGTGATCGGAATCGAGTGCTATGGCAAGGTCAGTGTGGATGCGCTGAGACAGCGCGGCATTGACGGAATCACCGGTATCCGCAGCGAGATGGGATCCCTGAAGATCGACACGATCTACGGCGAGGAATCAGTCCCGGCTATGGAGGTTTATGCGGAGCGGTGCAGAAACTGCAAGAGCAAAAAGCATGTGGTCTTCGATGAACTTATCGGGGCGGACGGCGAAGTGGTAGATGACTGCGACCGGTTTGATATGGTGGAGAAGCTGGAACAGATGAGCGCGCAGGAACGGTTCGAGTTCTGGAGAGGCGAGCTTTCCAGATGTATCCGGTGCAATGCCTGCCGCAATGTATGTCCGGCCTGCTCCTGCGAGAAATGTGTGTTTGACAATCCGAAATCCGGCGTTTTGAATAAGGCGGCGGCGGATAACTTTGAGGAAAATATGTTCCACATTATCCGCGCTTACCACGTGGCAGGCCGCTGCACAGACTGCGGCGAATGTTCGAGGGTATGCCCGGAACATATTCCGCTGCATCTGTTGAACCGGAAATTTATTAAGGATTATAACGAACTGTACGGAGATTTCGTGGCGGGCGAGAGTGTTGGCCAGATGAGTCCGGTGGCGGATTTCACTACTGACCGGGATGCAGAACCGTCTGTTGTACAGAAAGGGGGAGACCAGTGATGATGTATCAGATACCAATGGAATCCCTGGACCGTCTGCTGGCAGCTATCGCCGCGCAGCAGAAACTATATCTTCCGACGGACAATACCGCCGGCGAAGCGGTCTATACGGAATGGACACAGGGAGCAGCCCTCTCTAAGAAACTGAATACTCTGCGGTCCGCAAAAGACTTCTTTTTTCCTCAGATCCAGAATATGGCGAAATTCCGCCGGGAGGGAAAGAAGATTGAAGTAATCGATGACCGCGCGGAAGCGGATGATTTTTGCATCTTCGGCGTGCGTGCCTGCGACGTTCGGTCCTTCGATGTGCTGGACAATGTTTTTCTGGCAGACCCGGTGGATACCTGGTATGAGACCCGCAGAAAGCATGCCACAGTGATCTCCCTGGCCTGCACAAGACCCGGCGAGACCTGTTTTTGCCACACCTTCGGGATTGACGCGGCGAAAGCGGGCGGAGACATACAGTGCTGGGAGACGAAGGACACCTTTTATCTGGAGCCGCTGACGGAAAAAGGTCAGGCGTTGGCAGATGCGCTGATAGCAGCCGACGGGGAACTTCTGACGCAGTGCGGAGCAGATCAGGAGGCGCTGGTAGAGAAAGAGACAGAGCGCATCCACAAAATTCTGGAAAAACTCCCACTCTATGATCTGAAAGCGGAGGATAACCGGGAAAGAGAACTGGAACTGTTCCGCTCTAAAAAGTGGAAAGAACTTTCCAGCCACTGCCTGGGATGCGGGGCGTGTACCTTTGTGTGCCCCACTTGTCAGTGCTTTGATATCGAAGATTTTAATAACGGTGAGACGGTGCAGCGCTATCGCTGCTG
Source organism: uncultured Lachnospiraceae bacterium (assembly GCA_902802515.1). GTDB lineage: Bacteria > Bacillota > Clostridia > Lachnospirales > Lachnospiraceae > Merdiplasma. The sequence goes on from CADCMM010000030.1 coordinate 15,510, forward strand.
GGACAGCTGCATGTACCATGACTTTACGCTGATGGCGGCGGGAACCCCGCGTCTGACCCAGACGGAACGTTTTCGCCAGAGATTTATGCACAAACTGGTCTACTATCCGAAGGCCCATGATGGATTGTTCAGCTGTGTCGGCTGCGGACGCTGCCTGCGCAAATGCCCAATTCACATGAATATCGTGAAGGTGATGGAGACGCTGAAGGAGGAAAAGGAATGATGGAAAAGGAAGCTCTGATCCCCCGCATCGGGGTTGTGACGGATATCCGCAGGGATACTCCGGATGTGAAGACCTTCCGTGTGGTGGGTACCGACGGAAACAAACTGTTCACCCACATTCCGGGACAGTGCGCGATGCTCTCTATCCCCGGAGTGGGCGAGGCGATGTTCTCCATCACGTCCTCCCCGACGCTGGAAGAATATATGGAATTCTCCATCAAGAAATGTGGATGTCTGACCGCATGGCTGCATCAGATGGAGGTAGGACAGGAAGTGCTGGTTCGGGGGCCTTACGGGAACGGGTTCCCGGTGGAAGGCGCGTTTAGAGGAAAAGATCTGTTGTTTATCGCCGGAGGCATTGGCCTGGCGCCGCTGCATTCCGTGATCAATTATTGTCTGGCACACCGGGAAAATTACGGGCATATCGATGTGGTCTACGGTTCAAGGTCTATGGACGACCTGGTGGATCTGGAAGAGATCAAGAGAGACTGGATCGGGGCGCCGGATATGGATGTGTATCTTACCATTGACCGGGAGCAGGAAGGCTGGGACGGACATGTAGGTTTTGTGCCCACCTATGTGCAGGAACTGGGCTTTTCCACGGATAAGACGGCTGTACTCTGCGGACCGCCCATTATGATCCACTTCACCCTGGAGGGATTAAAGAAGTTAGGTTTCGCGGATAACCAGGTGTTCACTACACTGGAAATGCGCATGAAATGCGGAATCGGCAAGTGCGGCCGCTGCAACGTCGGCGATAAGTTTGTCTGCAAGGACGGGCCGGTGTTCAGCTTTGACCAGCTGGGCGAACTGCCGGATGAATATTAAGGAGAATGACCTATGGAAAAGACAGTAAATATTTTTCTTTTCGGAAAAAAGTATGAGGTGCCGGCGGATCTGACCATCATGACAGCGATGGAGTATGCCGGATACCAGCTCAAGCGCGGCTGCGGCTGCAGAAACGGATTTTGCGGCGCCTGCGCCACGATCTACCGTATTGCGGGCAAACAGGAATTAAAAATGGCTCTGGCCTGTCAGACCCAGGTGGAGGATGGAATGTACATTGCCACCATGCCGTTCTTCCCGCTGGTAAAGCAGGTATATGATATTGAGAAAGTAACGCCGGATCAGATGATCATGATGCAGCTGTACCCGGAAATCTATGCCTGCGTGGGCTGCAATGCCTGCACAAAGGCATGCCCGCAGGGACTGAATACCATGCAGTATATTGCCTACGCTCAGCGCGGTGATTTTAAGGCCTGCGCGGATGAATCCTTTGACTGTGTGATGTGCGGCATCTGTTCTTCCAGATGTCCGGCAGGCATCTCCCATCCGCAGGTGGCGATGCTCGCCCGCAGACTGAACGGAAAATACCTCACTCCGGATGCGCAGCATCTGCTGGAGAAGGTGCGTTCCATCGAGGCAGGGGAGATCGAGGCGGCAATGCAGGAAATGATGAACAAGTCAGATGAGGAAATCCGGGAAGCGTACAACACGCGGGATATCGAAAAGTAGGAATACCAGGAGGAAACGATATGTATCCAGAAAAATTTCAGGAATCCATCCGGAAGGTGGAGGCGCTGCGGGCCGAGAACGCGGCGCTGGAACCGGTGCGTATGACAGCTAAGGAAAAGGAAGAACTGCTGGCAGCCTACCATCCGGATTACAGAGAGCATGAGTTTGAGAACCTGAAGATCGGACCCAACGCAGGGGATAAGGTACCCCACGAGTTGGCTGATATGCTTCAGGCGCACCCCAGGATCCACGAGGGTGATGTGGATCTGGAGAATCCCGCGTATGATGTGGATGTACTGATCATCGGCGCGGGCGGCGCAGGCTGCGCTGCGGCCATCGAGGCAGACGAGGCAGGAGCCAACGTGTTGATGGCGACGAAACTGCGTGCCGGCGACGCCAACACGATGATGGCGGAAGGCGGTATTCAGGCGGCGGACAAGGAGAATGACTCTCCGGCCCAGCATTTTCTTGACGCTTACGGCGGAGGTCATTTTGCTGCAAAGAAAGAACTGGTGTATAAATTAGTGACGGAAGCTCCAGGCGACATCAAATGGCTTAATGAACTGGGCGTAGAATTTGATAAAGAAGAGGACGGTGCCATGGTCACGACCCATGGCGGCGGAACCTCCCGGAAGAGAATGCATGCCTGCAAGGATTATTCCGGCGCAGAGATCATGCGTACCCTTCGCGATGAAGTGTTAAACCGCCGGATTCCGATCCTGGAGTTCACCGCGGCTATCGAGATCATCAAAGATGACAAGGGAGCGGCGGCAGGCGCCGTGCTTCTGAATATGGAGACGGACGAGCTGTTTGTAGTGCGCTCCAAGACAGTGATCCTCGCTACAGGCGGAGCAGGACGTATGCACTATCAGGGCTTCCCCACATCCAACCATTACGGAGCTACAGCGGACGGTCTGGTACTGGGCTACCGGGCGGGAGCAAAGCTGCTGTATGCGGACACCCTGCAGTATCATCCCACCGGAGCGGCTTATCCCACGCAGATCTTCGGCGCGTTGGTGACTGAGAAGGTTCGTTCTCTGGGCGCGAAGCTGGTGAACTGTGACGGCGAGGTATTCGTACATCCGCTGGAAACCCGTGACGTGGAGTCCGCAGCTATCATCCGGGAGACCGGGGAGCGCGGCAAAGGAATCGATACCGGAAACGGTCAGGCAGTCTGGCTGGATTCTCCGATGATCGATTTGAAAAACGGGGAAGGCACCATTGAAAAGCGTATTCCGGCTATGTACCGCATGTTCCTCAAGAGGGGCATTGACATGCGCAAAGAGCCGATCCTGGTCTACCCGACACTGCATTATCAGAACGGCGGCCTGGATATTAATACGGACTGCATGACGGGCGTGGAGAATCTGTATGCGGCCGGCGAGGTGGTCGGCGGTGTTCACGGACGCAACCGCCTGATGGGAAATTCTCTTCTGGATGTGGTAGTCTTCGGACGTGATGCCGGAAGAGCGGCCGGTCAGCATACCAAGGATGTGACAGTGGGAACACTGACCCTGGCGCATACCGCAGAGTATGACAAACAGATCAGCGAAGCCGGAATTGACACAGATCTGGTATCTCCGAAACTTCTGCCGAATTATGTGAGAGAGAGAAATACGCTGACGGGACCGGAAATACAGTAAAGAGGAAAAAATGAGGAGGATGAAAAAATGAATTTGTTTGGCGGGGTGATCACAGTCACCGGAATCACTTACATGTTATTCTGTGTGTTTGCGATCATCTTTATCGGATACGCGCTGGGACGCATCAATATCAAGGGTGTGGATCTGGGTACTGCGGGAGTTTTTATTGTGGCGCTCATATATGGATGCCTGTTTTACGGCAGACTGGAAGGGCAGATGGGTGAGTTCACGAAGGATTCGCTGAAAGTAATAGAGAACGTGGGTCTTATCATGTTTGTCTCCACCGTCGGGTTCATTGCGGGACCAAAGTTTTTCAGCAACATCAAAAAGAACTTTAAATCCTACGTTCTGCTTGGAGCAGTCATTATTTTCAGCGGGGCCCTGGTATCGGTACTCTGCATATTGATCGGACGGGCGCTGGGCGAAGCAGATTCAAACCGGCTGACGGCCATGGTGGTGGGACTCTTCTCCGGAGCCATGACGTCTACGCCGGCATTCTCTGCCGCAAAGGCGACAGTCACGGAGGGGTATGAGGATATCGTATCGGTAGGATACGGTATTGCGTACATTTACGGGGTGATCGGTGTTGTTCTGTTTGTACAGCTGGTTCCGAAACTTCTGAAAGCAAATATACCGGAGGAGCTGAAGAAGATCACATCGGTAGAAACCGGCACCAGAAGAAAAAAGAAGGAGGGAAAACCCTTCGAACTGGATGTGTTCGGCATCGGGGTCTTTGCGTTGTGTGCCTGCATCGGAATCCTGGTGGGCATGATCAAGATCCCATTGACCGGTAAGGGACTTTCCGGCACTACATTTTCCCTGACCACCACAGGCGGTTGTCTTCTGACCGCCCTGGTATTCGGCCATTTTGGACGCATCGGCAAGCTGAACATCATGCCGCCCACATCGATGTTGAAAGTGTTCCGTGAGTTCGGACTGGTACTGTTCCTGATCGGCGCCGGCGTTTCCGGAGGAGCAAGATTTGTGGAGAATTTCCAGGTGATCTACTTTGTGTACGGTTTTCTGATCACGACGCTTTCCATGGTCATTGGTTATTTCTTTGCTGTAAAGGTGCTGAAGCTCAATCTGCTCAACGCCCTGTCTGCCATCACCGGGGGCATGACCAGCACCCCTGCTCTGGGAACCCTGATCTCAGTGGCCGGTTCCGAGGAAGTGGCGTCCGCATACGCAGCCACCTATCCCTTTGCTTTGATCTGCGTGGTCCTTGCCACACAGTTCATTAACATTCTGTTTTAGCTTGGGATACGTCTGATACGTTTCCGTATGGTATCAGTCCGGTCCCGTAGGGCAAATATATTAAATTAACTATATAAAATATCTGCAATAATCTTATTTTATATTGACAATTTGCTGGTATAATGGTATCTTAAAAATAATAAATCAGAATATAGATAAGATCATTTTACCCTCAAATAAATACCATGAGTTATCGTATACTTTAAAATGTAAAAATTACAAGAGATTTTGTTGACCTATTTATGAAGGAGGTATTTATGGCAGCTAGAGCACTTAGCCAGCGCCAGCTGGAGGTTATGGAGGCACTGTGGAATTCAGAGAGCGGGATGACGGCTTCCGAGATCGTCAGATCCAATGATGAACTGCAGATCAACACGGTTCAGGCTTCACTTAGAAGTCTGGTGAGAAAGAAATATATCAAAGTTGGGGAGATCGTTTACAGCGGTACGGTTCTCTCCAGAAGTTATGTCCCCCTGATCAGCAAAGAGGAGTACCTTGAGATGAGCTGCCAGGCACTGGCGAAGTTTTCGTCCTCTTCTCTGCTCATGGCCAGCCTGATCAATGAGGAAAATGACCGTGAGACCCTTAATGAGCTGGAGAAGATGATCGCACAAAGGAAAAAGGAACTCGAAAAGGGAGAGTAAGATGGAGGTTAGTCTGGGACCGTTTATCACATGCTTTTTAACGGTGCTGTTTTTGACGGTTTATGTGTTTGTCACTATATATGTAAAAAAAGATGTACTGTATGACGGAATGAAGATTGTCTTTCTTCTGATCTCCATCATCCTGGTGCGCATGCTGGTGCCATTCAATTTTTCGTTCACTATTACGATCCCATCGTATACGGTATTGCCGCCCATCGACCGGTTTCTGTTCAGTTTCATCGGCGGTACGGGGATTGAATTGGCGCAGGTGCTCTTTGGGATATGGCTCGTCGTCACCATGGCGCAAATATTGCGGATGATTTTACGACAGCGAAAATTCAGGTGCTATTTAAGACCGTTCCGTGTAAAGGATTTAACCCGGTATCCCAGACTGTATCAAGTGCTCCGGGAGAATGATGTGGCCGATCTTCCGGTCTACATCGTGCCTATCAACATCTCGCCGGCCATCGTAGGGGTATTTCGCCCGGTCTTCGTTCTGCCCCGGCAGGAATTCTCGGACAGGGAACTCTACTACATATGTCAGCATGAAATCAGGCATTACAGGAACCATGACCTTTGGCTGAAGCTGTTCATTGACCTGGTGCTGTGTGCCCAGTGGTTCAATCCGGCGGCGTACTTCCTGAACAAACAGCTTACGCTGGTCTTCGAACTGTCCAATGACCAGGGGATCCTGGCATCCTGCAGTGAGCTGCAGCGCATGGAATATACAGAGTGTATTTTGAAGGTGGCAGAAAGCCGGCAGAAGAACACATCGTACTATGTGGGGTTATCTTTCGTTGATATCGGGAAGTCCGATCTGGAGATGCGGACAAACTACATTGTTTCGGAGAAATACCGGCCGAAAAAAGGCCGCTTTCTATCCATGG
>CADCMM010000031.1 GCA_902802515.1 uncultured Lachnospiraceae bacterium
ATCAAACAGCACATACAGAGAGACAGTATGTAGTAAATGGCGAATTAAATCTGCGGTAAAGGTGCCGTAGGTGGGAACTATAATTCGACGCCTGACAGTCGGGATGGCTTGGCGATGCAACACTGGGGGATGAGCCTTCTTTTGGAAACGATGATTATATTTCCGATCTGGATGCAGAAAATGTGACCAGTATCATGAAAAGCGATGGGATACGTTACGAAGAGGCAGTGGAAAAGTATCATCGTATGCTTAATTCCGGTGAAACCAGGGCATCTTTGTTTCTGAAAGACAATCGTTATGAGGATGTAGAGAAAGAAATTTTGAAGAGAACGAACAAGAAGAATTTGAAGGAATTGAAGAAAGATACGAACTATAGAGACACTTATAATTTCCTGATGAGCCTGAAGGACAAACGAAACGAAATGGGGGTGTATTAATGCGGCGTAAGAAGAAAGTCAGCAAGAAGACAATCATAGTTCTGCTCCTTTTGGCGCTGTTGGCGTGCTATAAGTGGCTTCCTCGCCACCATGATATACGGAATGTGTATGATGAAATCTACTGGTCCATTATGCAGGATGGGAAATTTGACACAGAAGCCAGTTTCCTTGGAGATGGCATGGCGGAATATATCAGATATCCAGAATGGAGTTATGTGCCTCAAGATGGAAGAGACTTTTATGTTAGATATTATGGCAACGAACCGGAGGTAGTAAGAATTGATTATTTAAAACATAGAATTTTAGATATTTTATGCCGAGATGATACTTCAATTATAAATACCACGCTTTATTACAGAGCAATTTACGATGTCAATGAAAAGCAGCTCAGGCGTTTGATTTATGTCATGGACGATACAGAAGCAACTGAGTGGGAATGCTCCCGCGAAAAAGCGGATATTCTTCTTGGGGATCATGGAACAACCTACGAGAAAGAAAAAGATCGTTTAATGGCGTGTGTGGATTATTTCATTGAACAGTGGATTACAAGTAATGCGGGAAAGACAAAGTTTTCCTTGGATAATTTGGGAGAGTACACGGCGCTTCCGGTAGTATTAGGTGAAGATATTGGAACCGGGAGGTGAGTTGTCCTGTGCCCTGCTCTGTAGTACAGAGAGCAGGGCACCATTGACGATGTTGAACCGATTACAGAGCCCGTTCCATTGTCACAGCCGTCAGCAGAAAAAGAGAAAAAGAAATCCTGGTGGGACAAATTTGTAGATGGAGCAGGATCTTTTTTCCGACAGGTAATAGGAGGAGACTTTTCAGGAGAAGTCACGATACAGGGAACCGTAGGAGAAGTAGCGGTTGGCTTTATCCCGGGGGTAGGGACAGCTGCAGATATAAGGGATCTGGCGTATGATGTATCGCACTGGGAATGGTCCGGAACTCATTTTATAAGAGTAGGCATTGACATCATCGCATTTATCCCGCTAGGAGATATCGCGAAAGGAGTGGGGAACACAGTAGACGGGATCGGGGATGTGGCGAAACATATGGATGATGCAGCGGATGCGGCAGGAGATATTGCGAAACATGCGGATGATATAGCAGATGCGGCGGAAGACGTGGCGAAGCACGCTGATGATATAGCTGACGGAGTCGGGGATGCGGCGAAAAAGGGAGGAAGTAGGTCTGTTGACGATTTGATATCTGAGAAAAAATTAACAAATCAGACGGGGCGTGTTGACAATTATATTTCTTTAAACAAGGGAGAACAAATGGCAATCAAATACTATGGGCGCAGAGAATGAACAACATCTGAGACAGGGCTTTAGAGATCGTGAACCATGAATTCTTCCGGCGGGAAGGGATCGTCATCAACCGCCATTTCTCATACAATGACATATTGAAAAATTCTTCAGCATCATGTATACTGTAAAAGACAGTCGCGAGAGGTTCATAGAGTAACGCACTCAAAGAAAAAACAAGGAGGATTTTTGATCATGAAAAAAACAAAATTAGGTATTACGGTAGGAGCGCTTGGTGCAATTACATATTTTGCCGGACTGTTCAGTGGCTATATGGTCGCTATTATTTTGACAGGATATGTTTTGCTGTTTGAGGAAAATGCCTGGCTTAGAAAAAGCGCTGTTAAAGCGGTTGTCCTTATGGCGTGCTTTTCTGCAGCGTTTGCGGTATTGAATTTAATACCTGATGCAGTCTCCTTCATCGGAAACATTGCAGCCGTTTTTAATGGAGGTTTTGTGCTGACAAAGTTGAATCAAATTATTACTGTGTTTACCAGTGGACTTAGCATTTTGGAAAAAGTCCTGTTTTTAGGTCTTGGAATTAAGGCGTTGAAACAGGATACCATTGCGATCCCGTTTATCGACTCATTAGTAAGCACGTTTATAGACTGACCAAATTTGAGCAATTGGCAGATTAATTCTGTCAGTTGCTTTTTTTACGCGAACAGTGAGCCATGATCGCGCTTGTGAGAATCTTTGGCGAACGTCGCGATAGCGCGAGAAACTCGCAGAGCGTGGTTCTCGTCGTTTAGTTAGCCGATGAGATGGCTGCGGCGCAGATAGCTTGTTAAAGAATTGACACCCCTGTGAAAAAATAATAAAATAAGTGGCGGATATTACAAGAGAATCACATCTCCCCGAAAGGATACGCCGATGCATGAGACTGGACTGGAAAACACATATGTGTTCAAGAACAATAAAAAGCTGCGCTGCGGGTACACTACGGGTTCCTGCGCCGCGGCTGCGGCCAAGGCAGCGACGCTGATGCTGCTTTCCGGATATCCGGTGCATACCGTGGCTTTAATGACGCCCAAAGGAATCCTTCTGGATCTGGAAGTGCTGGAAGCCCATATGGAGGAAGGCCAGGCTTCCTGCGCGATACGAAAGGACGCGGGAGATGATCCCGATGCCACCAATGGTATTCTGGTGTATGCGAAAGTCGCGTGTATTCCGGAAAAAGAGATCCGTATCGATGGTGGCGCGGGCGTAGGACGGGTGACAAAAAAAGGCCTGCAGCAGCCCGTGGGCGAAGCTGCGATCAATCCGGTGCCCAGGCAGATGATACGGGACGCTGTCAGTGAAGTCTGCGGAAATTTTGAATATGACGGCGGCTTGGCGGTGGAAATATCTATTCCGGAAGGCGTAGAGATCGCAAAGAAGACCTTCAATCCCAGACTGGGAATTGAAGGGGGCATTTCCGTGCTGGGAACCAGCGGAATTGTGATGCCCATGAGTGAGGATGCCCTGATCGCCAGTATCCGGGCAGAGATGGAGATGCTGAAAGCGAACGGCCATGAGTATCTGATCGTCACCCCGGGCAATTATGGAGAGACCTTTACCAAAAATCAGATGACAGTAGATCTGTCTTCCTCCATGAAATGCAGCAACTATGTGGGGGAGACGCTGGACATGGCAGTGGAACTGGGAATAAAAGGGATCCTGTTTGTATCCCACATAGGGAAATTCATTAAAGTGGCGGGCGGTATCATGAACACTCATTCCCGCCATGCGGACGCAAGGGCAGAATTGATGGCTGCCTTTGCCCTGCGCGCCGGGGCGGATCGGGAGACGGCCTGCCGCATCCTGGATACCATCACTACCGATGAAGCCCTGGATATCATGGAGCAGGCCGGCATTCGCCAAAAAGCAATGGAACTGGCCGCGCAGCGCATCCGATACTATATGCGCCGCAGAGTCGGTGAGAAAATGCAGACAGAGGTCATCCTGTTTTCCGGAAGTTACAGCTATCTGGCCCAGACTTCCGGCGCAGATGAACTGCTGCAGCATTTTACATAAAACGATACGCCGCATCATTCCGGGTGCAAACCCGACTGCAATTGGAGGAACGAAGAAAAGGAAGCAGTATGACGAATTTGAGATAGTAGGAGAGGATAAGAACATGGTTTTATATAACGGAAGACCGGAGAACACGGACGGTCGATTGCTAAGGGAGGTCAGAACTTATGACTTCCTTGATGGTCTTGGAGTGGAATACCAGCGCACGGATCATGAACCGGCGAACAATATGGAGGCATGCAACGTGATCGACGCAGTGCTGGGTGTGATCATCTGCAAAAACCTGTTCCTGTGCAACCGACAGAAAACAAGGTTCTATCTGCTGATGATGCCGGGAGATAAGAAGTTCAAGACGAAGGAATTATCGAGCCAGATCAACTCCGCTCGTCTGTCTTTCGCAGATCCGGAGGATATGCTGAAATACCTTGACATCGAGCCGGGAGCGGTGAGCATCATGGGGCTGATGAACGACCATGACCATGCCGTGCAGCTTCTGATTGATAAAGACGTGCTGGAGGACGAATATATCGGCTGCCATCCGTGCGTATGCACGTCCAGCTTGAAAATGAGAACGGAAGATGTGATAAGAACGTTTTTACCGGCGACCGGACACGAGTATATGACGGTCCGCCTGACAGGGGAAGTGTGATGAATATAGGCAGCCCGCATGAATAGTGTAATTCAGAGAAAACCGTTGAAGAACGTCAGCACTTAGCGAATTCGAGCGAAAGCGAAGAATGAGTTTAGTGCTGTTACGTTCTGAACGAGCGAGAGCGTGTTTTCGCGAATTATGCTATCCATGTGGGCGTCTGTTAATAAAATGGAGGAAACCACCATGATTCATTTTGTGGGAGCCGGCTGCGGGGCTCCTGATCTGATTACGGTCCGCGGCATGAATTTGCTTAAGGAGGCAGATGTGATCATCTATGCCGGTTCGCTGGTCAATCCCCAGCTGCTGGACTATAAAAAGGCTTCCTGTGAGGTCTGCAACAGCGCAGTGATGACGCTGGAGGAGGTTTTAGAAGTCATGCTGCGCGCGGAGGCGGAGGGGAAGACAACCGTGCGGCTCCACACCGGAGATCCCTGCCTCTACGGAGCTATCCGGGAGCAGATGGATGTGCTGGAGGAAAAGAAAATCGCATACGATTATTGCCCGGGAGTCAGTTCCTTTTGCGGAGCAGCTTCCGCGTTAAATCTGGAGTATACGCTGCCGGATGTGTCTCAGAGCGTGGTGATCACCAGAATGGCAGGACGCACGCCGGTGCCGGAAAAAGAGGAAATATCCACCTTCGCGGCGCACCATGCCACGATGGTGATCTTCCTGAGCACCGGGATGCTGGATCAATTGTCAGAGCGCTTGATGGCCGGCGGGTACGAGGCGGATACGCCTGCGGCCATTGTCTACAAAGCTACCTGGGAGGATGAGGCGGCCTTTGTCTGCACCGTGTCTACTCTGGCGGAAACTGCCGGAAGGAACCAGATTACAAAGACTGCGCTGATCATCGTTGGGGATGTGGTGGAACACAGCCGTTATCAGCGCTCGGAACTTTACAACCCGGCATTTACTACCAAATTTCGTAAGGCTAAGATATGAGAGCGGCAATTATCTGTTTTACTCATACAGGGGCTAAAACGGCTCAGAAGATAAAGAATGTTTTGGAATGTGATGGAGCACGGGTTACCGCCCGGTGTAAAAAGAGAGACTTTTCGGCAATGGAAGGGATAGAGCCGCTGCACAGCTTTCTGCACCAGTGGACCAAGGAGGAATTTGCCCGGAACGACGCTCTTATTTTTGTCGGGGCTGCTGGAATCGCCGTGCGCAGCATTGCCCCCCTTTTGCGCAGCAAAGTGACGGACCCCGCTGTGGTCGTGGTGGATGAGAAGGGAACATTTGTGATTTCCCTGGTCTCCGGGCATATTGGCGGCGCCAATGAGTTATGTGAACACCTGGCCGCGAAACTGGGAGCCATGCCGGTGATCACCACGGCTACGGACCGGAATGAGAAATTTGCGGTGGACGTGTTTGCCAGAAAAAATCATCTCCGGATTTCGGATATGAAGCTGGCAAAGTTTATCTCAGCAGCGCTGCTGGATGGAGAACAGATTGGTTTCTATAGCGATTTCTCTGTGGCAGGGGAACCGCCGAAAGAATTGACGCCGTATGAAACGGCACAGAAGGATCTTAAGGTTGAATATGGGATATCTATAACCGTGAATACGGATAAGCGTCCTTATCCGCAGACACTGCGTCTGGTTCCGCCGATTGTGGTGCTTGGGATCGGATGTCGGAGGGGAAAAAAACCAGAAGAGCTGGAACGTTTCGTGACAGAAATTTTAAGGCAGGAGAAGATTTCCCTGCATGCAATAGAGAAGATCTGCAGTATCGACGTGAAAGCCCATGAGGAGGGCATTCTGCAGCTTTGTGAAAAATATCATCTGCCCTTTGAAACTTACACAGCGGACCAGTTAAAATCGACAAAAGGCGATTTTACGGTTTCGGCCTTTGTCTCTGAACAGGTAGGGGTGGATAATGTGTGTGAGAGGAGCGCGGTACTGGGAAGCGAAGGAGGCTCTCTTCTGGTAAAGAAAACTGCCCGGGACGGGATGACAGCGGCATTGGCGCTCAGAGAATGGAGGGTTTGTTTTGAATAAGATTTTAGTGGTTGGGATTGGCCCGGGGGAATACGAGCAGATGACGATCCGTGCCGCAAAAGCCCTGAAAGATTGTGATGTGATCGTAGGGTATACGGTATATGTAGATCTTGTGAGAGAACATTTTGCGGACAAAGAATTCCTTACTACCCCTATGCGAAAAGAGGCAGAGCGCTGCGTTCTGGCATTTCAGGAGGCCGCGAAAGGAAAGACAGTGGCTATGATCTGCAGCGGAGATGCGGGAGTGTACGGAATGTCAGGGTTGATGTTGGAAATTGGACGGGAATATCCGGAAACGAAAGTAGAAGTGATCCCCGGCGTGACGGCCGCTCTGAGCGGGGCAGCGGTTCTGGGAGCGCCTCTGATCCATGATTTCTGTCTGATCAGCCTGAGTGATCTGCTTACGCCGTGGGAAAAAATCGAGAAAAGGCTGCTTCTGGCGTCGGAGGCGGATTTTGTTATCTGCCTGTATAATCCGTCCAGTAAAAAGCGCCGCGATTATCTGCAGAAAGCATGCGATCTGATGCTGCGGTACAAATCACCGGAGACCGTCTGCGGGATGGTGATGAACATTGGCCGGGAGGGGGAACAGATGCAGCTGATGACGCTCAGGGAGCTGAGAGAGACGGCTGTGGATATGTTCACCACGGTGTTTGTGGGAAATTGCCAGACGATGGAAATAGAAGGAAGAATGGTAACGCCCAGAGGATATCGATATGAGTAGAGTATTGTTGTTTGCAGGAACCACGGAGGGCCGGGAACTGGCTGAATTTCTGGAGCGCCAGGGGGTGGTCTGCGATGTGTGTGTTGCGACGGAGTATGGGCAGCAGCTTCTGGATGAGAAGATGACGGGTCATCGGATACACACCGGACGATTGACCAGGGGAGATATGAGCGGCTTGATAAGATCGACGGGGGCAGATCTGACGGTGGACGCCACGCATCCTTACGCCACAGTGGTTTCAGATAATATTCGGGGAGCCTGCCGGGATACAGGATGCACCTATCTGAGACTGCTGCGGGATGTGCAGGAAACGGAGGGTCAGTGCGTCTTTGTGGAAACGGTGGAAGAGGCTGTGAACTATCTGGCCGGAACGACAGGCAATATTCTGGCAGCTACCGGCAGTAAGGAATTGGAAAAATATACGGCATTGCCGGATTACAAGGAGCGGGTGTTTGCCCGGATCCTTTCTACCAGAGAATCTGTGGAAGCCAGTGTGAGTCTTGGATTTCAGGGGAAGAACCTGATCTGTATGCAGGGACCTTTCGGGGAAGAACTGAACTATGCCATGCTAAAACAGGTAAACGCCCGGTTTCTCGTGACAAAAGAATCGGGAAAGACCGGTGGATTTCCTGAGAAGATGCGGGCAGCGGCCAGAGCCGGAGCCAGGCTGGTCGTGGTGGGAAGGCCCGCGGAGGCTGCAGGGTACTCTGCTCTGGTGATACGAAGGATCCTGTGCCGTGAACTAAGCATTGCGTGCAAACGGGAGGTTTCCCTGGTGGGCATAGGTATGGGCAATCCCGAAAATATGACGATAGAAGCCCAAATGGCCTGCCAGAGGGCAGATATCCTGATCGGGGCCGGGAGAATGCTGGAATGTGTGTCCTGCTTCTCAAAGCCAGTCTATCAGGCGTATCAGCCGGAAGAGATCAGAAGCTATCTGGAGGATCATCCGGAGTATGAGAGGGCGGCAATCCTGCTGTCCGGTGATGTGGGCTTCTACAGCGGCGCGAAAAAGCTGCTGGGGTGCTTCCCGCAGGAGCAGGTAACATTATACAGCGGAATATCTTCAGTGGTGTATCTTTGCGCAAAACTGCGTACTTCCTGGGAGGATGTGAAACTGGTGAGCATCCACGGGAGAGCGCAGAACCTGACGGGAGCGGTACGGACTCACAAAAAAGTATTTGCTCTGGTAGGAAAGCAGGACAGTTTCAGGCAGATGTGCCTGGAACTTATGGATTATGGATATGAAGATGTGACCATATCGGTGGGATGCGATCTGTCCTACCCTGAGGAGAAGATACTGACCGGAACGCCTGAGGCGCTGCTGGAAGAAGAAGTGGGAGATCTGACGGCAGTTCTGATCGAGAATAGCCGGGCCTGTGCAGTGGTTACCCACGGGGTAGAGGATGAATGCTTTCTGAGAGATCAGGTACCCATGACAAAGAGTGAGATCAGAAGCATCTCTTTGTCAAAACTTGGTCTGGAGCGCGGCAGCTGCATCTATGATGTGGGAGCCGGAACCGGCTCTGTGGCGGTGGAGATGGCGCTTCAGGCGGTAGATGGCCAGGTGTACGCGATAGAAAAGAAGCCGGAGGCCGTGGAGCTGATCCGGCGAAACAGAAAAAAATTCGGCGTTTCCAATTTGAAGATCGTCGAAGGATCCGCCCCGGAGGCTATGGAGGATCTGCCCATGCCTACCCATGTTTTTATCGGAGGATCTTCCGGGAATCTGATGGCGATCATGGAGCTTGTGCTGAAAAAGAATCAGGAAGCGCGGATCGTTATCAACGCCATTGCCCTGGAGACAGTGGCGGAGGCGCTAAGATGTGTGAAAACGCTGCCGGTGGAAGCGGTGGACATTGTGGCTGTGAGTGTCGGAAAAGCCAGAGAAGTGGGAGCTTACCATATGATGATGGGGCGAAATCCGGTCTATATTATTTCCTGCACAGGAACACGGAGGTAAGAGCATGGGTTATCCAAGATTTCTGCTGGCAGCGCCCGCCAGCGGAAGCGGCAAGACATTGATCACCTGCGGAATTTTGCAGGCGTTTTGTGACCGGGGACTGCGCACGGTTTCTTTTAAGTGTGGGCCGGACTATATTGATCCCATGTTTCATTCCAGAGTGATCGGAACGAAATCGAGAAATTTAGATACGTTTTTTACGGATGAAAGAACTACCCGGTATCTGCTGGCAAAAAACGCGGCCGAAGCGGATATTTCAGTGATCGAAGGGGTGATGGGCTACTATGACGGTCTGGGCGGAGTTTCCGCCAAGGCAAGCGCGTATGACCTGGCAAGGGTTACGGAAACTCCCGTGGTCCTGATCGTGAACTGCAAGGGGATGAGCCTGTCTGTAGCGGCGCTGCTGAAAGGCTATCTGGAATATCGGCAAGACAGCCGGATCCGCGGCGTGATCTTAAATCAGATGCCGGAGATGCTTTATCCGCAGATGCGCCTGTTGATAGAAGAAGAACTTCACATCCGGTGCTATGGATTTGTGCCGGTGATAAAAGAGTGGAAGCTGGAGAGCCGCCATCTGGGGCTGGTATTGCCCGGGGAGGTGGAGGATCTGCAGAGACATTTGCAGGAACTTGCAAAACTGCTGGAGCAGACGCTGGATCTGGACGGTCTGCTGGAACTGGCCAAGGAAGCGAAGGAGCTTCCGGAAGATATAGTAACATTCCCCGGGGATTTTGAACTAACACCATGCGGGGAGAATGCGCAGCCTGGCCAGAATACAAAGCAGGCGCCGGTAGTTGCGGTGGCCAGAGATGAAGCTTTTTGCTTTATTTACGAAGATAATCTGGAACTGTTGCAGGAACTGGGGGCGAAGCTGGAGTACTTTTCTCCGCTGCGCGATGAAAAATTGCCGGAGGCAGACGGACTTTTGCTCTGCGGAGGTTACCCGGAGCTGTACGCGCAGCAGCTTACCAACAACCGCTCTATGCGCCGGAGTATTAAAACGGCGCTGGAGAGCGGGATGCCCTGCATGGCAGAGTGCGGAGGGTTTATGTATCTGCAGCAGGAGATGGAGGATATGAATGGCGCCGCTCACGAAATGGTTGGCTTCATCCCGGCAAAGGCGTATCGTACAGGAAAGCTGGGCCGGTTTGGATATATTACGCTGCAGCCTCAGGAAGACCAGATGCTGGGCATGGAGATCGGAGAGATCAGGGGACATGAATTCCATTATTTTGACAGTACCAACTGCGGAACTGCTTTTTGTGCTGAAAAGCCGCTGAGAAAGAGAAGATGGGAGTGCATTTGGGGAACGGAAAACTGCATTGCCGGATTTCCTCATCTCTATTATCATTCCAATCCCAGAATCCCTCAGCGTTTTCTGGAGAAATGCGCGGAATATCATCAACGGAAGGCAGGAAAGTAATATGATAGACAGGACACTGGGCGCCATTTTGGCAGGATTTCTCCTGGATCTTCTGCTGGGAGATCCGCACTGGCTGTATCACCCGGTACGGCTTGTGGGAAAATTGATCTCGGCAGCAGAAAAAAACTTGCGCAGGTGGTTTCCCAAAACGGAAAAGGGAGAGCGTCTGGCCGGTTTTTTTCTGGTACTGATCGTATCGGGGGTCACGACGGCGGTTCCGGCGCTGCTGCTGCGGCTGGTCTCACGATGGAGTCACCTGGGAGCTTTCCTTATTGAGACAATTTTATGCTATCAACTGTTTGCTCTCCGCTCCTTGAAAGAGGAGTCCATGAAAGTGTATCATGAATTAGAGCGCGGCGATCTTCCGGGAGCCAGAAAAGCGGTTTCCATGATCGTAGGCCGGGATACGGAAAATCTGGATGAGGCCGGAGTGACCAGGGCGGCGGTGGAGACTGTGGCGGAGAATACTTCGGACGGGATCATCGCTCCAATGTTCTATATGATGATCGGAGGTCCGATTCTGGGGTGGCTCTATAAATCCATCAATACCATGGATTCTATGGTGGGATACAAGAATGATACCTATCGGAACTTTGGGCGTTTCGCGGCAAAACTGGATGATGCCGTGAATTATCTGCCGGCCAGGATCTCCGGCGTCATGATGATACTGGCATCAGGAATGATCGGACTAGACCGAAAGGGAGCAGCTGAAATTTTTAAACGGGATCGATACAATCACGCCAGCCCCAACTCTGCCCAGACGGAGGCGGTGATGGCCGGGGCGCTAAGCGTACAGCTGGCAGGCGACGCCTGGTACTTTGGAAAACTGTATAAGAAAAAAACAATAGGGGATGACAAACGGCCCGTACAGCCGGAGGATATTCCCAGGGCAAATCGGCTGCTGTATGCTGCAGCGATCCTGACCTTGGGAGCGTTTTCTCTGATACGGTGCATGGTATCCTTGGCGGTGTAGGGGATTGCGAAACGCTTACTCCGGGGTTTTGAAATCACCTGAAAATGGATTGAGAGGAGAACATATGCAGGTTCACGGCGGTGATATCTACGAAAAAGAATATCGAATGGATTTTTCTGCCAACATCAATCCTCTGGGGACGCCGCCGAAGGTGATGGAGGCAGCGTGCGAGGGGGTGCGCCTTTCCACGGCCTACCCTGATATCCGGTGCGGCAAGCTGCGGCAGGCGATCAGTGAGACTGAGCAGATACCGGAGGACTGGATCATCTGCGGTAATGGGGCTGCAGAGTTGATTTTTGCCCTGGCTCTTGCTGTAAAGCCCGGGAGGGCTTTGCTGGTATCTCCCGGTTTTGCGGAGTACGAGCAGGCCTTGCGGACGGTGGATTGTCAGATCGAGTTTTACGAATGCGACAAGGCGCACGGCTTTGCGCTGCAGGAGGATTATCTGGAGAGGATCACGGGCGATCTGGATATTATTTTTCTGTGTAATCCCGGGAATCCAACGGGACTGCTGATACCGCAGAAACTTCTGGAGAAGATTGCGCGGCGCTGCCGGGAAAATCATGTTTTGCTGGTAGTGGACGAATGTTTCAATGGGCTTTTGCTGCAGGGGGAACAGGTGACAATGAAAAGATATCTGGAGGAGATGCCGGGACTGTTTCTTTTGAATGCATTCACAAAGCTATATTCCATGGCCGGTCTGCGGCTGGGTTATGGACTGTGCAGTGATAAAAAATTGCTGGAGCGAATCAGCCGGGTGACACAGCCTTGGAATGTATCGGTTCCGGCGCAGATGGCCGGAGCCGCGGCTGTGAAAGAACGGGAATTTGCGCGGCAAAGCCGGGAATATATTGCCCGGGAGCGGGAGTTTTTAAAACAGGGTCTGCAAAAATTAGGGGCAACGTATTATGATTCCCAGGCCAATTATATTTTCTTTGAAGGACCGGATGATTTATATGAGAAATGTCAGGAACAGGGCATTTTGATCCGGGATTGCAGGAATTACAGGGGACTGATAGCAGGGTATTACCGGATCGCGGTGCGTACCCGCAGGGAGAATGAGGAACTTCTGAATGTATTGAAGCTGGTTGGTTTTGCGGATGCATAAGGAAGAAACAAATCATTCGAAGAAACCGGAAAAGAGGAAAAAACATGGCAAAAGCAATTATGATACAGGGCACGATGTCCAATGCCGGAAAAAGCCTTCTGGCGGCAGGGCTGTGCCGGATCTTCAAACAGGACGGATACCGGGTGGCGCCGTTTAAATCCCAGAATATGGCGCTCAATTCCTTTATTACGGAAGAGGGGTTGGAGATGGGCCGGGCCCAGGTGATGCAGGCGGAAGCCGCAGGCATCAAACCGTCGGTCTATATGAATCCGATCTTGCTAAAACCCACCAACGACACGGGAAGCCAGGTGATCGTCAACGGGGAAGTGCTGGGAAACATGCCTGCCAGGGAATATTTTGCCTACAAGAAGAACCTGATCCCGGATATTATGGACGCCTATCACAAGCTGGAAGAGGAGTACGATATCATTGTGATCGAGGGAGCAGGAAGCCCGGCGGAGATCAACCTGAAACAGGATGATATCGTGAACATGGGGATGGCAAAGATGGCCAAAGCCCCAGTGCTGCTGGTGGGAGATATTGACCGGGGAGGGGTATTTGCCCAGTTAGTTGGAACGGTGGCCCTTCTGGATGAAGATGAGCGGGGCATGGTGAAAGGACTGATCATTAATAAATTCCGGGGAGATAAGACGATCCTGGATCCGGGAATCAAGATGCTGGAGGAAAAAGCGGGGATCCCGGTGGTGGGGGTAGCTCCCTACCTCAGTATTCAGGTGGAGGATGAGGACAGTCTGACAGAGCGGTTTGGTAAAGATCAGGAGGTGAACCTGATCGATATTGCCGTGATCCGCCTGCCCAGGATTTCCAATTTTACGGATTTTAATCCCTTTGAAATGATAGAAGGGGTTTCTCTGCGTTACGTAAAGCATGTAGGAGAATTAAAGCACCCTGATATGATCGTTCTTCCCGGGACCAAAAATACCATGGAAGATCTTCTGTGGATGCGCCGGAATGGCCTGGAGGCGGCTATCTTAAAGGAAGCCAGAGCAGGCTGCGTGGTGTTTGGCATCTGCGGGGGCTTCCAGATGCTGGGAGAACAGATCAGCGATCCGCAGGGAGTGGAGGCAGGAGGCGAGATCCGGGGAATGGGACTGCTGCCCATGAATACGGTGTTTGCCGGAAACAAGACAAGAACCAGGGTCAGCGGCCGGTTTCAGACCATGGATGGCATCCTGGGGATCTTGTCAGAGGTGGAACTGGAGGGATATGAGATCCATATGGGAAAAACCAGCTTCCGCGGCGAAGGACAGTCTTTGACCAGACTTTCCGCCCACAGCGGACATTTGACAGAAGAAAAGCCGGACGGCGCTTTCCTTGGCAATGTATATGGAACCTATGTGCATGGCATTTTTGAAAAAGAGCAGGTGGCTGGAAAAATCGTCACGGCTCTGGGGGAAAAGAAAGGGCTGGATCTGTCGGGCAGTGCGGCGGTGGATTTCGCCGCGTTCAAGGAAACCCAGTATGATCTGCTGGCAGCAGGGCTGAGAGAAAACCTGGACATGGATAAAATCTATGAGATCCTGGAAATGGGCTTGTAGAATGGTATATTTTGCATCACATGCAAGGAATTATACACATATTAGAATGAGTTGAGAGGATCAGAATACGAGAGGGTAATCACATGAAAATAGAACTGGAAAAAGTAGAACCTGTGGAAATTGAACGCCGCAGCTTTGAGATCATTACCCGGGAGCTGGGTGATAAGAAGCTGATTCCGGGGACGGAACTGATCGTAAAGCGCTGCATCCATACCAGCGCGGATTTTGACTATGCGGACAATCTCTGCTTTTCAGAGAACGCCGTTGGGAAAGCCCTTGAGGCAATTGCCGGCGGAACCAGTATTGTGACGGACACCCAGATGGCGAAAGCCGGTATCAATAAAAAAGCCCTGGCCCGCTGCGGGGGTCAGGTACACTGTTTTATGGCAGACGAAGATGTGGCGGCGTTGGCCAGGGAGAGAGGAATGACCAGAGCTACCGCCAGCATGGACAAGGCGGCGGCGATGAATGAGAACTTTATTTTCGCCATCGGCAATGCCCCCACGGCACTGGTGCGTCTCTATGAACTCATAGAAGAAAGAAAAATAAATCCGAAGCTCATTATCGGAGTGCCGGTGGGGTTTGTGAACGTGGTACCGTCTAAAGAATTGATCATGCAGACGCAGGTTCCTTATATCGTGGCCAGAGGGCGCAAGGGAGGCAGCAATATCGCTGCCTGTATCTGCAATGCACTGTTGTATATGCTGAATAATGAAAGGTAAGTCACTCTATAGAGACCGGAAGATAGCTGCCATCTTCCATCCCCTGAAGCGCTACCGTACCGGTCGTTTCAAATTCTTCTTTTAGCTGTTCAAATTTTGTTTTTCTTTCCTTCAGATAATCATTAATGTTATCTTTGGTAAGATAGATACCGAAACCTTCATAGGAATACTGACCGTACATGGTGTTGACCATAAGGTCGGCGACATTGTTGTTATAATGCTTCCGGTTTACAAAATTGTAGGGATTCATATTGATATCGTTGAAATCACTGAAATCCCATACATCGGTGATGGTAACCAGTTCGTTCAGATAAGCGTAATACCGGTCGCCCTCATACGAATCACGCTCTCCGATAAAACCGGCGCCGATCACTACATTCAGTGTGACATTGTTTTCCTCACAGAGAGTTTTGATCTGCCGCAAGGCATTCAGATTGTCCTCATAGGCCGGGGCGCTGGATGCCTTTTTTTGCTGGAACATTTTCTTCAGGTGTTTGTTAAAGTTGACCGTCACGTTGCGGAGGATATATTTTTCCGGGTCAGCCAGCATTTTTTTGTAGGAACGGAGACGGTTTCTCTCGCCATTGGTGATATCATCCAGCAGTGAGTCGTCTGTTCCTTTGTTTATATTCTCCCGCAGGGTATTGAGATCCGTGAGAAGAAAACTGCAGTATTCTGTAAGCCGGTTCCAGGAATTTCCCGATACAAGAGCAGGAATCTGCAGGACAGTTCCACTGCCCGGCTTGTACGCATTTACCTCAAAACCGCTCAGATGCAATGTGATCTCGGAAATATTGGTATGTTCCACCAGATACCTGGAATATGCCAGATAATCGGAAAAATTCCCTTTATTAAAATAGAAATTATAGTATCTTTTTCCAGTGTACTGACTTAGCAGCTTTGTGCTAAGCACACCGCTTTTGGACCCCCCGATAATGACAGCGTCGTAGTTATCCGCGTTTTTTGTTACATATTCGGACTTGATTGCCCGGGTGTAAATGTTGGAACGATAATATGGCTCTTCTTTTTGCACGGTAAAATAGCCTAAGGGATCGAAATGGTAATTAATTGCCATATATCCCCCCATACCCACAAAAAACAGAAGAAAGAAAATACATAACCAACGTTTGCTTTTCATACGATTCGTCCTCCTTCCTAAAATTGGAAGTACAGGAATTGTACTACCTTATTCATCTGAGTAATGCAAAGAAGCATCAGTATTCCCGCGTAAATCGCGGTCCAGATGTTTACTTTGAATTTTTCTGTCATAGTTTTTGAACTGGGCAGGAACCAGCAAATGATAATACCGATCACCAGGCGGAGACCGCTGGACTTGTGGATGCTTATAAAGTGCCCTACAGAAGAAAGCATGGTGGAAAAATCCGCACCAAGGGATGAAACGTTCACCAGCCCTCTATATACATGCCATGCGTCGGAAAATGTGTTGGATACAAAAAGCACCCGGGCAAGGACAACGCCAAGGGCAGTCAGAGGAAAAGCGAGCCAAAACGGAAACTTCAGGTTTTTCCTTTTCATCCAGGAAGCGGTACACACAAAAATACCATTGACCAATCCCCAGACCACAAAGGTCCATCCTGCTCCATGCCAGAAGCCTGAGACAAAGAAGGTCACCATAGTGGCGATATAATAGTTTCTCCACTTAACATCCCGTTTGTAGACCGAACGGAAAATGTAGTTGCTCAGGAAACGGGAAAGCGTCATGTGCCATCTTCTCCAGTAATCCTGGAAGTTTCGTGCTTTATATGGCGAATCGAAGTTCTGAGGGATAACGATATTGAACATCAATCCCAGACCGATGGCCATATCTGCATAACCAGACAGGTCAAAATAATAGGAAATCGTATATTCAATAGAAGAAAACCAGGTGAGCAGGAGATCGGGACTGGAACCGATGTTGTTGAAAAACTCCTGCGCGTTTGTTGTCATGGGGTCCGCCAGCAATATTTTTTTTGCGCAGCCGATAGAGAAAAGAAAGATGCCCTTCGCCACGTTGTCATAATTAATTTTTAAATTTGCTTTGTTTTCAAACTGAGGGACGATCTCTCCGTGGTGAATGATGGGACCAACGATCAGCTGTGGGAAAAAAGTAATGAACAGTAGATAGTTGATGATATCATACTGCTTTGTCTCTCCGCGATAGGAATCCACCAGAAAAGCGATCAGCTGGAAAGTAAAAAAGGAGATACCAATGGGTAGGACGATATGCTTCAGGGCATAGGAACTCCCGGTGAGCAAATTATAATTTTCGATAAAAAAATCGGTATATTTGTAGTAACCCAGAAGACCGATGTTGCCTGCCAGACCGATCAGCAGCAAAAGTTTTTTCTGCGCCTTCTGGTTTCCTTCCATTCTGGCCATAGTACTTCCGATAATATAATTGCCTACAATGCTTCCCAGAAAGAAGACAAAGAAATCAGGACTTCCCTGAGCATAAAAATAGAGGGAGCAGATGATCAGCCATATTTTAGCGATGGAGTTAAGATCAAACCGGTTCAGAATAAAATAGACGAAAAAGGTAACCGGCAAAAACAGAAAAATAAATTCATATGTTGAAAATATCATAGTGTCTCTCCTGAAGTAATACTGTATTTTATAAAGGGATATTTCCGTGCTTTTTGCTTATAGTCTCAGCATACCCGGGCCGCTTTTTTGCATTTAGGAATTCAAAAGCATTTACCAGGCGGCTGCGCGTCTCTTCCGGAAGAATGACTTCATCTACAAAGCCCTTTTTTTCAGCAATATCCGGGTTTAAAAAGCTTTCCTCGTATTGCTGCTTTAATTGTCGGAATTCTTCTTGCCGATTTTGGGACTGTGCCAATTGCTTCCTATAAAGAATATTGACTGCACCATCTGCTCCCATAACGGCGATTTCTGCAATCGGCCAGGCGTACACCAGATCGGCCCCCAGCGTTTTGCTGTTCATGGCGATATAAGCCCCGCCGTAGGCTTTGCGCAGGATCAGCGTAACTTTTGGAACGGAGGCTTCCGAGTAAGCGTAAAGGATTTTGGCGCCATGGCGGATGATCCCTTTCTGTTCCTGATCTTTACCGGGTAAAAAGGCGGGCACATCTACGAGAGTCAGCAGGGAAATATGAAAACAGTCGCAAAAACGGATAAAACGCGCAATTTTATCTGATGCGTCACAGTCAAGAGCCCCGCCTGCATGCAGCGGTTGATTGGCCACAATGCCGGTGACAGTGCCGCTTAGGTATGAAAAACCAACGATCGCATTGGGGGCAAAGTGTTTTTGAATCTCAAAAAAAGGAACATCATCTGTCACATGCCCGATCACCTGATGCATATCATATGCCTTTCTTATATTATCAGGAACCAGTTCTTCTAAAGCGGTGCGTGGCTTCCGATAGAGATCAGACCGTGGAAGCGATACAGGACGAGACAGTTCCCCGCAGTTTGATGGAAGATAGGAGAGCAGTGTTCGTATCCCCCGCAGGCAGGTGGCTTCATCATTGTAGAGGGCATGAATGACGCCGCTGGTGCTGCTGTGCATCCCGGCGCCTCCAAGCTCTTCCAGAGTTGGACGGGAGCCAAGCACAGATTCTACAACAGAAGGACCGGTGATGAACATTTTACTGATATCCTTGACGCAGAAAATGAAGTCACACAGAGCCGGTGAGTAGCAGGCGCCTCCGGAACAGGGCCCTAAAATAGCGCAGATCTGGGGAATAACACCGGATGCTTTTACATGGTTGCGGAAGATCTCACCATATCCGGAAAGCGCGTTGATCCCTTCTTCAATGCGGGCGCCTCCGCTGTCATTCAAAAAGATCACGGGAACTCTCATCTCATAGGCGAGATCCTGGAGCCTGGCAATTTTTTTTGCATGGGTACTTCCCAGCGTGCCTCCAATGACGGTAAAATCCTCTGCGGCGACACATACTTTCCGCCCGTCAATGGTCCCCCAGCCGGTGATGACTCCATCACCGGGATATGCAATGTTTTTGCCAAAGGACGCAGCGCCTGCATCGGTTTCCATACAGCCATTGATCTCCACGAAAGAATTTTCATCCAGGAGAATATCCAGCCGTTCCCGGACGGCGAGTTTTCCGTTTTCATGCTGGCGCTGTATCTTTTGTGGGCCGCCGCCGGCAAAATGCTGACGGCGTCTTTCTTTTAGCGCTTCTATTTGATTATTCCACATGGTAAAGTTCACCTGATAGTATTAAGATAATTTTTCAAAAATATTAATTGAGTTACAAAAGAGTTAACTAATAGCTAGGATATCATACAGGCATCAAAAGTTCAAGCGTTTTGTAGAGTAAGAATGTTCAGGAAACCATGGAAAAAAAACTTATTATAAGATATACTGTTTTATAGTGGAATACGTGACGGAGGATAATACCTTGAAGAATTTTTTAGAACGACATAACATAGTACATTTTTTTGGAATGCTTTTTTTTACGGTGCTGATAATGTGCATTCAAACGGAATGTGCGGGTGCGGCAGATCAGAACGCGGTTCGGATCGCCAAAGACAACACGCTGTCCGGAGGAATTTTTGAGGAGGACGCGGCAGGAATCCGGTATAGGAAGGCGGATCAAACCTATGCTGAGCGCGGCTGGGCAAGGATCGAGGGAAATATCTATTACTTTGATGCGAAAGGTTATGCCAAAACGGGTGCGTTCCGATGGAAAAAGAACTCCTACCGCGCGGACAGCGACGGAAAATTGTATGTGCGCAAGCTGTATAAAGCGGGTTCAAAGACTTACTACTACGGGGCCAGCGGCGCGATGGTCAAAAAGGCATGGAAAACCATAAAAGGCGCCGCCTATTATTTCAAGCCGAACGGAGTGATGGCCAGAAACCGCTGGGTCGGCAATTACTATGTAGATTCCACCGGGGCACGCAAAAAAGACTGCTGGGTTGGCGGACATTACCTGGATCCCACAGGACTGTGCGTTGATAAACTGACAAAAAAACAGATAAAAAAGGCGGGGACGAAAGAAGAACGTGAGAGCAGGAAGCGTCTGATCATTATCGGGGCCTCCCGGGTGGTGCAGATGGCCAAAGCGGTCACAGGTGATGAACGGGTTATTTATTTTGCGAAATCCGGACGTGGGTATTATTGGTTTATGAAGTCGGCATACAAACCTCTTCGACGTTATCTGGAAGTGTATCCGTACAGTATCGTGGTGATACAACTGGGAAATAATGATATTAGCGAGGCGAACGCAGGGGGCAATTTTACAAAATACGCCGCTGTATATAAACAGCTGATCAGCGATTATCCGGGTGTTTCCTTCTGCTTTATGGATGCCTTGCCCGGGAAACGCGGGAGTCTGAAGAATGAACTGCGCGAACAGTTTAATCAGAAACTGAAAGAAGAATTTCCTGAGCAGTATATCGGCGGGTATGACTATATGATGCGCAGCGGTTATAATTACCGTTCGGAAACCAACACAGCGCATTACGATGACGCGACCTACAGGAAAATCTACAAATATATCCTTAAAAAAACAGGTTGGAAAGGATAGAGGAAGATCACAGGAAGGGTACGTATCATGAAGAAAGAAAAACATGCAGCAGGGCGTTACCGGATATCTTTTCTGTTGCTTTTTCTGTTGCTTTGCGTTTTATTTGTGTGGAATATCAATTCCGGCAGCGTAGCGATGTCGCTGCCGGATATTATAAAGATTGTTTTCCGGCGGGA
>CADCMM010000032.1 GCA_902802515.1 uncultured Lachnospiraceae bacterium
GGTTTTCAGCTCTTTCGCTCCGCTCTTCAGATCATCCGCACCCGTCGCCAAGGCGCTGGCTCCGCCGGACAACTGGCTGGCTCCGCCAGAGAGAGTGTGTGCGCCGTCCGCCAGATCACCGGCGCCGCCGGATAGAGTATGGGCGCCGCTAGAAAGCGCCACTGCGCCGTCCGCCAGATCACCGCTGCCGTTCTTGAGCTCTCCCACGCCGTCCGATACGGAAGAAACGCCGTCTGTATATTCCACAATACCATCTTTCAGTTCCTGAACGCCGCCTTTCAGATCCGGGGTCTTGTCATACAATTCTCCGATTCCTTCCGCCAGCTCATCTGTACCATCCACCAGCTGCTGCGCCGCGTCGGTCAGATCATCCATGCTGTTCTTCAGATCATCCAGGGCACCTTTGTCATCAATATCCAGTTCATCCAGCACGTTGTTCATCACCAGAGACATGGACATATCCATAGCAAAGTTCTCCGCATCCATGGTGACTTCTACATAATCCGGGATGTCAATATCCAGATCCAGGTCAATGTCAGAATCGTTTTCTTCTAATTTATCATCTACTTCGTCTTTGACTTCATCCAGCTTCAGACTGTCCCCAAGTCCCGGAAAAGCCAGACCTACCACAATGGTCTTATCTCCCTCGGTAATGACTTTACCGGTATTTACCTCCACGTTAGATACGCAGTTATCAGTGAACAACATACCGGACAGTACTGTGAACGGTACATTGATCTCCTCTTCTTCATCTCCCACTTTTGCGGTAACCGTCTCATTGTTAGTATAATCGTAACGAATCACTACTTTTCCGCTCTTACCAGCCAGTTCCTGGGGAGAAATCTCTTTTCCGTCCAGAGTGTAAGTAATTTTTACACTGATGGGAGTTTCCTTGTCGGTGGTTCCCTGATAATATATGTCATTGCCGTCGCTGTTCCAGATAATTTCATCTCCGCTGCCCTGGCTGTAGGTCTCGTCACCCTTTACATTTGTGACGTCTTTCAGAGTGGTAGCGTCCTTGATCTCTGATTCGTTATCTGAATTTTTCAGCCAGTCGCTGACCAGCACTTTTGTCTGATTACCGGAAGCATCGGTGAAAATATAAACCGTTTCTTCTTTCGATGGAGCACTCTCCGCACCGGCCATGCCCGCACAGCCAAGCACCATTCCTACCGCCATACCCGCGGCCACAAGTTTGCGGAACGCGTTCTTATACAATCCTTTCATGAATCTAACCTCCTCTATTTATCTCACTTATTCTTCTTAGGCCGAAATCCCCTGCTGGTGTAGATGATCACACGATCCAGCAGCAGGAACATGGACGGCAGAACGAAAATAACCACTACCATACTGATCAACGCGCCTCTGGCCAGCAAGGTACACAGAGAACTGATCATATCGATTTCTGAATAAAGTCCCACGCCGAAGGTTGCCGCGAAAAAGCTGAATGCGCTTACCAGGATCGACGGTATTGATGCGCTGTGGGCAATTTCGATCGCTTCTTTTCTGGATTTTCCAGCATGACGTTCTGCTTTGTATCGGCTTGTCATCAATATTGCGTAGTCCACGGTGGAACCAAGCTGAATGGTGCCGATCACGATGGACGCGATGAATGGAAGCGATGTCCCGGTATAATAGGGAATACCCATATTGATGTAGATGGCAAACTCAATCACCGCCACCAGGATCACGGGAAGGCTTAAGGATCGGAATACCAGCAGGATGATCACCAGGATGATTCCTACAGAAACCGAGGTTACGGTGTTAAAATCGTGATTCGTGATCTCGATCAGATCCTTGGTACAGGGAGCTTCACCCACCAACATGCCATTAGGATCGTATTTTTTCAAAATATTGTTCAGCGCTTCGCACTCCGCATTTACTTCATCCGTTGCCACCTTGTATTCATTGGTGACCAGCATCAGCTCATAGTTCTCATTCTCCAGCATCTCAAGAGCTTTTTTCGGAATCAGTTCTCGGGGGATCTCAGAGCCCAGCATAGCGTCAATGCCGATGACGGTCTTGACCCCGTCTACCTCTTTCATCTCGCTCACCATTTTTTCAACGGTTTTCGTGTCCAGATCTCTGTCTACCAGAAGCATGTGGGTTGCGTTCATCTGGA
This sequence comes from uncultured Lachnospiraceae bacterium, assembly GCA_902802515.1. Taxonomy (GTDB): domain Bacteria; phylum Bacillota; class Clostridia; order Lachnospirales; family Lachnospiraceae; genus Merdiplasma. The sequence goes on from CADCMM010000032.1 coordinate 2,123, forward strand.
ACTCTTTTTCCAGTTTATTGTTTGCCTGGATACTGGGCAGATCCTCCGGCAGCGTAGTGTCCAGATTGTAGTAAACCTCCGTATTATTATAGCCTTTGATGGCCGGAATCCAGATTACCGTAAACACCACCAGGATCAATGGATAAAATTTTTGCACGAAGCGGGGGATCTGCTTAAAATTGCCAAGCAGCGGACGGTGCCTTGTCTTCTCGATGGCTCTGTCAAATACCAGGATCATGGAGGGCAGTATGGTCACACATCCCACCACTCCAAAGACCACGCCCTTCGCCATAACGATACCCAGATCAAGACCCAGGGTAAAGCTCATAAAGCATAGAGCAATAAATCCGGCAATGGTGGTGATGGAACTTCCCACCACTGAGGTCAGGGTGTATGTGATGGCCCTGGCCATAGCCTTCTTTTTATCCTCCGGGAACCGCTCCTTCTGTTCCTCGTAGCTGTGCCACAGGAAAATGGAGTAGTCCAGGGTCACGCCAAGCTGCAGCACCGCCGCAAGGGCTTTCGTGATATAAGAAATTTGTCCCATGAATATATTCGTACCCAGGTTATATACAATCGCCATTCCGATACTCAGAAGGAAAAATACCGGTATCAGGAAGGAGTCCATGGTCAAGGCCAGCACGATAGCACAGAGCAGCACCGCCAGCGCAACGTAAATTGGCGCCTCCGCCTCCGACAGATCTTTTGTATCCGTTACCACTGCAGTCATACCGCTGATAAAGCACTGCTTATCCGCCAGCTTTCTCAGTTCCTTGATAGCGTCCATGGTCTCATCCGCAGACATCGTCGTGTCAAAGATAATGGCCATCACGGTGCAGTCGTCTTTCAGAAAAGCGTTTTTCACCTTATCCGGAAGCAGATCCACCGGAATGGAGATGTCTGCAAATGTGTCGTACCAGATAATGGATTTTACATGATCCACTTCTTCCATCTGTGCTTTCAGTTTGGATACATCCTTAAATTCCATGCCCTCAACAATTACCATGGTGAAAGCTCCTGTTCCAAACTCATCTACCAGAACATCCTGTCCTTTCATCGTCTCGATCTCTCCCGGCAGATAGGAAAGAATATCATAGTTTACCCTGGTATTGAAATATCCCAAAGCGGACGGGATCAAAAGCACGACGGCCGCGATCAGGATCGGTATGCGCAGCTTTACTATGATTTCCCCAAATTTCTTCATTCTAGACTCCACACTCCTTGTTTATAATCTTCTCGGTTTAGCATAATACAGAATATAAAAAAAGACTGAATATGAAAATATTCAATCTTTTCAAGGTGTACCCCGCAAAACGACACTTTGATCTATTTGTCGTTTTCTGTTATACATTATTAATGCTCTGTAATTTACAGTTCTTTTGGCAGATCAACCATAGAATGACTGGCGATAAACTCATACATTTCCACCATTTCCGCCGGCTCTTCCACCATTCCGCCTTTGATCCAGGAAATCAGCACAAAAGACATTCCCTGGGAATAGAATTCAGCCAGCCACTCCGGCCGCATCTCCTTATACTTTCGTTTTTCACTGTCGGCATGACCGGTTATGTACTCTACCAGAGCCTCTGTGAAACAGTTCTTCACAATGCTCTCAAAGGAATTCTGGCCCTCCAGCTTTACCACATGACTGTAAAACTCCCGGTTCTTTAGTATACTTGTAAACATAAATGTGATGGCTTCCTTCTCCATCCCATTCCAGAGCAGAATACGGATGGGATTGACCAGTTCCTCCCGGCAGATCCATTCCAGCAGCTCATATTTATCCTGAAAATGATTATAAAAGGTGACGCGAGTCACCCCCGCCCTGTCCGTGATTTCTTTGATTGTGATCTTCTCCACCAGCTTTTCCAGAACCAGCTCCTTGAAGCTCTCAGCCAGCAGGATCTTCAACTCTTTTTTGGGATGCATTTCGATTCTCCCCTGAACTTTTCATCTATAATACGCTCGCGGGGGGCTATACCTTCCTCTCGCAAACACGCTCTCGCTCGCTCATATTCTACCATAATAATTTTCTTCAAACAACTCAAAATATCCGCCCTGGGGGGTGCAGTGAAACTGCATCGGTTTACCGGTGGCCGGGTGGAGCAGCTCCAGCGATACTGCGCAGAGAGCCAGCTGGCCGGTCTCGCCGGGATGCCCGTATTTCCGGTCGCCGCACAGGGGCATGCCCGCATTGGCCATCTGCACGCGGATCTGGTGATGACGGCCTGTGTGCAAATGGATTTCTACAAGAATCAGAGAATCATTCTTTTCCGGTCCCCGGAGCGATGGGGCGGGCGATACTGAAATGTTGTTCAGGATCCGATAGTCCAACCTGGCCTGCTTTGCGCCTTTGCTGCCCTCAGGGACTACCCTGGCGCTGTTGGTTTTTTTATCGGTAAGAAGATGATCCGCCAAAGTTCCTTCTTTGGTATTATACTTTTCCGCAGGTTCCCACACTACGGCATGGTAGATTTTTTTCATCCTTCCGTCCGATACCTGGGCGCTCAGTTCCCGGGCAGCTTTCGGCGTTTTTGCAAATACCAGAACCCCTTCCACTGGCTGATCCAAGCGGTGGATCACCCCAAGATATGGTTCTTCTCTCTGTCCATTCCGCTCCCAGAGATAATTCTTTACTATACTTACCAAATCTTTCACACCGACCCGGGCACTTTGAACGGGAAGTCCGGCTTCCTTGTAACACACCAAAATCTGGGAATCTTCATATAATATTGTCATGCGAATTAATCCTTCTCTATTCCACATTCCAGTCATATCTTTGTCTTCCAGCTTGCATCCATCTACAATTTAAACCGATACCCGACCCCCCAGATCGTTTCAATATACTGGGGTTTTGATGTGCTGACTTCGATCTTTTCCCTGATCTTCTTGATGTGGACGGTCACCGTGGCAATGTCTCCGATGGATTCCATATCCCAGATCTCCTTAAACAACTCGTCCTTGGTAAACACGTGATTCGGATTCTGGGCAAGGAAGGTCAGAAGATCAAACTCCTTCGTTGTAAACGTCTTTTCTACGCCGTCCACCCAGACTCTGCGGGCGGTCTTGTCAATCTTCAGCCCCCGGATCTCAACGATATCGTTCGCCGGTGTGTTAATATTTACCAGTCGCTCATACCTGGCCAGGTGAGCTTTTACACGTGCCACTAGTTCGCTGGGGCTGAAGGGCTTTGTCATATAATCGTCTGCTCCCATTCCCAGACCTCGGATCTTGTCAATGTCATCCTTCTTCGCAGATACCATGATGATAGGCGTATTCTTTTGATCCCGAACCTGCCTGCAGATATCAAAGCCGCTGACCTGCGGAAGCATCAGATCCAGGATCAGCAAGTCAAATTCCTCATTCAGAGCACGCTCCAGCCCCCGATCTCCCGTATTTTCAATCTCCACTTCAAATCCGCTCAGTTCCAGATAGTCTTTCTCAAGATCAGCGATGCTGACCTCATCCTCAATAATCAATATCCTGCTCATACAGGTACCTCCTGATACTTTCTGATCACAAAGGATATGGTAGTTCCCCTGCCCAGCTTACTGCTGGCCCATATTTTTCCGCCGTGATCCTCAATAATTTTCCGGACAATAGACAACCCGATACCGCTGCCCCCCTGAGAAGAATTTCGGGACGCGTCGGTCCGGTAAAAACGGTCGAAAATGTTAGGCAGATTCTTCGCCTCGATTCCCTTTCCATTATCCTCCAATTCCACCTGAATGAAATCTCCGGCATCCAAAATCCGCAGCTCGATCTTACCCCGGGGCTTATCAATATATTTTATGGAATTTCCTATGATATTATTGATCACCCGCTTCATCTGCTCCGCATCCGCAATGATCACGGTATTCTTATCAACCTGATTTAAATAGGTAAACCGGATATTCCGTTCCTCCAGATCCAGACAGACCTCCTCGGCACAATCATCAAAGTACTCCGCCACATTGATCTTATTAAAGGTATATGGAATTCGGTTCGTATCGATCTTGGAGTAAAAAGTCAGCTCGTTGATCAGTCGATCCATGTCATTGGCTTTATTATAAATGGTCTTAATATAGCGGTCCATTTTCTGCGGAGTGTCCGCCACACCGTCCATAATGCCCTCCACATAACCTTTCACTGTGGTAATAGGCGTTTTCAGATCGTGGGAAATATTGCTGATCAGTTCTTTATTTTCGTTATCGTAGCGTTCTTTCTCTTCTTCCGATTCCTTCAGGCGCTTTCTCATGGCCTCAAAATCACGGCAAAGATCGCTGATCTCATCATCGCCCTCGGGCTCCAGGGTAAAATCCAGATCTCCATGCGTGATCCGGCGCGCGGCTTCCCGGAGTTTTTTCAACGGATTATTAATCCCGGTGTATATCCAAACCGTCATAACAATTGCCGTTATCACCAGAACCACAATGATCACGATCAGTATATCAATCAGCAGTGTCCTCATCTGGGGCATCACCGCTGACGCGGAAGTAATGATAAAGACGCTGGCCATGGAATCATCGGAAAATGTCAGATCCACCTGTTTTACCAGAGCTTTGATATCCTGCCCGATGTAGGTTCCCGCATCAGCTCCGGAAATACTCTCACCAAACTCCGGAAGTTCCTGAAACAGTTTCTCTACATCCCCGGGGATGCCCTTGTAATAGATTTCTCCGTCCTTTCTCATCAGCAGATAGGAATATTTGGAAGATAGTTCCTCATTTAACTCCTGCAGATAAGAAAAATTGAGAAAGCGATCCGGATCTGTCCGGGCCGTCTCCCGCATCCGCTTACACAGTTCTTCTGTAGACTGACTGATGGTCTGCACTGAATTTACCAGATTCTCCAGAGAAAAATTGATGCCGCTGCTCTTTTCGATGGCTCGGATCTGATACCGGCTAAAGCCCCAGATTGCAGCGCCAAACAGGAAGATGGGCACCAGAATAACGGCACAAAAGGCTATCTTCAGCCTCGTTTTCAGTTTCATGGTTGATTATCCCCTCTACATGGAATAGGATGATTTAAGCGTAGCATCATAAGTATAGCATAGCGATATTAGATTGGCATCTAAAGAAATGGGGATATTTCTAAATTTTCTATGAATAATTTGGGGTTCGTTTTACTCCTCCCAGAGGAGTGACGCAGGTTTTATTTTCAGATCAGGATAGATTGAGCAGGGAATTTCCTCCTCAAAGGAATACATGGTCCCTTCCTCTTCCCCCTTCCCGAACAGATATACCATAACAACTCTCTTTTGCGGATCGATGATCCAGTATTCCCTGACTCCGGCAGCCCTGTATTTAAATAGTTTTATACAATAATCCATCTTCTGTGATGAGGGCGATACCACCTCCACGATCCAGTCCGGGGCGCCGTTGCATCCCCGGTCATCCAGCTTGTCCGGATCGCAGATGACCGACAGATCCGGCTCCACATAAATCGTGTCATCCGCGTTTAAGAAAACCGCGAAAGACGGAATGTAAACCTCACACCTGCCCCCGTGGGCTTTGATATAGTTTGCCACCGCCAAGTACATCTCCCCCGCAATCTTCTGATGCGTCCTGGTGGGGCTGGCCATATAGTATAACCGGCCATCAATTAATTCCGCCCTCACTCCGTCCGGCAGTGCATAGATATCTTCTATCGTATATTTCCGCAAAGCAGTCCCGTATGCAGCGGCAGCTTCTCTCAGTAAAGAAGGCTCTCCTGTAGAAAAAGCATCGTCCGTCTCCTGCTTCATCTCCCCGGACAGGGCTTTTTCCAGGGATTCCAACGTCTTGCGTCTGGGATTTTCGGTCTTTCCGCTCATAATCTTCTGTACGGTGCCCAGTGGAACCCCGGAAATATCCGCAAGTCTTGCGTTACTATAGCCCAATGTTCTTTTGCGCTCTTGCATCTCCTGTAATGTCATACCGTGACTCACTCCTTTTTATTGTTTCCATTTTATCAAAACGCCTTGACTCCATGCTATATCCGTTCTATAATAAAGAAAGAAGCACTGCGAAAAGCGGTTGGCTTCCATTATAGGTTATTTTATGTATGAAACAACCGTCACTTGGCCGAGTGGCGGTTGTTGCGTTTTACAGTTATGGTAACAGTAAAATTACCAATATGTATTGTAATTCGCATAAGTATCACCTCCTTTTTACAGGTGTGATAGCCAACCGCCTTCCGCTATTGCAGTGCTTCCACTCACATGGAGCATCTTCATTATATCTAAATTTGTTATTATTTGCAATATTATTCTCAAATTATATTTAGAAACATTCGGGCTGTCACTTTGTATTTACAGACTCTTATATTTCAGCGGTGATAAATCTACCACTTTTTGGTAAGAACCATTTTTTATCTCGACCGTAACATGATTGTCCAGGGAATATGGTATAGCGGTGTAAGGATCACTGGCCGATGCATGCCATCTGGTTCCCCAGCTTTTCGTTTTCGTCAGCGTTCCGCCGGAAAGTTTCATGCCATAAATCTCTTCCCCGCCCTGGCGGGCATACATAATCGTCATCCCATTCCCCCGGGGATCATAATAAAAATTGAAGCTCCAGCTGTAAAAGCTCCCCACCTTCTTTGCTTTACCATTTTTGAAGGTATATACAACCGTCTTCATTGAAGACTCCATAGTCTCATATTCCGCATAGCTTACCAGTAATTCCGGTTTTTTATCCTTATCAATATCCGTCAGATAGTAGCCATATAGATATGGTTTATTCCCCAGGGTTGAAGTAAGATTGTATTTCTTCACAATTTTCCGATATGCCTTCTTCATCTTGGAAGACATTTTTTTCACGCATGCTTCATTTGCTTTTTGCGGAAGTTTGTTGAAATATTTTTGAGCAGATTTGTATTTTCCTTTTTTGTAATAACTTACTGCTTTTTTGTAGGTTGTCTTCGCAGACGCATTAGCCGTGGTAGAGCTAAATACCATGCAGCAAAAAAGTAACAGCAGCAAAGCTCCCCTGTAGACTCTTCTTTTTTTCATTTTCAAATGCCCCCTTCATATACTTAGCAAATTATTTTATATATTTCTTCCGGTTATCCGCAGTATTACTATAATAATTCACAGTAACAGTTTTGGCCGTTCCCATCAGCCTTTGAACCTTTGCTCTTACAGAATCCTCTGTGACTGCGGGAGCTGTTTTCTCTGATGCTTTTTCTCCCTCTCTGTAAACACTTTCAAAAAACCAATCGGCATAGCGATATTTCAGGTCAAAGTTCAGACTGCTCTTCACACTATAATAGGAATATAGCCCATATCCTGCCCCTGCATTAAAATATGCCAGAACCATATTATTGGAATATATCGTATAATTGGTAGACCAACCCACACAGGCCACTTTACCTTTCCTGACCGTGAATATTTTCGTATAATCCATCCGCCCGCCGCCATGGGTAAATAGTTCCGGAACACCGTCCTTATTCAGATCATACAATGCAAACTCGCCCACCCGGTACGTCCACTGATCTCGATGCAGATCAATGGCAAGGAAATCCCCGTAAAGCTTCTTCCAGTCATTGTTATTCTCTACCGTAACTTTACACTTTGCTTTAACTTTCCCCACCTTTGCCGTGATCGTGGCGGTTCCCGCCTTCTTTCCGGTAATTTCTCCTTTCTGACTGACGGTTGCGATCCTTTTGTCCGAGCTGCTCCACTTCAGAGGTTTTTTTGTCCCGGTTTTCGTCGCCTTCAATGAGGCTTTCGCGCCGACTTTCAATTTCAAGCTTTTCTTATTGAGTTTCACGGTTATCTTTTGCTTCTTTACCGTAACGCTCCCGGCAGCAGATTGCGCCGTCCGGATCTTTCGGTTGCCGATCTGATAATAGGCGCACACTTTGAAATAGTACTTTTTCCCTCCGGTAAGACCGGTTTTCGTATAAGACAGATTGCCCTTTCCTTTTATTGTGGCAATGTTTTTATAGGTTCCCTTCTTGGAACCTGCCATATAGATTTCATATCCATCCGGATTTCCGGTCTTTTCCCATCTGATGACAGCCGTTTCGGCCTTATTACTCTTTACAGAACTCATTTTAGGCACAACAGAAAAATGCGCCAGAATTTCCTCAGTGGAAAGATCGGACAATAAAAACGCCATGTAATTGTAAGTGAGATGATCCCTCCACAAGCTCTTGTCATTAGAAAACATTTTGCCGCGCAGCAGATAATAGCCCAATTCAAAACGTGTTTTTCGGGAGGCTCCGGATGGAACATTCATTTGCTTTCCATAATCATAGGAGATAATATTGCCCCGCTTTCCACAGTCGATCCGTTTTGGAACATAAGGAACCCCGTCGTCTACATTGATATAATTATAAATATTGTAATGATCCGTTGTTGAGGTGCCGTTCACATAATTGTTCGGTGTGGCATATAAATAAACAAAAGTAGACGTCTTTGCCGCCAGATCATTACAGTTCAACGCGACCTGACACGCCGCAGCCGCCCCATAACTGTGTCCTACCAGATAGAGTATGGTGTTCTTCTTGGTCAGCTTATGGTCTCTGAGATATTTTTCCAGTCTGGCCTTTCCATTTTTTCCTGCCGTCTGAAATCCATCGCCAAACTGAGAACTGATGTCCGTAGCCACATCTTTGTTGTTCACAGTTCCCCGGTAGACCGCTACCACCACCGTTTTATTATTTACTTTGACGCTGCTCATTCCGAACGACATTCCGGGATAGTTCTTTTGATCTTTACTATAGTATGAATGCTCTGTATTTTGAAAGCCCAATGCTTTCAATGTTTCCTCTACCTTAGAATACGGATACTTCCCGTATCCCTTCTCCTCTGCGTTTCCACTCAGTATCAGCCCCGCAATCGCAAGATTTGTGCTTGGACCTTTTATAGAAGATTTTTTAAAATCATTCCAGTTCCAGTTAATCTTCATCTCCTTCTCAAAAGGAACTGTGATTCGGCTTTCCGCAGCCATGGTATGATTGGATGAAAATAGCGATATGCCAAACAGCAACAGTGCGAACAGCATTAATTTTTTCATTTGAGCCACCCTCATGTCTTACCCACCGCATGTCTTACCCACCGCCTCACTTATTTAAATAATCTATGATCTTGAACGTAGCTCATCGTATTCTTCTTGATCAATTTGCCATTTTCTATTGTAAACACATGCCACGCTGTGCCCGCTTTTTTCGGTACTTTATATGTGGCGATGTGCAGGTTTCCCTTATAGACCATCACGCGGGCGCCAGAGTTTCCAAGCGACGTACTCGATGTCATAAACCTGTTTGTAAAATCATGGACATAGTAGTTATAGGTTCCGTTCTTCTGCACCTTAAGATTGATCGTGACCGTTTCCGGACCATAGCTGTTTACATCATCAACATCAAGATTTGCAGCCAATTTTCCTCCATAATATGCGTTCTTCTGAGCAAAATAAATGTGATAACGCCCACCGTAAGCATTGGATGAGCCAGTAAGATGAGCGTCCAGATCCTTCGGGCTTTCTCCCCATGTCAAAACGATACGGTACTGCTCCGCCTCCAGGGGCTTACTGATACTGATGGTATTCGATTCATACGATGGACTATTGACATATACATAGATCGTTATGTAAATTGTCACAAAATTTTTTCTCTGCACCTGAACCGTATAAGTTCCTTTCGGGAGCGTTATCTTGTAACAGCCCTTAGAATCCGTCTTACATGTCTTGTACACTTTTCCATTCTTGTTCGAAGATCCCTGGCGGAAATACAGCTTCGCATTCTTTAATCCCTTGCCATCCTGCGCATTCGTTACAATGCCCTTATACTGATACGTCTGTGTCTTGGTCTTAGCATGGAAGACCGGGCAGAAAGGAGAATAACTATAGGATCCGCCTACAACATAATACACGCGGATCTTAATATAATAAATCGTATCGCTCTCCAATCCGGTCAGTTTCTTTGATTTTGTTTTTCCGCCCTTTACCAATATCTTTTTGCAATTTTTAAATTTTTTGTTGGTTCCATACCATATCTCATATCCCATTGCCTTTTTATTCGGCTTCCAGGTAATATTGATACTTCCCGCTGCGCTGGATGTCTTCGGGGCAATGTTCACTGTGAGATATACAACGACAATTTCCGCGCATTTCTTCCCCTTGGTAATATTGGATCCTGATTTGATATAAATACTGATCGAATACTTGTATGCTTTTCCGTTTTCTTTTGCTTTCTTGTCCAGATACGTACAGGTACGGCTGTTATTGATTGTCGCAATCTTTTTTCCATCCCGGTAAATGTAGTAGCCGGTCACACCATTAACCGCCTTCCATGTAATCTTAATACCATCTTTTGAGCATTGTGTGTCAGTAATTTCTGTCACTTTGGGGGTTTCCTGACCAGCGGATGGTGTCGTAACAGTCGGATTCGGTTCAGTTGGTGCAGCAACCGGCTCCGGATTGTCAATGGATATGGGCTGAATGGGATCAGACACCACAGGATCCGTAATAGATATCAGGATATCACGATAGCGATACTCTGTGCTATAGTCAATACTCCTGACAAACCATGAGATATCCCCATCCCCCAGATAATAGGCAATACTGTTTCCTCTGTTATAAGCAGGAACCCCATCTTGGATCCAGGATCCGCTCTTGAACGATTTCGCAGCAGCAAACACGCTTGCGGTTATATCCTTCGTGTAGTGAAACTCTCCGTACGACGCCCGGGCTCCATAGGAAGAATACTTGCCTCCGATACTATAATCCCGGATATTGCGGTAATAAGGGGACTTTGCCTCCTGTGTGCAATATACTTCCATATGGTAAATTGAGGGCACTTTCCTCTCTTCGACCTGAGCATGGATACCGGTTGGCTTATTAACACTCCACTCAGACCACTCGGTATATGCCGCCTGGGCCGCAACAGTCCCCAGACCCAAAACCAGAGCCATTGCTATAAGGCTCATCGTCACATAACCTATCCATTTTTTCATTCTCTCATCCCTCCTGATTTTTTCACAGCGTCCTGAAGTTTCAATATTTGTTCCACAAAAGGCCAGGCAGAAAGCCGTAACATTATATTTATTGTAGCAAAAGGGGAAAAAAATGCCCTACACAATCGGGTAGTTTTTATGCAGGAAAAATGATATGATTGCTTCAGACTACCTGTTTGTGTAGGGCATTTTACGCCAAAATCGATTACCATATGACTTGTTCTCACCCGGGAAAGGAGGCGAAAGCAGATGACAGCGCGTAAAAAACAGATCCGCTACAATATTATTGCTTTTTTGCTGCTGTTTTCCGTGTCTCTTTACCGGAAAATAAGTCTGCGCTATTTGCCGAATGATCCTTTCCGCACATATGTCCTTTATGCCTGCTACGTTAGCCTCACCGCCGCTTGGGGAATCTCCATCCGTACGCGGGTAACGCAAAAAAGCATGCGCAGATTTCTTTTGATGGAGGATGCCGTCATTTTCGCCGGCCTGTCACTTCGGTTTATTCAGGACACTTTTCTACATAAAAATATATTGCTCATGCGGGTCAGCGGACTGTATGTAGCCGCCACGCTTCTTCCTATCGTACTGTTTGGACTGTATGATGCCCTTGGAATTGGTCAGGCGGACACCTACAGGATTTCCCCAACTTGGTACTTCCTCCTGGCACCTGTTCTTGTCATGCTGTTCCTGACGGTTACTGATGAAAGCCATCACTTTGTCTGTTACATCATCCCCGAAGAAGTGCAGCCAAATTTATATTTTCACCCATATATCGGCACCTATCTGATGTATGGGTTGGGAATTTCTTTTATGATTGCCCGAGTGTATCTGATTTACCAGCGAAATAACATCTTGAACGGGAGGCCGGTTTTTCGATTATTGATTCCGTTTGCGGAAACCATTATTCTAATTCTCTTTACTATTCCATATTTCCTGAACTATCTGCAGGTTAATCCTTCGATTGCTCCCATGGAAGTAATCGAGTTTTATGCCAAAGTGTATTATACGGAAGTGCTTACCTGGGAGTTTTATATTTACATGGGACTTGTTCCTGTAAATACGGATTATCGGGAAATCTTTGAACACTCCACCGTCGCAATGCAGATTATCGGAAAAGATGACACCAGAATTTTGTCAGAAAACGCTTCCGATATCCCGGCGGATGTTCTTGTGAAACTGAAAAAAGAAACCTTTATGATTTCTGAGCCTGGAAGAGAACTGCATCTTCACACGCTTCCATATGGATACTTTATCTGGAGCAAGGATATTTCTCACCTGCAGGAAACGATAGATGCTCTGAAGCAGAGTGCCGAAATGCTTGCTCAGGAGGGTGGCCTTCTCCGTGAAGAATTAAAAACAAAGAATGAAGAAGCCAAACTGCTGGCACAGAACCAAATTTATGATAAACTGACCGGAGATGTCAGAAATCAACTTAAGCTTATGAAAGAAATTATAAAAAAGCAGGAGCTTACTCCGGACAAACGCACACTTCTAAGGCAGCTCTTCATCCTTGGAACCTATATTAAACGGCGCTGCAACCTTCGTCTGATGCAGAGAGATACGGGAATCATCCGCGAAGAAGATCTGCTGATCAGTATTCAGGATATGATCTCTGCCATGAAACTCATGGACATTCAAGCGGAGCTGAACTGGAATCTGAAAACGGTATTTTCCGCTGACTTTTCTATTTATATTTTTGATCAGCTGGAATACCTTTTGGAGTATGAACGTTTTTCCATAAATAAAATGGCGATAAACGCAGAGCAGAAAACCATTTCCTTTTCCATAGGCGGATTCCCGGGCAATGCTCCCAAAAAGGATATCCGTCAGATGGCGCCGGGTGGCTATCTGACTGAGTGGCAGAACATGCCGGATGGCTATCGAATGATTCTGAGAGAAGGAGGCGATTGATATGTTTCAAAAGCTAAGGAGAAATTATCGCACCGCCAGATGGATCCGCGCAGCCATTGACACTTACCCGGACGGCATATGTTTTGCTTCATCAGACGGAAGGCCAATTCTGGCAAATCAAAAGATCAACGCTGTCTGCCATGCCCTGACCGGACACACCATTACAAATGCCAATGCTATGTGGAACGAGCTTAAACAAATGCAAACTGAGGAATGCCTGCTGGATTTTGACATCGTATCGGCAGAAATGACAGGGCAGAATCGGAAGGAGCAGATCATACACCGCCTTTCGGATGGTTCCATCTGGCAGTTCCAGAAGCAGTCTCTCGCAGCCACAGACCCGGCCGCAGGCAACGGGCCGGCAAAGATACTGCAGTACGAAGCTGCGGATATTACACAGCTTTACCAATATCGCAGCAGGCTTTTGGATAACAACCTCCGCTCTGCCGGGTTGCATGAGCGGCAAAGGGAACTTCTCCAAAACATTGTACAGAATAACCTGGATAAAGAAATTTTAAACGCGAAAATGCGGATCCACGATGAATTTGGCCGCCTTCTGATCATGACCAGGAACGCGCTTACGGAAGGTGAAATAGGAAAAGACACTTCCGATCTGTTTGCCACATGGAAAAACATCATAGCAGACATGGAAAACGCCGCTATGAATGATCATGAGGGAGATCCATCGCCGGAAAAAGAATTAATGGAGGTAGCTGATATGATCGGCTGCTGCGTGAAATTTCATGGAAAACAGCCTTGTGAGAGAAAGGCATTGCTGCTTTTATACGCAGCTATACGGGAAGCGCTTACCAATGCAGTGCGCCATGCCAGTGCAGATACACTTACCATCGTCATTGCCGAACAGAATCAGGAGTATCATGTGGAGATCTTAAACAATGGACGAACTTCTGTTACCTCGGTGAAAGAGGGCGGCGGTTTAGGCAATCTTCGAAAACGGCTGGAGTCGGAGGGCGCTGCCATGGATATCCGCTGCGAAAATGGTGTTGCGCTTATTTTGACAATTCCAAAAGAATAATATGGAAAGGACGGCTCTGAGAAATGATAAACGTACTGATCGTAGAAGATTCCAAAATATCCCGGGAAGCATTTGAAAGGCAGCTTGAATCTTCTCCCGATTACTTTGTAATTGCCTCTATCGAAAATGCAGCCAATGCGGAAATTGCCTGCATGCGAAATAAAATAGATTTAGTTCTTATGGATGTGTGTACTGCGGACAATGAATCCGGCCTGATAGCTGCCGCTAAAATCAAAAAGCATTATCCGCGGGTCAGAATCATTATCATGACATCTATGCCGGAGTATTCTTTCCTGCAAAAAGCAAAGGAAAGTGGCTGTGATAGTTTCTGGTATAAAGAACAGGGCGATATTTCCCTGACCGCCATCTGTGACCGAACCATGAGAGGGGAATTTTTATGGCCGGATAAAGCTCCTGTGGTTATGATCGGACTGGCTCGAAGCGACGAATTCACAGAGAGGGAACTGGATGTAATCCGCGCTCTGGCCCAGGGCAATCGCTACGAAGAAATTGCAGAGTCACTATTTATGTCTGTAAATACGGTAAAATATCATGTGAAAAACATTCTGCAGAAAACCGGTTTCCACAGCACCATACAGTTGGTGGCAGAGGTGGTCGAGAAACGGCTGATCTTGCCAAAATATTAATGTTTATACCTCAAATAGGGACATATTTGGACCAAAGCACGTTATAACAACGGGGCTGTTTTTGCAACAGCCCCGTTTCTCCAAACTATATCCCGTCTTTTACAGATATTTTTTGAGTTCATCCACCTTATCCAGTTTCTCCCACGGAAGATCCAGATCATTGCGTCCAAAGTGACCGTATGCCGCAGTCTGTTTGTAGATCGGACGGCGAAGATCCAGCATCTTGATAATGCCCGCCGGGCGCAGATCGAAGTGTTCCCGCACGATCTGGGTCAGTTTTTCGTCGGAGAGTTTTCCGGTTGCGAAGGTATCCACCATGACAGAGGTAGGCTGAGCCACCCCGATGGCGTAAGAGAGCTGTATCTCGCACTTGTCTGCCAGTCCTGCTGCCACAATATTCTTTGCCACATAGCGGGCTGCATAAGCTGCGGAACGGTCTACCTTGGTGCAGTCCTTTCCGGAAAATGCTCCGCCGCCGTGTCTTGCATATCCGCCGTAGGTGTCTACGATAATTTTGCGGCCGGTCAGTCCGCTGTCGCCGTGAGGTCCGCCGATAACGAAACGGCCGGTGGGATTGATGAAGAATTTCGTATTCTCGTCCACCAGTTCCTGCGGAAGCACCTGATCAAACACATATTTTTTAATGTCTTCGTGGATCTGCTCCTGAGTCACATCCGGATCATGCTGGGTAGAGAGTACCACTGCATCCAGTCTGGCCGGCTTGCCGTCGTTGTACTCTACGGTCACCTGGGATTTCCCATCCGGACGCAGATATTTCAGCGTTCCGTCTTTTCTCACTTTCGTCAGCTGCAGACACAGTTTATGAGCCAGAGAGATCGGATACGGCATATAGTCCTCGGTCTCGTTGGTGGCGAAACCGAACATCATACCCTGATCCCCGGCACCGATGGCCTCGATCTCGGCATCACTCATCTTGTTTTCTTTGGCTTCCAGCGCTTTATCAACGCCCATGGCGATATCGGAGGACTGCTCATCGATAGCAGTGATCACACCGCAGGTTTCTGCATCAAAACCATATTTTCCTCTGGTGTAACCGATTTCCTTAACCGTATCGCGCACGATCTTCTGAATATCTACATACGCATTTGTGGTGATCTCACCCATTACCAGCACCAGTCCTGTGGTAGTGGCCGTTTCACATGCCACACGGCTCATGGGGTCCTGTGCCAGAAGCGCGTCCAGAATAGCATCGGAAATCTGGTCGCACATTTTATCGGGATGGCCTTCTGTTACTGATTCAGAAGTAAATAACAATTTTTCCATTTCCATCATCCTTTCCATTTTCTTTGGTCTACGCTTTGGTCTTATGAACAAAAGTGTGCTTCGCGCACTCCGCAATTAATAACCTGGGCAGCACAGCTTTTCCCAAGGGACACTTCGTAGTGTTCCGCGCGCGAAGCTGCGCATCCCCCGGAGGGTTCTGTCTCATAGGAAATCCGGAGGAATTTCCTATGAGACAGAAAAAGTCCGCTGAACAAATTCAGCGGACTTAATAATGCAATCATCAAATCCCCTTATTGTTCGAGTTTACTCGCTCAGGCAGGCACCTTCCGTATTCGGGGTTGCCGTGGTTTCACAGGTCCTATGTACCTCCACCACTCTGAATAAGAGAAAAGCTAACTTACATTAACGCTTTTTTACTGTTTCGTCAAGTATATTTTCGATTTTATCTCCAGTAAATTGTGATCAGATTAAAATCATCATCCGTATTGTAACGATAATTCCAGGTATTTCCCCCATACACACTCATGAGATACTGTCCGGCATCGCTGAGCATCTTATTCTGAAACATCTCGTATTTTGCCGTTTCATAAGCCTCCGCAGAGCCAAATTTCATGACAACACTGCTTTCGTCGGACCACACAGAATTCATCAGCACGTTGTAGATCGTGTCATAGTCAAAATATTCATAATACATATTGTTGCGCTTGTAATAATTATAGCTGTCATCTATGCACTCCGGAAGGGGAACACTGGCTTTTGGGATATGCGTTTTATACAGCTCCGCATCCGTACAGCAAAGATAATTGTAATTCATAGCACCACCCGTGCCGGAAGCCTCCTGCGTATTTACGAATACCGGATCCCCCCAGGTCACATCCACATGATAATAATTACCGTCGATACGAACAATATTCCATCCGTGATCTCCACCGCTCACTGTACTGCCGGTAACATAAGTACAGAACATTCCCATGCGGTGCAAAATATACTGGAATGCTTTGGCATATCCGGCGCAGACGGAACGGTGATTCAGCAAGGCGCTTTGAATATTCTGATTATCCGGGCTGCTGCCGTCATAGTCCACCATATCGATGAGGTATTCATACACCTGTTTTATCTTCTGATAATCTGACACATCCGGGTCAATCCGGCTAATGCACTCATCTGCAGCCGCTTCCAGCTGTGTGCGCAAAAAATCTCTGTTCTCTATATCCACTGTAGTGGAAAGCTGATAACCTATCACTTTTCCGGTAAAGGAGGATTCTTTTGCCTGGACGCTGCTGTCAATCCAAAAAAACTCCGGATGGTCGGCCAGCACCGCATAGTATGCGATCCAGAAATTGTCTGTAGAAACAGACGCGTACAGATCCGCGGAATCTTCGTAATTCTTTATTCTTTCATACAATTCCCGGTAGATCTCATTCAGTTCACTAGGAATCTGATTGAAATAATATTCTTCTATCCCGCCGTGATCCCACCAGGTATCTCCAAGGTGGTAATAGGGACTTTCCGCCAGCCCGGCTTTCACCGCCGATGTCCTGACCATCCCGCAGCCCCAGACCGTCAGCATCACTATTCCTATACCGAATCCATGAAGCAGTCTTCTGATTATTCCTTTCAAACCGTTACCTCTCCCATTTGTCACACAGTTTGTTAATTTCTTCCGTAAACTTCTTCAGATCCTTATTGGCTCCGCCTTCATTTTTTCGGATCACACCCATCAGCCTCTGACCAGCTTCCAGCAGCTTGGCAAAAATTCCGGACGCTTTCGTGTGGACAGTTCCCATCGCTGTTTCTTTTTTAATTGGGATGGGCTCCGCCTCTAAAAGATACCTTCCCTGTGCAAGATCAAAGACTGCCCCGGAGTAAGGAGCGCTTGCCTCCAGCCCCAGCTGGTCCATCAGACGGTTTTTGAACAGTTCACACACAGTATCTTCCCCATGGGTAACAAATACCATCTCAGGTTTACTCTCCAATGAGGAGATCCAACGCAATAACCCATTGTTGTCCGCATGTCCGCTGATACCTTGCAGTCTGCAGATTTCTGCTCTCACCTCAATTTCTTCTCCAAACAGCTTCACATGAGCTGCCCCCTCCAGCAACGCTCTTCCCAGGGTACCCACTGCCTGATATCCCACGAACAGCACGGTGCTCTCCGGTCTCCAGAGATTATGCTTCAGATGATGCTTGATCCGGCCTGCATCGCACATTCCGCTGGCGGATAAGATCACTTTCGGTTTGGGATCAAAATTGATATTTTTTGAATCCTCGCTGGTGACAGATGTCTTCAGTCCCGCAAAACCAATGGGATTGATCCCACGGTTCAGCAATTCTTTGGCCTCTTCGTCAAAATCGCTGTACATCCTCTCCCGGAAAATATTTGTTGCCTCTACAGCCAGCGGACTATCCACCCACACCTCGAACCCATCATGACCTGTCACCATGTGGTCTTCCTTGATCTTTCGGATAAAATACAGCATCTCCTGCGTTCTGCCCACTGCAAAAGATGGAATCACCACATTTCC
>CADCMM010000033.1 GCA_902802515.1 uncultured Lachnospiraceae bacterium
AAACCTATCTGCACGCCGCTCAAATGCGATTAAGCCGTATGCATTTTCGCGGCGGCAAGGTTTTGGCAAGAGTTCACTCGCACGACGATCGTTTTGTGTGCAAGCATACTGTCCGCAATCCAAAGCGTTACGGCGTGGCTTGTGAAGGAATAATGTCTGATAAAAACGATTGGTTTCTGACTGAGCTTTGCAAGTTACGTGCTCGGACGAGGAGCAAACGCTTTTATCGCGAACGATGTCCGAGCAAATGTAATGCAGCAAAGTGAAGGTCGGAAACTATGTTTTCAGCAGACATTATTCCTTACAAGCCGTCATTACATAGTGGGTGTTCCGAAATTATGCCTTTTGGGACGACTAAGGAAGTCGTCCCAAAATCCGCCTGCCGGCGGATACGCCCCTTCGGGCCTAGGCGAGTACGATTAGGAAACACTTGATGTCAATTTGGAGTCTTTTGGGGATTGACAACGGATCATTTATCTGATTACCTGATATTGATATATATTTACAGGAAGGATTTGATTGAATGAAAAATTGGCGCCAACGATTACATTCTGGCAGTTTCATCTGCACACTTTGGGTAGCCCTTTGCTTTTTTGTAACGTCAGCAGTCTACCTCTCATGGGTAAACCGGCTTGTGTTTCTGACAGGAAACACGGCGACAGATTGGCTTAGTCTGGTGGTTGGATACCTGTTTCAGGCAGCAGGGGCGGGCATCGCCATTCTATTGCTCTGCCGCAATCCCTACACAGATTTCAGACGCTTCTATACGCCTGCTGTACTGCTGTTAGCGGCAGTTTCGGTTCCCTCTCTTCTCGGCGTTACTCCGACAGGTGTGGTTTTCTTCGGTTTTATGATGAACCTGCTCTGCGGTAACATCGCCGGATTTTATCTATATGCCATCGTCAGAATCGCCAATGCCTCCCACCTCAGTCTCGTGTTCGGTGGAGGTTACGCCATCTCCACAACGGCTGTAGGATTGCTTGCACTGATCGGGAAAGGTAATTTACTGCACAGCGGCTACGCTCTGCTGATCTATATTTCGCTTTCCGTCATGATTGTTCTGATTACCTCCCGCCTTAATCTGTTTCACATAGAAGCAGAGGAGATGACTGTTTCTTCACAGAAACCGGCGGTGGTAATGCCGGGAAAAGATCTGGTTCAGGTCTGTATAGTTGTCATACTGCTCAGCACGGTCAAGAACCTGGGCTTTGGCTTTCCCTCCGCAGACATTGAGGCGGGACTGATTCCTGAATTATCCAGGATCCCCTATGCCATCGGGTTAACCGTGGCAGGCTTAATTAATGACAAAAAGCGAAAAAATGGTATGTTCTGCACCATAGCAGCGTTGATCATACCCTTCATTATGCTGGATCTGACCAGCGAATCTCTGCCCAGCACGATCTGTTGGTGCCTGGATTATCTATTTTTTGGATTCTTCTCTGTGTTCCGCACGGTTCTCTTTCTGGATATTGCCAGGCAGACCAGACACTGGGAATGGGCTCCCCTGGGATTGCTGATGGGACGGTTGGGTGATATGGCGGGTACGGGCATCAACCTATTACTTGCAAACCACAGACTTGTCCTGATCTCTGTAACAGCGCTGCTGTTCTTTCCTACAGTGTTCCTATTCTTGCGCCTATATCTGAAATTTTATGAACCGGAAGTGGTAACGCAGCGCAGTGAGCAGGAAGTTTTCGAGACTTTCTGTCTGCACAACGATCTTTCCTCACGGGAGCGGGAAGTATTTCGCATGGTAATCAGTGATTGTTCCAATCGGGAAATTGCAGAGGCTCTATTCGTCACGGAGAGCACTGTGAAATATCACGTACGCAATGTATTACAAAAAACGGGCTGCAAAAATCGGAGTGAATTGAAAAAGAAATATACGGTCGCATTGTATCCGCAAATACGTCAACAGGAAAAAAATTCCCTCCGCATATAACCGGAGCGGTTCACAAGACAGTTATCAATATCGGATATGTTTTTCGGCAACGATCCGTCAGTCTTTGAACAGATACAGCTGTTCGTGGTAATACCTATAAAGGACGAATCCCCGGGGTCCTCTACACCTTTAGCAGCCGGATATGTCCTTCCAGGACAGCCGCTGCGCTCACTCCGTCGTCATCATACAGTTCGTAATCCGCTCCCTGCGGCGCGAAATGATACAGTTTCAGGTTCTCCCAATCCACCTGATCCACACATTCTCCGCCATCTGCCAATGGGAGTATGTGGCCTTTTTTCACGAAAAGCACCACTTCATTCAATCCGATCTCCAGATAATGATGTCCCTTTTCCAGCACTTTCTCTTCTGCAAGTTCGGTGCCCGAAAAGCGCAGCATCTTCATCTCTTCCGGCAGATACACCACACGGCCCGCAGCATTCTGCTCATATACCGGCGCTATCATAATACTCTCACCGATCAGCATTTGATCCTCCGTGCGCACCGCAATGGTATCCTCCGGCCATTCAAATCCCAGCGGTCGTCCGTACATCTCATTTTTCAGAGCCGCCTTCATAAACTCACTGTAGATATAAGGCAGCAGACGGTAGCGCAGACCGATAATGCCTCTTGCTGCCGCCATATTATCCCAAAGGTAAGCCTCCTGTCTTCTCGTCCCGTTGGCGGAATGATTCCGCATGAGCGGCATAAAGATCCCAAGAGCCAGCCAGCGCAGCACCAGATCTTCGGTGGCATCTGAGCCAAATCCCCCAATATCCGCGCCTGTGTAAAGAAACCCGCACATATTCAGAGACGGCAGCATTTTCAGATTCATCAACAGATGGGACCACCAGGATCTGTTATCTCCCATCCACACGCCGCTGTAGCGGTGCATCCCGATATAAGAAGAACGGGAAAACATCAGGATACGTTTCCCCGGCGCCAGCTCTTCAAAAGCTTCCGACGCAGATCTTGTCATATAATATCCAAATAGGTTGTGTACCTTGTCATGACAGATCTTCTTGCCTCTGAAATTATGGTAGAAGCTCCGATAATCCTCAGGATTGTTGGCAACCGACCTCACCAGATCCTGAAATTGGAAAAATGTATTTACATCGAGATTTGTCGATTTATAGGTTTCCAACTGTTCAAATATTTTTTTCAGGCGATTCTCGGAGTAAAAAATAGCCGGTTCATTCATATCATTCCAGAAGCCTTCAATGCCTTTTTCCAGCAGGAACTGATACTTTCGTCCAAACCATCGGCGCGCCTTTTCATTTAACATATCCGGAAAATGACATTTGCCGGGCCAGACCCCAACCACGAAATCATTGCCCTCCGCGTCCTTACAGAAGTAATTGTTGACCACACCTTCCTCGTAGATATCGTAGCCCTTTTCCACCTTCACGCCGCCGTCGATGATAGGTACCAGGCGGATTCCCTGCTGCCGCATTTCCTCCACCAGTTCTTCAAAATCCGGAAATGTCTCCCGGTCAATAGTAAAGTCTTTATACCGCTCCATATAATCAATGTCCAGATAGATCATATCAATAGGAATATGATTCTCCCTGTGCCCTCTGGCAACCTCCCGAACCTCCTGGGCAGTGAAGTAGCTCCAACGGCACTGGCCGAAGCCGAAGGCCCACTTTGGGGGCAGATAACTTGGACCGATCAGAGAACGAAATTCCCCCACGATTTCCTCCGGTGTTTCGCACTCCAGCACATACAGTTCATAATCGGGCTGTGTCAGGGTGATTTTCATCTCGTCAAAATGCGTGTAGCCAATATCAAAGGTCACATTTGCCGGCGTATCCAGAAACACGCCAAAGCAACGTTCTTTTCCGCAGACGATCAGAAAATTGTGAGCGCCGTACAGGGATCTGGTATCCTCCTGGTGAAACGGGTTGTCCGTGCAGTTGCTCTCATAAATCCAGCCCCGCTTATTGATCCCCCGAACATTTTCGCCAAGTCCATATACAATGTCCTCCGGCTCCAGCTTATAGGAAAACCCCTGCTGCGTGACACTAAGGTACGGAATCTTTTCTTCCGACATCTGCACTTTGTTCAGGATCGCTTCTGTTTCCAGGGGATTGCCCACCACAAATCGTTTTATCATAATTATCCTTTTACACCTCCATCCATTACTCCGGCCTTGAAATCTATCTCACCAACCCGGAATTGCTCCGGTATTCCATATTTAATTCCCGCAATTCCTTTTCCCCATTTATATAAGGTTCGTAAAATGCGTCCACACTCCCCCCGCCCAGATTATCACAGCCATTACAAAAATCGCAGGCGCCGCCGCACTGGGACAGCCCCTGGCTGACAATCTGAATCCGTTCTTCTCTTGTGGTATCTTTTATCAAAAGTGATTTCACCATATTTATCTAAACCTCCCCACAACATCCTGAAATTCTGTCTGTCCCTCGACATAGTCCGAAAACGCACTCTCCGGATCTTTTCCGCGAAATACGGAACAGATACCGCAGCTGTCGCAGTCTGCAATGCATTTATACTGTTCACGAATATAGGACAATCTTTCTTCTTTTGTAGATGAATGGATTTCCGGCGGTCTCATTAAATTTCTCCTTTCTTCGCACATTCTTCGACGTGGAAAGAACTGCCTCCGCAAGTAAACTTGCCCGGCCCTTCTTTCCTCTTATTTTCACCATACATGCCGCAGACCCGTCAGCTTCGCTGACTTTCGCGGCTTTACCGCTTTCGTCTGCGGCTGAATGTGCGCTTCGCACATTCTTCGACGTGGAAAGAACTGCCTCCGCAAGTAAACTTGCCCGGCCCTTCTTTCCACGTCGTGTATGGCGAAGTTTTTAAATCACATAGTACCACACGTCGCTGCTCTCAGTATCTACCGCAGTCAACTGTTTCTTGTCCTTGTCGAACCGCAGTTCCTGGTTTTTCACGCTGACTCTGGTACCTGCTTCAACGGAACTGGTAATGAACACGTTACCTCCTATGATAGAATCTCTTCCGATCACAGTCTCACCGCCCAAAATGGAAGCTCCGGAATAAATAGTGACATTGTCCTCAATGGTGGGATGACGTTTCTTATTCTGGAGTTTTCTTCCGCCTCTGGTGGAAAGAGCCCCCAGCGTAACCCCCTGATATACCTTTACATGTTCCCCTATCTCGGTGGTTTCTCCGATTACGATGCCGGTTCCATGGTCAATGAAGAAATATTTTCCGATGGTGGCGCCCGGATTGATATCGATTCCTGTCTGTGTATGGGCATATTCCGTCATAATACGGGGAAGCATAGGCACTTCCATCCGATACAGTTCATGGGCCATCCGGTATACTGTGATAGCATAAAAGCCCGGATAGCACAAAATGATCTCGTCACGGTTTTCCGCAGCCGGATCGCCGTCAAAAAACGCTTCCAGGTCGGTATCCAGATATTCACGTATGACAGGAATCCTACGGAAAAATTCAATGGTGATCTTTTCTGCCTTATCCTCGATATCCTGAATTTCTTCGTCAGAGAGCAGTTCATCCGCCTCCGACTGTACCAGGACTATTTCATCAAAGCGTTCTTTCAGCTGTTCTCTTTTTAAAGAATTTGCAACCTGTTTACTAAGATGATAAGCAATATCCTCCATAGTGATCGTCAGATGATTGCGTATCTCATAATACCGATACGTCCTGTCCTTGAAATATCCGGGATAGACCACCTGAAACAGCCGATCCGTGATTCCATTAATGATCTTTTTATCCGGTTCGCTAAGGGCATTCATGCTGTCAATGGGACGGTTTTTCCCATAATCCTTCATGATTCCGCAAATGGTTTCCTGTATATTCACCGAAATATAATTCTTCATGTCAACCTCCGAATTTTTCTCATTTCACACATCCGATCAATTCTCTGATATCCGACACCTGATATCTTCTCATGTAATCCTCAATTCCATCGATGACTTCCAGTGTGGTCATGGGATTATGGAAGTTGGCTGTCCCGACAGACACCGCTGTAGCGCCCGCCAGAATAAATTCCAGAGCATCCTGGGCACAGGTGACGCCCCCCATACCGATGATGGGCAGCGATACCGTCTGGGCGGTCTGATATACCATGCGCACCGCGATGGGTTTGATTGCCGGACCTGACACTCCTCCGGTTTTGTTGGCCAGGGCGAAAGTGCGCCTGTGAACGTCGATCTTCATCCCGGTCAGGGTATTGATCAGGGAAAGAGCATCCGCTCCCCCCGCCTCGGCTGCCCGGGCAGTCTCTGTGATATCCGTCACATTGGGGCTCAATTTCATAATGACCGGCTGCTTTGCCCGCTTTTTGATTTCTGCAGTGATGGCCTCCACTGCTTTCGGGTTCTGGCCGAAAGCAATGCCGCCCTCTTTCACGTTAGGGCAGGATATATTGATCTCCAGCAGATCCACCGGTTCCTCTGCCAGCCGTTCCACAACCTCACAATAATCCTCCGTACTCTTTCCGCAGACATTCACGATTACCTTCGTATCATAGTTTTGCAGGAACGGCAGATCCCGGCGGACAAAAGTGTCGATCCCGGGATTCTGCAGGCCGATGGCATTCATCATGCCCCCGCAGGTCTCCGCAATGCGGGGAGTAGGATTTCCCGGCCAGGGCACGTTAGCTACGCCTTTGGTCACCACCGCTCCCAGTCGATTCAAATCCACAAATTCACTATATTCCATACCGGAGCCAAATGTTCCGGAGGCTGTCATCACCGGATTTTTTAATTCTACTCCGGCGATGGTCACTTTCGTACTGATTTCCATATATCCGCTCGCTTTCCGTATCTGCATTTTTGATTCACCGTTGTTACTATTCACGGCCTCACCGTTCAGCATCATACCTCTATCTCCGTGGATAAGAATACCGGCCCTTCCTTGCACACCCGCTTATTCTTCACCTGAGAATGTTCATCTACTTCTTTCGACCGGCAGACACAGGCCAGACAGGCGCCGATACCGCAAGCCATCTTCTCCTCCATGGACAGCCAGCACTCGATCTGATTCTCTTCTGCCCAGGCTTTCAAAGCCCGCAGCATTGGAGTCGGTCCGCAGGCGTAAATGACGTCTGCCGTCAGAGCATGTTCGCGAATGGCGTCCAGCACATTCCCCCTGGTACCGCAGCTCCCATCCTCCGTAGCAATAAAAACAGTTCCGCTGCGTTTGAGATCTTCCGTCAGAAACAGTTCATCCCGGTACCCCAGAACGATCTGCTTTTCCCCCTTTAGTTCCCTGGAAAGCTGCACCATTGGCGGGATGCCGATCCCCCCTCCGATGAGAAATGCTTTCTTTCCCTCTTCCATTCTTTCCAGGGGAAAGCCATTTCCCAGAGGGCCCAGAATCTCCAATGTATCACCCTGTTCATACCTGGAAAATTCTTCAGTTCCCTTTCCAGCCACACGGTACACGATCCGCAGGCGCCCGTTTTCGGCATTCACCTCACAGATACTGATGGGCCGCGGAAGCAATCTGCTTCCATCCTTACTGTATACGGAAATAAACTGCCCCGGTCTGGCTGCCTTTGCAATCTTCTGTGTCTGCAGCCACATACTGTAAATTCCGGTGCCAATCTTCTCCTGTTTTATAATTTCTGCCGTCTCTTTGTATTTTTCTGACATGGAATCCGTCTCCTTGATTTCATGATTTCAAAAACACCTCGGCGTTCTTGCCGCGACGCGGTCGGATGCGTAGCATCCTTCCACTGACCGCGTCTGCGATCCGCCGGAGGCTGCACTTTCAGCAGGGGATTGTAACCCGCTGCTGAAAGTTGCATCTTTACCGGTTCTCCAGGGCTCCCCTGATGTCCGCCGCCATATCTTCTACTGCCGCGCGGCTGGCCTGAGCAAAGTTCTCCGGACCGAATTTCGCGTATTTTTCCTGCTTGTATGCCGCAATAATACCACGGGAAGAATTTACGATGGCTCCAAGACCGTCCTCATTAAAAAAATGTACCAGGTCCGCGCCTTTTCCGCCCTGAGCGCCATAGCCGGGAACCAGAATGAAGGACTTAGGCATTACCTTGCGCAGCGCTTTGCCCTGTTCCGGATAAGTTGCGCCCACCACAGCACCAACGTAGCTATAGGTATCGCCCATACAATCTGCGCCCCATTTTGCCACCTGCTCTCCTACCAGTTCATACAGTGGTTTCCCGTCGATCAGCCGATCCTGAAACTCACCGCTGGAGGGATTGGACGTCTTTACCAGAATAAACAGTCCTTTCTTTTCCTGCTTGCACACATCGATAAAAGGCTTCACACCGTCCGAACCCAGGTACGGATTCACCGTCACAAAGTCTTCATCAAAGCCCGCGTACACATTGCTGCCCACCTGCACTTTGCCAAGGTGTCCCGCGGCATAGGCTGCTGAGGTGGAACCAATGTCTCCCCGCTTCACATCACCTATCACTACCAGATCCTTTGATTTGCAGTAATCCACTGTTTTCTTAAATGCCCTCAGACCCTCAATGCCGAACTGTTCATACATAGCAATCTGGGGTTTTACCGCCGGAATCAGGTCATATACCGAATCTACAATTTCTTTATTGTACTGCCAGATAGCCTGGGCTGCTCCCTCCAGGGTCTCACCGTATTCAGCAAATGCTTTCTGCTGAATATGATCCGGAACGTAACTCAGCATGGGATCCAGCCCTACTACGATGGGCGCCTGAGTTTTCTGTATCTTACTGATTAATTTCTGTATCATGAAATGATCCTCTCTTTCCGTATTTTTAAGATTTATGATATTTCCGTATCGGCTCTATTCCTTCCCGATTATCTTTGATCATCGCTATACACAATTTTTCCGCCGCAGATGGTCATCTTCACTTTACCCCTGACCTTCCATCCGTCAAAGGGCGTATTTCTGCCCTTGGACGCAAACGTTTTTTTATCGATCACATACTCTTCTTTTGGATCGATCAATACTACATCCGCGGCGCTTCCCTCCTGCAATGTTCCTGCCTCAAGCCCCGCAATCTTTGCCGGTTGATAGCTCATTACCCGTGCCATCTGCATCGGGGTCAGAATATCCCGTTCCAGCAGCTGTGTGACCGTCAGCGGCACCGCCGTTTCCAGTCCTACGATACCAAAAGGCGCCTCCTTCATGGAACGGTTTTTCTCTTCTTCACTGTGGGGCGCATGATCCGTAGCGATGGCATCCAGGATGCCTTCCTTCAAACCTTTCAGCAGCGCATCCCGATCCGCTGCGGTGCGCAGGGGAGGATTCATCTTGTAATTGCTGTCATCCCCGGGAATGTCTTCACTGGTCAGGGTAAAATGAT
This sequence comes from uncultured Lachnospiraceae bacterium, assembly GCA_902802515.1. Lineage (GTDB taxonomy): Bacteria > Bacillota > Clostridia > Lachnospirales > Lachnospiraceae > Merdiplasma. Next base: position 9,216 of record CADCMM010000033.1, read on the forward strand.
GAGGGCACACTTCCCCGCTCACCTTCACTCCTGCCTCCTTCGCCAATCGGATCATCTCCACACTGTCTTTCGTGGAACAATGGCAAAGGTGAAGTCTGGCCCCGGTTTCCTTGGCCAGCAAAATATCACGGGCCACGATCACATCCTCCACCGCGTTGGTGATACCACGCAGCCCTAATTGCCGGGCACGTTCATCCGCATTCATCACTCCGTGATTTACCATATGGATATCTTCACAGTGTGCCAACACGGGAAGATCCAGTTCAGAGGCAATCTCCATGGCTTCCCGATAGACCTGTGCGTTCATCACAGATTTTCCGTCCTCACTGATGGCAGGGATACCGGCCTGCGCCATCCCCCGGATATCGGAAATTTCTTCTCCTCTCTGTCCCATGGTGACCGCCCCCACCTGAAGCACATGAATCGGAGCTTCCTTCTCTGCCTTATTCTTAACATATTCCACTTTATCCGGGGTGTCAATCACCGGCTTGGTATTTGGCATAGCAAAAATAGTAGTATAACCGCCCCGTGCTGCCGCCTGGGCACCGGATTGAATATCTTCTTTATAAGTTAAGCCGGGATCCCTCAGATGCACGTGCAGATCTATCAGTCCCGGCATCACAAAGTATCCGGAGGCATCGATGTGCCTTGGTTTCTCCTGTGCGATCTCGTCCCCGTCAATTTGCTCTGCCACCTTGGCAATCTTGCCATCCAGAATCAGCACATCAAAGATGCCGTCCCTTTCTGTGGCAGGGTCTAACAGTCTTCCATTTTTGATCAGAATGTTCATTGTTTGTCCTTTCTCTGTCGCTCCAGCATAAGCTGACGCCCAATCTTACCGGTGAGGTGCTCTATCGTAATTTCGACACAGCAGAGCGATCCAGCTTTCATGGTCTCCTCAATTTCCTTTTCGTACAAATCCCGATAGTCGCGGGAATATTTCTCTCCAAGAAGAACGGCAGAATTCCGGATCTCCTGGGCGTCTTCCAAAATCCTGGCGCGTCCGAAAGCAATCACACTGCAGTACTTGGTGGTTCGTTCCTTCGGCATGACAACGTCCTGATCAATTACGCAAAAAGATACCTTGTCATTTTTGCGGATGGCATCTACCTTGTGGCCCTTCTTTGCCCCGTGAAAACAAATCTTCCCATCCTCATACGCAAAACTGACAGGAACCGCATAAGAATATCCATCATCCCCGGATAATGCCAGGACTCCTGAAGTTGCACGGGTTAAGATTTGAATACACTCTTCCTGCGAGATTTGCTGTTTTATACGACGCATTTCTCGAAACATACACTTGTCCCTCCATTTTTCATTCATCAATACCGCTCACTAACGCTCATTATATCATACTTAAAGGGAGTTTCAACAAGCTGCTTGCATAAAATAATACAGTGCGGTCTGTGTCTGATAAGATATTCAGTTTTTACATTTTCTATATATCCAGTTTTTAAGTCTGGTCTTACAAAATAAATTCTATTTGGCGATTTAAATAAGTCCAGTTTTGCGTTATACTGCACCTTAATTATGACATGCCTTATTTATAAAATATTTACAGGAGGAGCGTCTATGAATTATAATATCGTAAGACAAAACACGGAGAAGAACCATGTCCTGGATGCTTCCAAAGTTGCAGTAAACGCGCTCTGGATTGCACTGGTCTTTCTCTCCACCCGGTTTCTTCAATTTCCTATACCACTGGGTTACGCCCATCTGGGGAACGCCATGATCCTGCTGGCAGCCGTTTATTTCGGTCCTGTCACCGGCATGCTGTCCGGCGGGCTAGGATCCGCTCTGGCAGATCTCACCAGTTTTCCTGGCTGGACGCTTCCAACCCTGATCATTAAACTGTTAATGGGATTGATCTGTGGTATCATTGCGGGAAAACCACACAGCAGAAAACCCCGGACAAAACAGCTTCGCGTGCTGATCGCGGTGGTTGTCACTATTGCAGAAATGGTCTTCGGCTACTTTGTTGCCGGATCTATCCTGTATTCATCCGTCGCCACCGGCCTTTTGCAGGTACCGGGGCTTGCCGCCGAGGGGATCGTCGGAATTATCCTGTTCTATTTGCTGGGCAGTATTTTTGACAAGCGTAAAGGAGTGTAGAACAAACTATGTCATCAAAGACTACCGTGAACCACAATCATCAAAACAAGATTGCCGTTATTAACGATATGACCGGATTTGGGCGCTGTTCACTGGCGGCCTCCATCCCTATTATTTCCCGGCTGGGCGTGCAGTGCTGCTCCCTGCCCACAGCAATTCTCTCCAATCATACCGGCTTCCCCAGCTATTTTATGGATGACTATACCAGACATTTTCAGGCCTATGCCGACGAATGGAAAAAGCTGGATCTGCGGTTTCAGGGAATCCTTACAGGCTTCCTCGGTTCCGAAGAGCAATTTCGTATGGTAGAACAGTTTTTGGAAGAGTTTACCACTCCGGGCACCGTAGTCTGTGTAGATCCGGTAATGGGCGATTACGGTAAGACCTACGGAAGCTACACGGAGCAGATGTGTCAGGCCATGCGGCGGCTGGTGCGCCACGCTCACATAATCACCCCGAATCTGACCGAGGCCTGCATTCTTACTGGAACTCCCTACCACGAAGGACACTGGAGCCAAACACAGCTCACAGATCTGCTCCTGGCGCTGCGGGAAATGGGACCAGAAAAAATTGTTATCACAGGAATCAATCAGGGGCAGTTTGTTGCCAATCTGTGCTCTGTGGAGGACGCCGATCCGATCATCATCCGGCAGCACCATATCGGTCAGCAGCGCAGCGGCGTAGGAGATGTGTTTTCTTCCATTATTATTGCCGATGCAGTAAACGGCATTGAATTTATTCGTTCCGTCCGTCGGGCCTCCGCCTTTGTAAAAAAATGTATTAAGCGCTCTGTGGAACTGGATATCCCCGCCACAGACGGTCTCTGTTTTGAAGAACTGCTGGGAAAACTACAGAAAGGAAATGAGAAAAAACATGAATAATATCCTGTATAAAGTACACGACAACCTATATGTAAATCTGACAAACCGTTGTCCCTGTGCCTGTACCTTCTGCCTGCGGCAGACCATGGATCGTATTGGAAAATCCGACTCTCTCTGGCTGAAAGAGGAACCGGATTTTGCTGCGGTAAAAGCGCAGTTCGAAGCCCGGAACATGGACGACTATCGTGAAGTCGTCTTCTGCGGCTTCGGCGAACCCACGGAGCGCATCGATCTGCTGCTTGAGGTAGCAAGCTTCGTAAAAGAAGCTTACCGCAAACCGGTCCGCATTAACACCAACGGTCTTGGAAACCTGGTTAACAGCCGGGACATTGCACCGGACCTCGCCGGCCTGGTAGATACCGTCTCCATCAGTCTCAATACCCCCGATAAAGAAGCCTATCTTGCTCTGGTGCGCCCCAAATTCGGGAAAGCGTCTTATGATGCAATGTTAAATTTTGCAAAGGAATGCGTCAAATATGTACCAAACGTCGTTCTTACCACGGTAGCTACCACCCTTTCTCATGAGCAGGAGGCGCGCTGCGCCGAAATCTGCCGGGAAATCGGTGCTTCCTACCGGATCCGCCCCTGGGAAGGCTGATATAGCTGTTTCCCTGTTACTATTCACGGCCCCTCCGTCAACAGACCTCAGACCATCCGTGCTGCGCACGTCTGCCGCGTCTTACGACGCTTATGTCTGAGGTTGTGGGGGAGGTTCCTGCTTCGCAGGCCTTGTTTCCATGCAAGCACAACAAGCCAGAACCCGATTTCAAACAGGCTGTGAATAGTAACGTTTCCCTTAAAAAATTTACAACTTCCCCCTTGCTTTTTCTCTCGAACAGTAGTAATATACCTATAACGTAGTATTTAAAACTACTTGAAATGGTCTATAAATTTTATTATGCGGTTTGTATTTCTTTTTCTTACCGATTTTCAAACCGCATGATGTCGAGGGGATACGTTTAATTACAAGGAGGAACTATTATGAATCATGAAGTAAGCAATGCATCTGTACACGACTTGAGAAGTGAACTGCAGCAGATCAAAGACCCCGGAAGCGCCATCACCCACTTTATCGGTATGCTGATGGCAGTTTTCGCGGCGGTTCCATTGCTGATCCGGGCGGCCGGAACCAATGATAAGATCAATCTCATCTCCCTCACCGTTTTTATCATCAGCATGATCCTGCTGTACGCAGCAAGTACTACCTACCACTCCCTGGACCTTACAGAGAAGATTAACCGGATACTCAGAAAAGTGGACCATATGATGATCTTCGTTCTGATCGCAGGCACCTACACGCCCATCTGCCTGATCGTTCTGAGAGGCAGAACCGGTTATCTGCTCTGCGGGCTGATCTGGAGTATCGCACTGGTGGGAATCCTTATCAAGGCATGCTGGATCACCTGCCCCAAATGGTTTTCTTCCCTGCTCTACATTGCCATGGGCTGGCTCTGTGTAGTAGCATTCTCCCAGCTTTTGAACGGACTGTCAGGGGCAGCATTCGGCTGGCTTCTGGCCGGTGGGATCATCTACACCGTGGGCGGCATCATCTACGCATTGAAACTGCCCCTCTTCAACGCAAGACACAAAAACTTTGGATCTCACGAGATCTTTCATCTGTTCGTCATGGGCGGGAGTGCTTGTCATCTGGTGTTAATGTACTTCTTTGTGGCGGTGGCGTAATCAGCGCCGCCTTCTCTTTCCTGCTCATCTGCTTGATGGCATACTCCCGCCGCAGCGCCTCTTCCTTTGTAGCGTAACATTCTGAGTAGACCAGTTTCACCGGTCCTCTTCCTTTTGTATATTTGGCACCCTTGCCCAGGTTGTGAGCCTCTATTCTCTTTTCGAGATGATTGGTCCAGCCGGTGTAAAGGGTGCCATCCTTGCATTCCAGGATATAAACGTAATTTTGCATTTCTCTCTTATCCCTTAGATCTATCTGCTATGTAGGAACCGTCGCAGGACGTCTTACCATCCCCCGCCGGCTCCGTCTCTATTTAAAGCAATCGACGAAACAGGTACTTCACTCATGAACATCCGGCATTGCCGGCAAAGTAAACACATTCGATTGCGTACCTTACGGAATAATTTCGTCTACAGTATATTATAATCAAAAATCAAAATTTTGCTACTCCAGATACAGTACCGGATCCACCGGAACCTCATCCTTCGTCATGGCAAAGTACAGGTTGCTGCCCTCTACGCAATAGTATTTCGTAGGCTCACTGACATAACCGATCAGCTGACCCTGCTCTACCACGTCGCCTTCAGCCACATTCAGCTCTTTCAACTGTCCGTATTTCAGTTTATAACCGTTCCCAAGACTCATGACCACCGTGGTTCCGGTCTCCTCATCAATCCGGATGCTCTCCACAATACCCTTGGCTGCAGCTACTACCTGAGCGCCAACGTCACTGCCGATCACCAGCGCCGGATTATATTTGTACTGCTGAAGGGTGGGAAAGTAGATACTTCCGTCCATGCTGTAATCCAATACAACGCTTCCCGCCACCGGCCAGTTCAGGCTGTCCGTATCCAAAAAGGACACTGTGGACATAATAACATTAGACTGCGCTTCTACGGCGGAATCTGTGTCCTGATCCGCCAGGGCATCTTCTGCCGGCACTTCCTCGCCATTCATCTCGGCAGTAATCTCATTCGAAGCCGCCTGCGCTGATTCCTCAAAGCCTTCCTCCAGGGACTGCGCCGTGGTCAGGCCATTCTGGGCCTGATCCAGAGCATTCTGGATCGCTTCGTCAACCTGGGGGACAAAAGAAGCGCTGCCCGCCTCATTTTGGATCTCCACCGGATCCTTTTCCTTCTCAGCCTGCTGCACCTGGCTCATGGCAAAGAGGGCGGAAAATGCCGCCACTCCTACCAGGCACAGGCCAAAGATGACGCTATTGTTTTTCGGTTTCCATTTGAAATTTGTTTCCTTGTTCTCCATACCTTTCACCTCTGTTTTATTATTTCCGCGAGCCGCCACCACACACATTAGGGTGTTATGCGAACAGTGGGACAACTGTCCACTCGTCTGTAATAGGATTGCCAGATACGAAAAGAATATTCATAAAAGAAGTCCGGCATTGACAGAAATGATTTCCCGGCTTAGAATCAGATTATTCGGATATTTCTCTGTTTTTGAAAGGGTTGGAAACGAAAAAATAATAAAATAAAAAAGGATACGCAGGATATGAATCATTCGGAAATTTTATCAAAAGTAGATCACACTCTGCTGGCCCAGACTGCCACCTGGGAGCAGATCAAAACCATCTGTGACGATGCCATAAAATACCGGACTGCCTCCGTGTGCATCCCGCCCTCTTTTGTCAAACGGGCGAAAGAATATGTGGGAGACTCCGTAGCCGTCTGTACAGTCATTGGCTTCCCCAACGGCTACAACACCACGGAAACGAAACTTTTTGAGACAAAAAACGCGCTGGAAAACGGCGCGGACGAGATCGATATGGTAATTAATATCGGTGCATTGAAAGAAAAAGATTATGACTATGTATCAAACGAGATCCGCGCGCTGAAAAAGGCCTGCGGCACCAAAGTTTTAAAAGTAATTATTGAAACCTGCCTGCTTGACGAAGAGGAAAAAATTAGGATGTGCCGGCTGGTAAGCGAGGCAGGGGCGGATTACATCAAAACTTCCACCGGTTTTTCCACAGCAGGCGCAACCTTCGATGATGTTATTCTCTTTACAAAGCACATCGACCCGGAAGTAAAAATAAAAGCAGCCGGAGGAATTTCTTCCTTCGACGACGCAGAAAAATTCATAGAACTGGGAGCGGACAGATTAGGCACCAGCAGACTGGTGAAACTTGAAAAAGCTCAAGGTATCTAATCAACGCAGTGGGCGGGAATAATTAATATACGTTTCCGCCCATGTCGTTATCTATAACATCATCGCCATATACAGCGGCAAATACACGATATCCTCCTCCGTTTTCAAATCTCCGGTGTGAAGCACATAGGGGATCCAGAGTTGTTCCTTGAATTTCTTCATAAATTTTCTCAGAGAGGAGAGCGCGTAATTTTTACCGGATTTTACCTCGATCGGCGACATGTTATGCCGGTTTGTAATCCTGCTTTTTGCGATCAGAAAATCAATTTCCATACGGTTCTCCTTATCTTCCCGGTCCGCATTCGCATAGAAATAGAGCTTGTGCCCGGAGGAAATCAGCATCTGGGAAACGATATTCTCCATAACCATTCCCATGTTAACCTCCAGCTTATCCAGCAATAATTTTCGGTAAACCTCCTCACTGACGATTCCGTTCTCATCAAACGCATGACTGATCAAAAGCCCGGTATCCGCCATATAACATTTCAGCAGAGTACGATCCTGATTTAAACGCAGTCCGAGATTCGGTTCCGTCGCATTATAACAGGGATTCACGATCATAGCATCCGATAGCCAGAACAACGGATCTCTGTATTCCTCAAATCGAGCGCCTTCCTTCAATGCGGACAGCTTAAAATGACGGTTCTGATTTTTGAGTTGCGACGGCAGCTCGTCAAAAATAGCCCTTACCTTCTCCCCATATCCTTTTGCATGCTTTTGGATATCATCCCGATACAGATTCAGGATCCTCCGCTTCACGCGGTCTACCTCATCAAAATCTCTTGTCTGGACATATGCCTCCACCGCCTGCGGCATTCCGCCGACGATCATATACTGGCGGAACAGATCCATAGCCTTGCGGTGCAGCGCCTGTCCCATAGGAAGCTTTTTTTCAAAGCAATCCTGTATCAGACGCATCATCGTCTCATTTCCCATAGCCCAGAGAAATTCTTCAAAATCCATCGGATTCAGATTGATCTGATCCTCCTCGGAAGGAAGCAGGATACCCTCTACATTTTCTTTGATCGATACCAGAGCCCCCGTTTCAATATAGTCATAGCGCCCATCCGCTACCAAATATTTGATCACGCTGCGCGCCCTGGGAAACAACTGCACCTCATCCAAAATGATCAGCGATTCCCTCTCTTTTAATTTTGTGTTATACAGTGTAGAGAGCTTGAGGAAAAAAGTGTCCAAATCGCCTATATCGTGGAGAAACATATCCCTGACCTGCTGATCCGCCAGGTTAAAATCGATCAGGATATAACTGCTGTACTCCTTTTCTGCAAATTCCCGGGCAATATAGCTTTTTCCCACACGACGCGCTCCCTGGAGCAAAACTGCGCTCTGTCCGGAGCTTTTCTGCTTCCATTCTAATAATTTTTCATATACTTTCCTTCTCATTTCAAATTACCTTTACATAAATCAAGGGTTTTATATTTTATATTTTAACACAAATCAAGTTTTTTCTTTTCTATATTATCACACAAATCATGATTTTATGCAAGGGTAACCTATGCCTCCTTCGGCATGATCCAGAACTTCTCATTTTTTCATATTTGCGAACTTCGTATATCTTGGCAGCCATGCCAGTTCCACAGTCCCGATGGGACCGTTTCTCTGCTTGGCAATTATGACTTCCGCCACGTCCTTGCGGTCAGTATCCTTATTATAGTAGTCATCGCGGTACAGAAACATTACCACGTCCGCATCCTGCTCAATGGCTCCGGATTCACGCAGGTCGGAAAGCATCGGACGATGATCCGGACGCTGCTCCACCGCACGGGAAAGCTGAGAGAGCGCCACCACCGGCACCTGCAGTTCTCTGGCTATCTCTTTTAAGGAGCGGGAAATATCAGAGATTTCCTGCTGCCTGGATTCCGTCTTCTTGCTTCCCTGCATCAGCTGCAGATAGTCGATCATGACAATGTCCAGATTATGTTCCAGCTTGTATTTTCTGCATTTCGTACGAAGCTCTGCCACAGAGATACCCGGCGTATCGTCGATGATCAGGTGGGAACGGCCGATGATGCCGGCGCCCTCGATCAGATTCGCCCAATCGGTATCGCTCAGGTTTCCGTTTCTCAGAAGCTGGGCGTCTACCCTGGATTCCAGCGAAAACAGACGATTGACCAGCTGTTCCTTAGACATCTCCAGACTGAAAACCGCCACGGTCAGGTCGTTGCGAAATGCCATATATTCCGCAATGTTCAAAACAAAGGCTGTCTTTCCCATAGAAGGACGAGCCGCGATCAGGATGAGATCTGAGGGCTGAAAGCCCGAGGTCTTGTAATCCAGATCAATAAATCCGGTAGCCAGCCCGGTAACGCTTCCCTTGTTTCTGCTGGCCAGTTCAATTTTATCCAGAGCCTTTAACACCACATCCTTGATGGGTACGAAATCATCGGTGCTCTTTTTCTGCAGCACCTGGAAAATCTGCTTTTCCGCGTTTTCCATGATGTCATCCACTTTTTCTTTCCCGGCATAGCAGGTGTTTGCAATGTCCTCATTCACCTTGATCAGCCTGCGCATCAGCGCCTTTTCCTGCACGATCTGCGCGTAATAGCGGACATTCGCCGACGTAGGTACTGCTGTGATCAGATCCCGGATAAACTCCAGACTGCTGATCTCGGGAGGGACATCCTTCTCTTTCAGGCGATTCTGAAGAGTGATCAGATCCACCGGTTTTCCCTCACCGTAAAGTTCCGTCATAGCATCAAACAGCATGCCGTACTGTCTCTGATAAAAATCCTCCCCGGTCAGCAGCTCCATCGCCACGGAGATCGCTTCCTGGTCCATCAGCATCGCGCCGATCACAGACTGTTCCGCTTCAACGCTGTGGGGCATGACCCGCTTAATCAGTGTCTCTTCCATCATTTTCTCCAAATTCTAACCGCTGTCTTTATTGTCTTAAGGGGATGTCGCACTAAGCATTTTATTACATAAATATAGTTTTCTGACGAACGCTCTCGCTGCCCGACATGCGTAGTGGATACTAACCTGCCTGCTGCGCATAAGCTTGCAGCCAGGAAGTACCAACCCATGACGAGGCTCTCAGAAAGCTATATTTATGTAAATTATGCATTTAGTGCGACAGCCCCTTAGCATCTGCATTACAAGCTCTCCACATTGACCTTCAGATTCGCCGTGACTTTTGTGTGCAGTTTCACCGCCACGTCCATGGAGCCTACATTTTTCAGCGGAGTCGTCAGAAGTATTTTCTTCTTATCGATCTCATACCCGAGCTGATTCTTTACCGCCTCCGCAATTTCCTTGTTGGAGATGGAACCGAACAATCTGCCGCCCTCGCCTACTTTTACTTTTATAGTAACGGATGCTTTTTCCAGCTTTTCTCCCAGCTCCTTGGCTGCCGCCAGATTTTCCGCAGCTACCTTTTCCTGATTTGCTTTCTGAAGTTTCAAGTCATTTCTGTTTTTCCCGGTAGCTTCCACTGCCTGCTTTTTCTTTAACAGTACATTTCTTGCATAGCCGTCGCTGACTTCCACAATTTCCCCTTTTTTCCCTACAGATTTTACATCCTCCAGCAATATTACTTTCATATCAGATAGCTCCTTCCTCTGTCATTTCTTTTAATGTATTTTTTACTCTCTGAACGGCTTCCTCCATGGTCACCCCGTAGAGCTGCGCTCCGGCCATGTTGATGTGGCCTCCCCCGCCCAGACGTTCCATAATGATCTGCACATTCACCTCGTCAATGGATCTGGCGCTGATAAAAATGCGATTGTCATATTCGGTCAGCACAAAGGACGCTTTCACCCCCACAATATTCAGCAGTTCATTGGCCGCCTGCGCCCCCACCACATTGGGAGTCTCCAGGCCCACCGCCGGGCATACGCTGATGGCATAATGCCCCATATAGGCTTCCGCATGGCGCACAGCCTCCGCCCTAGCCTTATAGCTGTCCATATCATCCCGAAGCGCTTTTCGCACTCTGGTAACGTCCGCGCCATTGCGCCGCAGATAAGCCGCCGCCTCAAAGGTGCGCACACCGGTCTTTGTCACAAAATTGTTGGTATCAATGATAATGCCGGCATACATACAGTCGGCTTCCAGATTTTTCAGGCGTACATTGCCCTCAAAGTACTGCAGGATCTCCGCGATCATCTCACAAGCGGAGGATGCTGACGGCTCAATGTAAGACAACGCCGCGTTATCAATCCGTTCTGTAGTCTGACGATGATGGTCAAGCACCACCACAGTCTTTGTCTGTTTTAAAATTTCCTGGCATTCTGTCATACTGGGACGGTTGGTATCCACCACCATCACCATGCAGTTATTATCCACCAGCTCTCTGGCCCTCTCATGGCTGATAAACAGGTCATCCTCATACTCCTTGTTCTCCCGGAACTGATTGATCCAGGAACGAATACTAAAGTTGGGATCATCTATCACAATGTGCGCCTGCTTACCCACCGCCTTCGCTGCCCGATACACACCGATGCAGGCTCCCAGGGCGTCCATATCCGGAAAATGGTGTCCCATGACCACAATATTCTCCGCTGTCATCATGATTTCCTGCAGCGCCTGGGCCTTCACCCTTGCTTTTACCCTGGTATTCTTTTCGTTCCTCTGGGACTTGCCCCCGAAAAACGTCATCTTGTCATCGTCCTTGATCACAGCCTGATCGCCGCCGCGCCCCAATGCCATCTCAATGGCGCCTCTGGCAAATTCATAGTTCTGCAGATAACCGCTGCCATTGATTCCCATGCCAATGCTCACGGTCATATTTACATCGTTTCCTATATTGATGGTCTTCACGCCTTCCAGAACATCAAAGCGATCCTCCTGCAGCACGTTCAGGCTTTTCTGGTTCAGGAGTACCAGATACTTATCCTTCTCCAGCTTTTTTACCAGACCGCTGACCGCGCCGAAATATTTGTTGATCTTTCGATCCACCAGTACACTCAGCAGCGACTGATGCACCTCGTCCACCCGTTCCATGACTTCCTCATAGTTGTCCATGTAGACCAGTCCCACTACCGGTCGCTGTTCTCTGTTTTCGATAATATAATGGTTCAGATCAGTCTCATCGAACAGATAGATCATATACAGGTAATTATTCTCGCCCTCCCGTTCTACCAGTTCCACGGCATCTAACAATTCATTCAAAGAAAGCTTTTTGATATGAGCCCGGAAATCCAGCTCCTTATACCGCAGATGAACATCCTTATCCCAGGTGGAATTCGGCAGGATCCCGCGATTGATCTCCGGAAACAGTGTGGAAATGTTTTTTCTATAACCGTCACCTTTTTCTGTGAGTTCATAGAGCCGGTTATTCATCCATAGGATCCTACCGTCCGGCTCCAACAAAGCCATAGGTATCTCAAATTCCTGGAGGATCTGCTTTTGCACCTGCCCGTAGTGCGTAGCAAAACTCACCAGTTCCCGCAAGATCCTGGGTTTATAGTGAAAATACATCCACAGGATGCCAAGAAAATAAAACGCCGTGAATGCCAGCGAGATCAGACCCGCTGTCTGATCCACCCAAAACAGACCCACGCTCAGCACGATCAGCGATAATGCCAGGATCACGTTCCACTGCCAGTGTATTTTTAAATTTCCTCCGTATTTCGCCTTAAACTTCGTTTTCATAACTTACGCATCTCCCTGCCCACAACATCAGGAACACTATAATAGTATATTTTATCACAGGTTGGAGCATTAGAAAAGAAAAATTGAATTGCGCGCCCTAAAAATATGGGGCTGCCGCAAAATACGGAACTCCCCATCTGTATTTTGCAACAGCCCTTAATAACTTTACGGCTTAATCTATAAATTAACGAAATGCTGGTTTAATCCGTGTTTCCTCAGTTCGTCGGTGTCAGGGAACACAGGATCGCGGCAAGTGTATCTACATTGGCCGCATACGGTTTCCCGATCACCACAAACACATAGTCTGTCGTCATGGGATGGAAGAACATGATCGCCGTCAGATCCTGGGTGTCATTACGGTAAGCGATGCACTGGATGCCATTGATAGATATTGTGCCATCCACCGTGTATCCCGCCGCGGTAAGTTCAGAAGAAAGTCCGCTAAGCGTAGTAACTCCTTCTGTTTCGGCCCAGTCCACTTCGATGTACGGGGCATTCAGAGCGCCGGAGGGATCTCCTGCCATGTACAGCGCTCCCAGCTGCTGATAATACTCCGAAATTTCGTAAGACTGCCAACTGCTGGGCAGATACAGCTTGAAGCCATCCTCAAAGGTCACCCATGCACCGGCAAAACCCGCCTTGGATTCATCAAAGACAATACCACCCTCTGTATCATCCTGTGTATCCGTTCCTGTATTTCCTACACCTCCCACGGTGCCGCCAACAGTGCCTTCCGTAGGTGCCGATACGTCATCATCTCCCGTATCATCAGAAAGATCATCTCCCGCTCCCCCAAATCCGCCGGCTGCCTGGAAGACTGAACCGGTCACGGAACGGGTGCTGTCCACATGCTTCTCATAGTCGCCGTCACCGCCTGCCAGGGGAGCCATACTGGAAGCAATCTTCTCCAGATATCCCGATGGCACGTTCATAGCAAGTTCCGGCACTTCCTTGGCGCCGAACATATAAGTATACCCATTCCACCCATAGAACAGGCGGGTATCTTTCACTGTATAGCCGCTGACCGTGTAGTTATAAACAATTCTGGAAAATTCCAGACCGTCCAGCATTACAGATTCGTTCAGTTCGTTCACATCCAGATCACTGTACACGGAGGACATGTAGACGGTAAACGCGTCCGCAAAATTGTCATCCACCGCATCATATTTGCCGATGATCACATACGGCATGGAGCCGTCTTCCATCGTATATACATATACAAATCCTTCGCTCTGTATGATGGAAATATAATCAGAAGCGGTTATGGAAATACCTATATCATCCAGCGCCACCACATCTCCCGTCGTTCCCACCAGAGAATTCGGAGCCGTGATCACATCATTTCCAAAACCCGTTCCGCCTGCTGTTCCCAGCTCTCCCGCATACGCGGAAAAACCGCTCATGATCATCATAGCAGATAATGCTGATGCCATACCCCTTTTGAAATTTTTCTTTTTCATACCGTTTCTCCTTTCTTGATGCTTATATTCCGGGCGTTTGCGAAACGCCTGAGAATCTCTTCAATATCCCGCCTGTTCACAGATCAGGTCGATCTTTTTCACCCATTTCTCCTCCATCTGTCGGATCTTCGCGGCAAAAACCAGCGCCCTATGGATCTCCCGATATCCGGACAACGGAGTCAGCAGATTGATTGCTTCTTTCCAGAGGCAAAATGCATCCTCCAGTGTCATTCCTTCCGCGCAGAGCCGCCACGCGATATGCCCGATGAGAGAGTTATTGGTATGTACGCCTCCAAAATCATTTTCCCACAGAGGCGTATCGGTAGGTTCCTGATAATACCTTCCGCCCACTGTCACAGGCTGATAATAATCCCATGGATAGCTCATTTTCCGTATTGGATATCCGCAGTTTTCCGCCATCAGCCACTCCGTGTCTGTCGTTTCTCCCATTAACATCTCACACAGGTTTCCCAGTACATCACTGAGCCCCTCATTTACTGCTCCGGATTCATTTTCATAGAGATCTCCGCCAATGGTATAGACGGTAATACCATGGGTAAACTCATGTGCCGCCACATCAATGCACTCGCCGTAATCATTTACTTCGCTGGCCGCAAACACCGCCCAGCCATTCATCATTCCCATATAGCAGGCATTATTTTCCGGTGTGTGTGCCCGGTCACAATAATCGGTCAGTATAAGGATCGGCATTCCGAAACCATCCACCGACACCAGCCCATACTCCGCAAAAAAATCATAGACCTTGATATAGGTTTCATAGGTCAGAAGATAATGCTGCGGCCAACCGGTATTGTCCTGGGAAGACCATGGTACATACTTTTTTTCAAATGAATACTCATAATAATCCGCCAGCAGGATATGCCTCTGCAGATCCGCCAGGTAGTAGGTTCCTGTCTTTGGGTCACAGACCACCGGAACCGTGATATTTTTCTTCGTTCCGTCATGGAGCGTCACCGTGCCTGTCCAGGTGTCCGCCTCCATTCCCTCGAACCACGCCAATGCCAGCTCCGTCTGGGCATTGTCCCCCAGCACCAGCTCCTCGGGAGAGCTCACCGCCATATACATCAGATAGCTGCCGTCATAAGCCACCAGATGCTCCAGATATCCCCGCCCCTCCGGCGGGGAAGCCTCTGCTGGATAATCCGTAAATACTGCCCAGGCATGATAAGCAACATCATTCACTGTCACTGAAGTCTGCCGGGTGTGATCCGGGTACACCGTCATCTGATACTGTGGGTAATAATCCAGTACAATCTGCTCCGCTTCCCGGGATGTCACCGAAGACTCCTCCGGTCCTGCCATCCCTACATTTGGGGTGAAGGAGCAGACAAGCCCCGCCGTATATCCTTCCGGATCAATCACCAGTTTCAGCACAGCATTCTCCAGCGTCAGATCCCCATAACGCTGTTTGTAGGTAATATAGGTATAACCAAAGCGATTCTGCTCAGCAAATACCCCGAAGAATTCTGCCCCCTTTGACAATCCCAACAGCTTTGCAATACCAAAAAGCGCCGTGATCCCCTCTTCCGGGTCAGTCACCTTATCTTCATAAAACTTTCCTCTCAGGAATGTCAGATAACCCTCATCGCTGTATAGAAAATCCGCATCTCCGTTGTTCATCCGCAGGATATCCCACTCACTGAGTTGGGGTGTGGTGTTGTAGAGCTTTTCCGTCTCTTCCTCTGTAATATCAGGTTCTGACAACTCCATCTCTTTCCCTGGCTGCGGAGTTTCCTCCATCTTTTTGTTCCACACTTCCTGAAGGCTTCCTGTAGAAGCAGCCGTCGTTCCCGCTGAATCCAGCTCTGCCCATGCAGGTGAGCCGGCCGCACACATCACACTGGCCAATATAAGTGGAAGCAGTTTTCCAGTCTGCAAATTTATCCCCCCATCTATCCCTCTGATTCCTGAAATTATTCCAGATCCGCCTTTTTGATTACGATTTCAATCGTTTTTATCATATCATTTCCCTTTATAGAATCGTACATCTCTCCTTGTTTGTCATTGACAAACAAGCAACCACCAGAGATAATGTTGGTATAGACACACAGAAGGAGAGCGCCTTATGTCATTCAGTGAATTACTACAGTCTTATATAGAAACCTTACATTGCAATGCCAGCGATCTTGCCCAGGCCTCCGGCCTCTCAAAATCCGTGATCAGCCGTTATCTGTCCGGAAAGCAGCTGCCCTCCTCGGACGGCGCCTCCGTTCAAAAACTGGCTCAGGGAATTTGTGCGATATCAAAACGTCAGACTGCTCTCTCCCCTGACGCAAAACAGATTGAACTGGAGTTCACCCGGTCTCTGACCGGTATCTCCATTTCATTTGAGCAGTTCTGCAAGAATCTTCAGATCCTCCTGGAAGCTCTTTCCATCGGCAACAACGAACTTGCACGGGCACTTAGTTATGACCCCTCCTATATCTCCCGGGTTCTCACAGGTACGCGCCGTCCCGGAAATCTGCCGCAGTTTTTATCCGATGTGTCGGATTATATTGCAAGGCGCTTTGCCGATTCTTCCTACAGTTCCGCCATCATCGGTCTTACAGGCTGTTCTCAGGACCAGACTCTCACTGCCACTGCCCTGTCTGCAGTCGTCCGTATGTATCTGGGTTCCAACACCAGACCGGAAAAAAAACCTCTGGAGGGATTTCTGGTAAAGTTGGATGAATTTGATCTGAATAAATATATCCGGGCGATACATTTCGATGAGCTGAAAGTACCCACCGCGCCGTTTCAACTTCCCACCGCAAAAATCTACAGCGGAATATCGGAAATGATGCAGGCAGAGCTGGATTTTCTGAAGGCTGCTGTCCTTTCAAAGTCAAAAGAAGATGTGATCCTGTACAGCGATATGCCCCTGGAGGACATGGCAGAAGACAAAGAGTTTCCTAAAAAATGGATGTTGGGTATGGCAATGCTGCTGCGAAAAGGCCTGCGCCTGCATCAGATTCATGAAGTTCACCGCCCTTTTCCGGAAATGATGCTTGGTTTGGAGGGCTGGATTCCCATGTACATGACGGGCCAGATCATACCTTACTACCTGCCGGACGCGACGAACCAGACTTTCCTGCATTTTCTCCGAACCGCCGGCAGTGTTGCAGTAGTCGGAGAAGCTATCGCCGGCCACCAGGCGGAAGGCCGTTATATAGTCACCAAAAACAAAGCCGATGTGCAGTATTACCGGCAGCGGGCAAACGCTCTTTTGCGCCGGGCTAAACCCCTGATGCAGATCTACCGGAATGACCAGGCTGACGCGTTCCGCCGCCAGCTTTCTAATCTCTGGAAAGGAAACGGCACTTACCGCTGTATTTACAGCGTTCCGCCTTTTTACACTCTTTCCGGAGATCTCCTGGCAAAACTGCTTGCAGACAACGGAATACCGTCGCCAGAGCGTAAAGATTTTCTGGAATTTCATCGCCTCTATCTGGAAAGCGTACTGCACACGCTGGATTCCGGCTGTGTTACCCTGGAACTGCCCGATCTGGACAACGAAGAATTTTACGCCCATCCGTTATCCGTTTCTCTCTCTGAATTCTTCCTGGATAGAGAAATCCGCTACACAAGAGATATCTATCGGGAACACCTTTCCCTTACAAAGCAGTTCGCCGATGCTCATCCCACGCTTCGATTGCGTTTGGACCCGGCATCTCCGTTCCGCAATATACAGATCACGGTGCGGGAGGGAGACTATGCGCTGGTCTCCAAGAGTACCGCGCCACCCATTCATTTTCTTATCAAACATCCCGCCATGATCACGGCGTTTGAAAATTTTGTAGTACCTTTAACCGATCCGCAGGGTTGAAAAGTCGGTCACCCTGACCCTGTATTCTTTTTCACATCGCGAACAATGCCCTCAGCGCATTCGTGGATGAAAATACATTTGCCTGCCCGGGTCTTTGGCAGTTCAGAAACCGGAAGGTAAAAGGGCTGACACACCAGGCATTTTATTGCATAAATATACAAAGTATGCACTTAGTGCGTCAGCTCTTAACTCATCACATCGCCGGTACCGGCGTCGGCCTATTGTCATCCCATGCTTCGGATACGTCAAACAGATCAGAGAGCATGTCCGGATTATAGTACATGCGGTAGCCGTCCAGGTTCCTGCGTCCCTGGCGCATGAACGTATTTCCAAACTGCACCCAGTATTGGCTGGAATCTACATTGCAGAAAATATTAAATCCCTTACTCTTAAAATACGTGAAAAATGCATTGTCACTGGTGTACGGCTGCCAGTCTCCGATATCAGCGCCGAAAGCAAAGATCAGCACATCCGTGGACCCCACCACTGTGGCCACATTGGCAAGCCACCGCTCCGTATCCTGCACTGTGGCGTCGTAACCATATCCCAGAGGGTTAATATGCCCCCAGGTATGACTGGCGAACTCCCAACCTTCGGCTTTCATGGCGTCTGCCACCGCAGTGGCCTGATCCACTTCCAACTGCCAGTCAAAATCCGGATGAGTGTCAAAAAACTGCTGTTGATAAGCAGTGACCCGGCTAGATTCCCTGGTGCGGTAAACCTCGTCCGTACGATATCCCAGCACGCCTTCATAACCAGTCAGCGCTACAATGCCCTTGTGCCCGTGATAAGAAAAATCAGGATGCTCTTTCACAAAAGTATCGATCAACGGCACCATATCATAATCTCCCACCGATATGCTTCCGTCCTCTTCGATGTAGGTATTTTTTACCTCTCCGTTTTCATCTACTATCAGTTTCTGAGCAAAACCGTCCCCATCCATATAGTGGTAATAACTGACGTCATCCTGGGACAGTACGAAAGGTTTCTTTCCCGCCGGCAGGTAAATTTCTTTTCTTGAAACGGTTCCATCCTCGTTCACCTTACACATATCATGCAGGCTCACCATCACATAACCTCTGTCATACATTTGCTGAATTATGCTGTTAAATTCCGAGATAGTTGTCATTACCTGATTATAGCCCGCTTCCTTCTCATCCCCGTCAAACGCTTTTCTGTCATCTTTCACCAGTGTGTGAAAAAACACATGCGTCACCTGATCCACAGGATACGACACACAGGTAGTCTTCGTCTGCTCATAACCTGCTACCGCATTCTGCATCTGTGTGTTTGACACATAGCCGATGGATGCTTTCAGAAGCTGGATCGCCCCGTCATAATCATACTGCGCTGCCAGAAGATCTGCCTGTGCTATGAGTTCACTGGCAGCGCCGGAAACAGTCCCTCCAGGACTGCCATCCTCATGCTGTCCCTCTTCGGCATTTCCCGCAGTGCCCTGCGCGATCACAATTTCCCCCGCGCCAGAATTGCCGCGCCCCTGCGTATTTTTTTTACTGCCGGATACCAACTCCTTAATAAGCACCGCCCCCAGAGCGATCACCACGATAAGCAGCAGTGCAATAATACATTTCATGATCAATTCGTTCCTTCTGCGCCTCGTTCTCCTCTGCTGAATACGCCGTTGTCTTTCGTCCACGTCTTTTCTCCCCTTTTAATATTCGATACTGTTAGTACAGCGTTTCGCAAATAACTACACCAAATCACTTGCCTTCTTTTCTGAGTGATTGGTCCAGTTATTTGGCGAACGCTGTACTAGTCTTTGCAGTGCTGCCTGCTCTCATACTACCATATTTTTCCAAATCCGTCCCTTAAAAAATCCTTAATCTTAAATCGGCGGCACCAAGGACGGCCGTTTGGAATCCCACACCTGGCTCACATCAAACAGGTCGCTGAGCATATCCGGATTGTAATACATACGGTAGCCGTCAATATTTCTCCTGGCCTGGCGCACGTAATTGCCCCTGATCTGTATCCAGTATCTGGCGGAATCTACCCCGCAGAAATAGTGAAATCCTTTTGCGCTCAGGTATTCAAAACGGTCTCCGGCATATTCCGCTGCATCGGAAATATCTCCGCCGAAGGCGTAGATCAGCGTATCCGTCTCTCCGATCAGGGGTTCGACACGTTCCTCCCACTTATCTGTATCCGCCTTAAACTGCTCCCAAGTAGTTGAACCGGAGCCAAGACCAACATGACCCCAGGTATGGCTGGCAAACAACCATCCATCTTCTTTCATAGCCTCCGCAACTTTTTTGCTCTCCTCGCACTCCCGCTCATAATCCGCTTCGCCAAAATCCGGGTGCTCCTGGAAAAAAATCTCCTGATAGCTGTCCAGATTCTCTCTGGTCTTATAACTGATGTCCGTCCGATAGCCCAAAATACCGTCATATCCGGTGAGGGCTACATAGCCCTTTGCACCACGGTAGGAAAAGTCCGGATGTTCTTCCACAAACCGGTCGATGAGCGGTACCATGTCGTAGTCACCCACCGATATGCTTCCATCATCCTCGATATATTCATTTTTTATGTCGCCATTTTCGTCCACGATCAGCCTACTGGCAAAACCGTCCCCGTCCATATAGTGATAGTAGCAGACATCGTCCTGGGACAGCACAAAGGGAATTTTTCCCTTGGGAAGCAATATCTTGCCGGTGGTCACGCTCACCGTTCCTTCGTTTCCAACGTCCACTCCGGCCATATCTTTCAGCGTCACCATCACATAACCCCTCTCATACATTTCCTGGATAATGCCATTGAACTCATCAATGGTGACCATATACTGGTTGTAGCCGTCCTGGTACTGATCTCCGTCAAATGCTTTTTCCGGATCCTTGATCAGCGTGTGGAAAAAAACGTGGGTCACCTGTTCCACCGGATATTCCACGCAGGCCGCCTGCTGGTTCCGGTACTTCTTTACCGCGTCCTGCATCTGAAAATCTTCTTTATAAGTGGAGCAATTCTCCAAAAGCGCAGCGGCATCCTCATAATCATACATTGCTGCCAGCCTGTCGGCTCGGGCAATCAACTCCTCAGCTGTTTCTCCCGGTCCCTTAATACCAGGCAATATGCCGATCAGCTGATTTTTTAAACTCACGGACTCCGCAGTCTCCACCACAATCAGCTTTTGCGCATCATCCGCCGCGCTGGGCTGTCCATCCTCCCCGGCGACGGAATTCGGATCTCCAACGTCTGCGTTTTTTCGGGCGACGGCTACCTCTTCCTCCGTCAGAAATTTTAGTCTCTGCTTCGGTTCCGCTTCGCTCATCTGAGCCAATTCTCCCTTTCGGTAAGTATGATTTCTATAATACTCCTGCCCCACCAGCGCAACTACCAGGATCACGCACAATACTCCGAGTATCATCCACAAAACTTTTGTTTCCGTCCGCGTCTGGACTTCCTCATATCTTGGAAAGCGTATCCCCCCAGAGTCTTTCGCCCTCTGCGTTTCTTCTCTTTTATTCTTATAATCCTTATCAAATCTATCCATCTTATCAACTCCGTTTTTCAATTAACACAACAAAAGTGTGCTTCACACCCTTTACACTATATACTTCTGCCAGTCCTTTGTCAAAACATTTCCCTTGAATAAAAGCAGGCCAGATGTTATGATAACTTAAGCTATTTGGGGGAGGAATCTTTATGAACTGGAATGACAAACCGTATCATTCCCTGGATTATGAACTAAAAAAACGATATGGTGAAAAAATTTACCGCCTGTCGTTAAATGGAGGAATGACCTGCCCCAACCGGGACGGAAAAATTTCTACCGGCGGCTGCATCTTCTGCAGCGCGGGAGGCTCCGGAGATTTCGCGGGAAAAGCAGACCAGCCGATTGTAAGGCAGATAGAAGTCCAGAAAGCAATGATCAGGCTAAAACGTCCGGTCAGCAAATACATCGCTTACTTCCAGGCATACACCAACACCTATGCCTCTTTGGATCACCTGGAGCATATCTTTATGGAAGCCATCTCTGTGCCGGAAATTGCCATCCTGTCTATCGCCACCCGTCCTGACTGCCTGGATAAACAGGTTCTGGATCTTCTGGCCCGGCTCAATCGGATGAAACCCGTATGGGTGGAATTGGGGCTTCAGACGATTCACAAAGACACTGCCGAGTTTATCAGAAGAGGCTATTCTCTCTCCTGCTTTGAAGAAGCCGTCAGACAGCTTCGAAGCCGGGGACTGGAGGTCATCGTCCACACCATCCTGTTCCTTCCGGGGGAAGATGAAACAAAGATGCTTCAGACTGTAGATTACCTGAACCGCCAGGATATCCAGGGCATCAAGCTGCAGCTGCTCCATGTCCTAGAAAACACTGATCTGGCCGGGTATTACAGAGAGCACCCCTTTCCCATTCCGACTATGGACGAGTATATTTCTCTGCTGATACAATGTCTGGAACGGCTCTCCCCCGATATTGTGATCCATCGTCTCACGGGTGACGGACCCAGAGATCTGCTGATCGCTCCCCTCTGGACAACGCATAAGCGCACCGTCCTGAACAGCCTGCATCAGAAAATGAGAGCCCAAAATACCTGGCAGGGCCGATGCTTCACTGTAGAGAATTTAAATTAAAATATAAAACGACAAGAAAACCACCAGGAGGAATTTATGGCTGATCCGATTACGCTTTATAAATTAATCGTACTTTACATGTTGAAAAAAATAGACTTTTCCATGACAAACGCTCAAATTTCTAATTTCGTTCTGGATCAGGGCTACACTACCTACTTTACCCTGCAGTCGGTGCTCGCGGAACTTACGGAAGCCGGACTGATCCACCAGGAAACGATCCAGAACACTTCTTTCTATACCATTACCCCGGAAGGGGAGGAGACGATTGGATTTTTCGGAAACAAGATTTCCAGATCGATCAGGGATGATATCGACAAGTATCTGAAAGAAAATAAAATGCAGCTGAGAAATGAAGTGTCGGTTATCGCTGACTACTACCGGAATACGGTTGGGGAGTATTCCGTTCGCTGCCGAGTAAAAGAAAAGAACTCTGACCTCATTGACCTGACACTCAGTGTTCCGGAAGAAGCCCAGGCCAAGGCCATATGCAGACAGTGGCAGAAGAAGTGTCAGACGGTATACGAATATATCATGCAGGAACTGATGGTGTGACAAGAACAAAAGTGTCCTTTGCCCGAAGGGGCGTATCCGCCGGCAGGCGGATTTTGGGATGACTTCCTTAGTCGTCCCAAAAGGCATGATTTCTGGAACACCCACTACCTTACAGAGGATTGCAGCCAGTGTGCTTGTACAAAAACACGTCTATCTCGTTCCCCTTGCTGCAAACCTATCTGCACGCCGCTCAAATGCGATCGAAGCATATGCATTTTCGCGGCGGCAAGGTTTTGGCAAGAGTTCACTCGCACGACGATCGTTTTGTGTACAAGCATACTGTCCGCAATCCAAAGCGTTA